>NZ_CP118610.1:3705000-3900000 GCF_028993555.1 Ensifer adhaerens | reverse complement strand
CCGCAATGGCCGTTGCCGCAGCCGAAGAGGGCCAGGCCGAGGCCGCTTGTCTCTTGGCGGTGATGCTGACCGAACAGGGCCTCGGTGGTACCAGCATCGATCTCGAGGATCGGTTGCGCCGCTTTCGGCAGGAGCGTGGCGACCGTGCCGAGGCCTCGCGCAATCTGGCGCGCCGCATGGCGGCGGAGCTGAAGGGCGCGCCGAAATCGAACGAACCGGTCCAACCGGGCGCGCTGCTGATGCATGCCTTTCCCGACCGCATCGCACTTCAGCGCGGCGGCCGCGGGCGATTCGTGATGGCGAACGGACGTGGCGCGGAGATTCCGGAGACGGAGCGGCTTTCGGCCGCCTCGATGCTGGTCATCGCTGACCTCACGGGACGGGCCGGCGGCCAGCGGGTGCTGGCAGCGGCCGAACTGTCGCGCGCCGAGGTCGAAGAGCATATGCCCGAGGCGATTACCCGCGAGGACCAGAGCTTCTTCGACAGGCAGAGCCGGCAGGTGCGCGCGCGCCGCGTGATGCGGCTCGGCGCGATCATCTTCGAGGAAGCGCCGCTTGCCAGACCGACGGGCGAAGCGGCGGCGCGCGCACTGGCCGACGGCGTGCGCCAGCTCGGCCTCTCGGTATTGCCCTTCTCCAAGGAGGCAATGCAGATGCGCGACCGCATCGGCTTCCTCAACCGCTCGATCGGCGACCCTTGGCCGGATGTCTCGGATCAGGCGCTTCTCGACCGTCTCTACGAATGGTTCGTGCCGTTCCAGCATGGTGTCACCGCCATTGCCGACATCAAGGCGTCCAGCCTTTCGGACGGGCTGCTCTCCCTCGTTCCGCACGAGCGACAGCGGGAACTTGCCAGGCTTGCACCGACGCATTTCGAGGCGCCGACCGGGCAAAGACACCCTATCCACTATGATGGCGACGAGCCGCTGCTGTCGATCCGCGTGCAGGAGCTCTTCGGCCTGAAGACCCATCCGGCGATCGGCGACGGCCGCCTGCCGCTGCTGCTCGAACTGATTTCCCCCGGACATCGCCCGATCCAGACGACGCGCGACCTGCCCGGCTTCTGGGCTGGCTCCTGGCGGGATGTGCGCGCCGACATGCGTGGGCGCTACCCGAAGCACCCCTGGCCCGAGGATCCGGCCAATGCGGCGCCGACGACACGGGCGAAGCCCCGTGGTACATGAGACGAAACCTCCGATGACTGGAATGCAGCCACGAATGACCACAGTTGCGCTCGAACACAACAACGACCAGACCAGCAACCGCAGCCTGCGCCTGCAGACACTCGTCCGGCTGCGCTGGCTTGCCGTCGGCGGCCAGTCGATCGCCGTCCTCATCACCGCTTTCTGGCTGCAATTTCCGCTGCCGCTGATCTCCTGCCTGGTGCTGATCGCAAGCCTGGCGCTGGTCAACGCCTATGTGACGCTGCGCTATCCGCCGACGCACCGACTGCAGCCGCCTGCTGCCTTTGCGCTTCTCGGTCTCGATCTCGCGCAGATCACGGGCCTCCTGTTCATCACCGGCGGGCTCACCAATCCCTTCGCACCGCTTCTGTGTGTTCCCGTCATCATCTCCTCGGCATCGCAGCCGAAATCGCACAGCATCATCCTTGCCGGCCTGGCGGTGATCGCGATCACCGCGCTTGCCTTCTCGCCCTTTCCGCTACCCTGGTATCCGGGCACGGTGCTCCTGATGCCGCGGGTACTGACGGCCGGCATCTGGTTTGCGATCGTCTCGATGACAGCCTTTGCCGCCTTCTACACCTATCGCGTCTCGCTGGAAGCGAGCGAGCTGTCGGAAGCGCTGACGGCAACGGAACTCGTTCTGCAGCGGGAAAAGCACCTGTCGCAGCTCGATGGGCTGGCGGCCGCAGCCGCGCACGAACTCGGAACGCCGCTCGCGACGATCAGCGTCGTCGCCAAGGAGATGGAGCGCGAACTCGGCAACGATCCGCGCTTCGGCGAGGACGTACATCTGCTGCGCAGCCAGAGCGAACGCTGCCGCGATATCCTGAAGCGACTGACGACGCTCTCTTCCGAAAGCGAGGAGCACATGCGGATGCTGCCTCTGTCATCGCTGATCGAAGAGGTGATGGCGCCGCACCGCGAATTCGGCATTCACATCAACCTCGTCGAAAAAGGCGACCGCGCGACCGAGCCGGTCGGCAACCGCAATGCCGGCATTCTCTATGGGCTCGGCAACCTGCTCGAGAACGCAGTCGACTATGCCCGGAAGGAAGTCACCGTCACGGTCGAGCATACGGCGGATCGAGTTCGGGTGACGATCGCGGACGACGGCGATGGTTTTGCGCCGGATATCCTGCAGCGCATCGGCGAACCCTATGTGACGCGGCGGCAAAAGGACGACAGCGCCGGTGGCCTCGGACTCGGCCTCTTCATCGCCAAGACGCTGCTCGAACGTTCGGGCGCGCGGCTGCGCTTTGAAAACGGCGGACCGGACAAGCCAGGCGCCCGGGTCAGCGTCGAATGGCCGCGCGCACTGATGGATACGAAACTGGCGAAATGACATTTCGCAGTTTATTGAACGAGACCAGAAGAAACCTATAATCTCGGCGAAAGCGCAGGTTTTCGCTCAAGGATTCCAGAATGACCGACAAATCGACAGCTTCGCCCAGCACGCCCGCACAGGACGCCGAACTGATCGGACCGGACCGCACCCTGCTGCTCGTCGACGACGACGCGCCCTTCCTCAGGCGTCTTGCCCGCGCCATGGAAGCCCGCGGCTTTTCGGTCGATATCGCCGAATCGGTCGCCGAAGGCATTGCCAAGGCCAAGGGCAACCCGCCGAAATATGCCGTCATCGACCTGCGGCTCGGCGATGGCAGCGGTCTCGACGTGATCGAGGCGATCCGCGGGCGGCGCGATGACACGCGCATGATCATGCTGACCGGCTACGGCAACATCGCCACCGCCGTGAACGCCGTAAAGCTCGGCGCCGTCGACTACCTCGCCAAGCCGGCCGATGCCGACGACATCTTTGCTGCGCTCGTTCAGCGCCAGGGCGAACGGGTCGAGCCGCCGGAAAATCCGATGTCGGCCGATCGCGTCCGCTGGGAACATATCCAGCGCGTCTATGAGATGTGCGAGCGCAATGTTTCGGAAACGGCGCGCCGCCTCAACATGCATCGCCGGACGCTGCAGCGCATTCTCGCCAAGCGCGCGCCGAAATAGGCAAGCCACTCTTCAAAAACGCATCCCGGTCGGAAAACCGCTTCGCACTTTTCCTGGATTGCACTTCAGAAGCCGAGCAATGCCGAGCCGGAAAACCGCTTCGCACTTTTCCTGGATTGCTCGGGGATCAGCCGCTGTCGCGGCCACCGGAGAGAATGTCCCCAATCGAATCGCCGAGTTCGCCGTTGCGCTCGGCGGCCCATTCGGCAAGCATCAGTCGCTGCGCCGCCGTGCGCGCAAAGAGCTGCAATACCGACTTGCGGGTCGCCGGCGGCAGCTTGTGCTCGGGCGCCTCGCGAACGATGTGTCCCTCATAACCGTCCGAAAGAAGCAGGCCGCACTCCTCCGGGAAGATGTCCAGCGGCACGCCGGCATGGGTTGCGAAGAACAGCCGGTCGCAATGCTGCCGGTAGTCCGGCCATTTGCGGTCGACGCGAAAATCCTCGATCGAGGTCTTGATCTCGACGATCCAGATCTCGCCCTTGGCCGAAAGCGAGATCAAGTCGGCGCGTCTGCCGCTCGAAAGAGTTAGTTCCGGCAGCACCGAATGGCGCAACTCGGCAAAAAGCCGCTGCACGCCGCGACGCACCATCATTGCGCGATTCGACTGGCGGCCGTCGATCAGCGGGTTATCGCCATGGATGGAGAGAATCGTCATGCGCCCGATGTCCCTTTGGGCCGGCCATTTTGTTGCAAAAAAACAAGGGTCATGGAATTTGCACTTTCCAGCCAAATTGTGGCCGCGCAATCTCTTGCATAGCACAAACTAATCGAAAATAACCGTAGTCACTGATGGTCGCGGCGACCCAGTTTTTACTTCGCTTCTTTTTAAGAGACTCCCATGCGCTTCCGCAATGCCTTCCTCTTGTGCAGCCTCGCGGCGACACTGGCCGTTGCCGGCTGCTCGACGACCTCGTCCAAGCCCGAGACTGCCGCCAACGAACCCGCTCCCGTAGCGGTAAAGGTTGCTACGAATCAGATCTTTAACGGCGATTATGGCGCGGTTGAGGACCACGGTTACGCGCTGCCCGCGATCCCGATCAACAAGGTAGATACCCGTTTCCATCGCCAGGTCGTCGACTACACCACCAGCGAGCGCCCGGGCACGATCGTCGTCAACACGCCGAATCGCTTCCTCTACTACGTGCTGCCGGGCGGCAAGGCCGTTCGCTACGGCATCGGTGTCGGCAAGGCCGGCTTTGCATGGGAAGGTGAGGCCTACATCGCCTGGAAGCAGGAATGGCCGATGTGGCATCCGCCGAAGGAAATGGCCGAGCGCAAGCCGGAAGTCGCCAAGTATGTCGAGGAAGGCATGGGCCCCGGCCTCAAGAACCCGCTCGGTGCCCGCGCCCTCTATCTCTTCAACGACGAAGGCAAGGACACGCTGTTCCGTCTGCATGGCACGCCGGAATGGTCGTCGATCGGCACCGCCGCTTCGTCCGGCTGCATCCGCCTGATCAACCAGGACATCATCGACCTCTATTCACGCGTTCGCCCTGGCAAGAACGCCCGCGTCGTCGTCCAGCAGTAACAGCTCTGCACCAAGCATCCAAAGCCGCCGACACCAGTCGGCGGTTTTTTGCGTCGATACTCAACCACCATTTGTCGGCGGCGCAATGCTGCAACGGAGCGCGTCAGCCACGCAAAGTTGCTGTTCGAAAACGCCCTCAAATCAGGGTCGCGAAAACCGGCCGCGTGACGCAGAAAAGTTCAATTTCGACTTAAATTCAGGCGCTTATTAAGTAAGCGTTATCTAAATAAAAGAAACAGTGTGCCCAGAAATTCCGCTCGGGAGGGACTGGCATGCTGATCAAGACCAAGCTCATCGGCGCGATTGCGCTTCTGTCATCCATAACCATCGGCATCGCCATCTACAGCCAGAGCACGCTGTCGGAAACCAGCGACATGATGGATGTGGTCTATGCCGATCGCATCGTGCCGCTGAAGAACCTGAAGGCGACTTCCGACGCCTTTGCAGTCTCGATCGTCGACGCCGCGCACAAGGTCCGCAACGGCAACGAAACGATGGAGAGCGGGCTGGCCTCAGTCAACGCCGCGCGGGAGACCATCAAGACCAACTGGGATGCCTATGCGGCGACCTCGATGACCGATGAGGAACGACGGCTCGTCGACAATGCGCGGAGCCAGATGATCGTTGCGATGGATTCCATCACGGCGCTGACGCAAATTCTCTCGGACAAGGACCAGAAGGCACTCGATACGTTCGTGCGCGAAAAGCTCTACGCGACGATCGATCCGCTGACGGCAACGATCTCCGAGATCTCGGACCTGCAGGTCGAACTTTCCGGCACGGCTTTTGAAGCCAAGCATCACGAGTTCGAGACAGTGCAGAAGCTGAACATTGCCATCATCGTTCTCGTCATGGCGCTTGCCGCCGGCACCTTCCTCGTCGTGTTGCGCGGCGTCGTCGGACCGCTCGGTCGCCAGATCGCGGCCATGCGCCGACTGATCGACGGTCATGTCGAGGATGCCGACGAACCGGTGAACGGCAAGGACGAGATTGCCGACATGGCTCGCGCCATCCAGTCCTTCCGGGAAGCGGCGCGAGCGAACCTGCGGCTGCAGGCCGAAGCGGACGAGACCCGCCGCACCAGCGAGGCCGAGCGCCTTCGTGTGCAGAGACAGGCGGAACAGGACGCGCAGGAACGGCTGACGCAAGCGACCGCCGGTCTCGCCAGTGGGCTGCAGCGGCTTGCCAACGGCGATCTCGCAGTCCGGCTGCATGAGCCCTTCGCCGCCGAGTTCGAACAGTTGCGGCATGACCTCAACAAGGCGGCGGGACAGTTGAACGACGCGTTGCTGGCCGTCGCCGACAGTGCCGGCAACATCGGCATGGGCACGCGCGAGATCAGCCAGAGCGCCGACGATCTTTCCAAACGGACCGAACAGCAGGCAGCGTCGCTCGAAGAGACAGCCGCGGCGCTCGATCAGATTACCGCCAATGTCAGCAACTCGTCGAGACGGACGGAGGAGGCGCGCGACGTCGCCGGCGAGGCGAAGACCAGTGCGGCCCAGTCAGCCGTCGTCGTCGCCAATGCCGTGGAGGCGATGCGGCGGATCGAGGAATCCTCCAGCCAGATTTCCAGCATCATCGGCGTCATCGACGAGATCGCCTTCCAGACGAATCTCCTCGCATTGAACGCCGGGGTCGAAGCGGCCCGGGCCGGTGAAGCGGGCAAGGGTTTTGCCGTTGTCGCCCAGGAAGTGCGCGAACTTGCACAGCGCTCGGCCAAGGCCGCGAAAGAAATCAAGGATCTTATCCGCACATCGAGCCAGGAGGTCGAAAACGGGGTGCGCCTGGTGCGCGACACCGGCGAGGCGCTCCAGACGATCGAGGCGCATGTGATCACCATCAACGAACATATGGCCGCGATCGCTACGTCCGCCCGGGAACAGTCCGTGGGACTGAGCGAAGTCAACACCGCCGTCAACCAGATGGATCAGGTGACGCAGAGGAACGCAGCGATGGTCGAGGAAGCCAATGCCGCCTCCGCCACCCTGGCGCAGGAGGGTACCAATCTGCGCAACCTGATCGGGCGCTTCATCCTGGGTGGGGAGGCGAATGCGAAGTCCGGAACCGAATCTCGGCATCAGCCGACGGCAGCAGCGGTCAGCTACCATCACGGCGACCGCACCCTTCGGGTCGCCAAGCGATCGACCCCGCATGCAGCCCAAGGCAATACAGCGCTTGCCACCGAAGGATGGGCCGAGTTCTAGGTCAAGGCCGAGCCGGTAAATGACAAGGCCGCGCGTTCCATTGAACACGCGGCCTTGTCGAAACATTCAGATCAGGACGAATCAGGCGGCGTTGCGCGCCTTCAATTCCAGACGGCGGCGATGCAGGACCGGCTCGGTGTAGCCGTTCGGCTGCTCGCGGCCCTTCAGAACCAGCTCGACAGCCGCCTGGAAGGCGATCGATCCGTCGAAGTTACCCGCCATCGCGACATAGAGCGGGTCCTCGGCGTTCTGACCGTCGACGACGGCGGCCATGCGCTTCATCGTCTCGACGACCTGCGCTTCGGTGACGACGCCGTGGTGCAGCCAGTTGGCCATGTGCTGGGCGGAGATGCGCAGCGTCGCGCGGTCTTCCATCAGGCCGACATTGTTGATGTCGGGAACCTTGGAGCAACCGACACCCTGGTCGACCCAGCGCACGACGTAGCCGAGAATCCCTTGAGCGTTGTTGTCGAGCTCACGCTGGATTTCCTCGGGCGTCCAGTTCGGCCGGACCGCGACCGGCACCGACAGGATATCGGAGAGCTTGGCGCGGGTGCGGCTCTTCAGGCTCGCCTGGACCTCGGCGACATTGACGCGGTGATAGTGCGTCGCGTGCAGCGTGGCGGCCGTCGGCGACGGGACCCAGGCAGTGTTGGCGCCGGCTTTCGGGTGGGCGATCTTCTGCTCGAGCATCGCAGCCATCAGATCGGGCATGGCCCACATGCCCTTGCCGATCTGGGCATGGCCGGACAAGCCGCATTCAAGTCCGATATCGACGTTCCAGTTCTCGTAGGCGCCGATCCATGCGGCCTGCTTCATGTCGCCCTTGCGGATCATCGGGCCGGCTTCCATCGAGGTGTGCATCTCGTCGCCGGTGCGGTCGAGGAAGCCGGTGTTGATGAAGACGACGCGCTCGCGGGCGGCGCGAATGCACTCCTTGAGGTTGACCGTCGTGCGGCGCTCCTCGTCCATGATGCCCATCTTCATGGTGTTGGCGGGCATGCCGAGCGCCTTTTCGACACGCGCGAAGATCTCGCTGGCAAAGGCGACTTCTTCCGGCCCATGCATCTTCGGCTTGACGACATACATGGACCCCGCGCGGGAGTTCATGCGGCGACCGCCATTGCCGATGTCGTGCAGTGCGATCAGTGCCGTGACCATGGCGTCCATGACACCCTCGGGCACTTCCTTACCGTCACGGTCAAGGATAGCCGGATTCGTCATGAGGTGGCCGACATTGCGGACCAGCATCAGCGAACGGCCTGGGAGAGATAGCGTACCGCCGGCGGCGGCCTGGTAGGTGCGGTCGGCATTGAGACGACGCGTGAAAGTCTTGCCGCCCTTGGCGACTTCTTCCGTAAGGTCGCCTTTCATCAGGCCGAGCCAGTTGCGGTAGACGACAACCTTGTCTTCGGCGTCGACAGCCGCGACCGAATCTTCGCAGTCCATGATCGTGGTGATTGCCGATTCGAGGATGACGTCGGAAATGGCGGCCGGATCTTCCTTGCCGATCGGCGTGGAGGCATCGAGAACGACGATCGCATGCAGATTGTTGTGCCGGAGGACGATTTCCGCGCGCGCACCTTCCGAATGACCCGCAAACTGGGCAGCGTTGCGCAGCGTCGTGTTCGAACCGTCCTTGAGGCCGATCTCGAGTGCGCCACCTGCAACCTTGAGCGAGGTGACATCAGCCCAATTACCCTTCGTCAGCGGTGCGCTGGCATCGAGAAAATCGCGAGCCCATGCGATGACCTTGGCACCGCGCTTCGGGTTGTAACCGCGGCCTTTCTCCGCACCGTCCGCATCGGAGATCGCGTCCGTGCCGTAAAGCGCGTCATAGAGCGAGCCCCAGCGCGCATTGGCGGCGTTGAGGGCATAGCGCGCGTTCATCACGGGAACGACGAGCTGCGGGCCGGCGATCGTCGCGATCTCGGGATCGACATTGGCGGTCGAAACGCTGAAGTCTCCCCCTTCCGGCAGCAGATAGCCGATATCGCGGAGGAAAGCCTGATAGGTTTCCATGTCGCTGGGCGCGCCGTTCTGCTTGTACCAGGCGTCGAGCTTGGCCTGGAGGTCGTCGCGCCTTGCCAGCAGCGCCCGGTTCTTCGGCGCCAGGTCGTGCACGAGAGCCGAAAGCTGCTCGAAGAAATGCTCGGCATCGATGCCGGTGCCCGGCATCGCCTCTTCCACCAGGAAGCGATGGAGACCCGCATCTATCTTCAACCCAAACTTCTCAATGCGGTCCATCTGCCAACTCCTTGAAATAGACGTAAGGAGCGTCACCGATCCGGACGGATGCGATGGAAACGCCCCAACATGTTGATCTTGCGCCTGAAACCGATCGCGGACCAGCCCATGCGCAACGCGCGCGTGAAACGGCCGCAGTTTCTCACCAATTCATTCCCTGTCAATTCTGCAAGGATGCGAAGAATTGTTTCCGAAATGGAAAAGATCAGTCGTGGGCGATGCGTGGGCGGCCGCTGGCGGACGCGATGAACCGGGCCTCGATCAGCTTGCGGCTGCCTTCGACTTCCGGCGCGTCGATTTCCTCCCGCAGCATCGAGACGGGATCATCCGCTCCATTGGTGCGTGCCGTTTCCAGCGCCACGGCTTCGGCCCGCCGGCGGGCGGCGCTGAAAGCCTTTTCCTGGTCGAGAAACCGTTCGCTGGCCCCGGCACCGTTGACGACGAAGATGCCTTCCTCCGGCATCGTCACGAAAACCGTCACCGTGGCGCTGACCTGTCCGACCACGGCGCCAACGGCATTGGCGACACCTGCTTCCTCCGGAATGGCTGCTTCCGTTCCGAGCATATCGGCAATAGCCGGATAATAAACTGGCGCGGACGCGCCAAGGCCGACGAGCGGGCGATCGAGGCGGAGCGAGAAACGGACGATACCCGGCGCACGGGTGAGCGCGCGGTCGACAGCCTGGGAGACAGCGGGATCGATCGCACCGGCGCCATCCTCGCCAAGGCAGGCCTGAAGGATGACCTCGGAGGATTGCCGCGTCAGCCGGTCGACAATCATCTGGGCCATGGCTTCCGGCGACGGAGCGATCGGTTGGCCGGAACCATCGCGGGTGCGCGCCGCAAGCTGAATGCCAAGCTGAGCCGCTTCAAGGTTCCATTGCGATTGCCGGCCGAGCACATGCATGGCGTCCGACGGCGTCAGGCCACAGATATGCACGAGCCCGCGTCCCACCAGCCGATCGAGCGTCGCCTTCTGCGGGGTCGAGACCAGCAGTGTCTCCAGCGCCACCGGAACCGCACCGATGCGCTCATAGAGCGCCTGCTCCTGCGGCTGCAGACCGCTGGCAAGATGATCCGGCAGACCGGTACGGACCGCAAAGCGGCCATTGTTGCGCCCGGTATGCTGGGCGCGCATCTGTTTTTCGAGCACCGAAATGACGGCGTCGCCATGCAGAGCCGCGGCAAGGCTGAGCGGCATCAGCCGGCGCGGGCCGAGATCGATCTTCGCCTTCAAGCCGCGGTCGTTGATCCGCACTTCCGAATCGCCGCCGAGGCCGTAGGTCCGCATCGCCACCGCTTCGACCATGGTGCGGAAGCCGCCGACGACGGCGCCCTCGGCGTCGAGCCGCGGCCGGCCGCCTTCCAGAACCGCGACATCGGTCGTTGTGCCGCCGATATCGGAGACCACGGCATTGTCGAGTCCGGTCAGATGCCGCGCGCCGACGAGGCTTGCAGCCGGACCCGAGAGGATCGTTTCGATCGGCCGCAACCGCGCCTCCTCGGCCGAGATCAATGCGCCGTCACCGCGCACCACCATCATCGGCACGTCGATGCCGCGTGCCTTGAGAAAGCCTTCGCAGGACCCGATCAACCGGTCGATCATCGACACCAGCCGCGCATTGAGCAGGGTCGTCAAGGCGCGGCGCGGTCCGCCGAGCTTGGAGGACAATTCATGGCTGCAGGTGACGGGCAGATGCGAGACTTCGCGAATGCGATCGCGCACGCGCTTTTCATGGGCCGGATTGCGAACCGCGAAGTAGCCGGCAATGGCAAAGGAGGAAACCTGTCCGGCAAGCACCGGCAGCGCGGCATCGAGCTCGCTCATGTCGAGCGGAGTTTCGCCGCCATGCACATTATGGCCGCCCGGGAGGAAAATCACCGGATCGGAGCCGAGCGCCTCCAAGAGACCATCACGCTTCAGATCGTCGGGGCCGAAGCCGATCATGACAAGACCAGCGCGACCGCCCTGCCCCTCAACGAGGGCGTTGGTGGCAAGGGTCGTCGACAGCGAGACCATGCTGATCGCCGAAACCGGCACTTTCGCCTGATCGAGCACCGCTTCGACCGCGCCGGAAATACCGACCGCGAGGTCGTGGCGGGTGGTGAGCGCCTTCGCCTTGGCGACGACCCCTTGCGTTTCCGAGAAGAGAGCGGCGTCGGTATAGGTGCCGCCGGTGTCGATGCCGAGAAGAAAATGAGAGGTCAATTCGCGCAGTCCGGAATTCGCGCGGGGCGCAAGGCCCCGGGTTCAATGGGGATCGATGCGGTGATATGACATATTTCAAGAGAAAACCATCGTGCCGCAGACATCAATGATCAACGGGGCGACACGGATCAAAGGATGGAGACACCCGCGCATGCTCGAAGGCCGCCGCCCGCCTGTTTTCGCCTGCTTCCTGTTGGCCGTTTTCATCTGGCTTCCGCTGGGCTCGGCCCAAGCGCAGGACGCTGCGGAAGAAGAGTACAAGCCGCAGTTGCCTGACGTTTCGATCTACAAGGCGATGCTCGACGCCAACAAGCAGACCGGCTGGGTGCAGTTTCGAGATTATGACGACCGGCAACTGATCTATTTCACCGCATTGCAGACGATGCATTGCCGGCTATCGGAAATCCGCTATTCGATCAATTCGGACGCCCTCGACCAGCGCTTCCCGCTAGCGAAGTGCAATCCGCAGATCCCGTTCAACCTGCCGGCCGACGAGACGGCCGAGTATGTCTATATCTCGCTTCCAGCCAACGAGGCCAAAACGTTGACGATCCAGGCGGTCTGGGACGATGGCGCCGGCAGCGAAATCGTCGTCTACAAGCCCTGCGACAATGTTGGCGACGCCACTTGCGCCCAGATCAAGACGATCAAGAAACCATCGAAACAACTGCAGCAGCCGAAGCCGGCCGATTCACCGGTGCGCTCGGTGCAGTCGCCGATCCCGGGCAAGACCTTCAGCGAACCGACACCTTCATCGGCAACCCGCCCCGCGGTTGAGTAGTGAGCCGCTGCACCGGCCAGGGATTGGTCTCCTCGGTCGGATCGAAGCGGTAGCGATGCATCATCACCGCGAGCGCGATCACGGCCTCCTGTAGCGCGAATGTGGCGCCGATGCAGACGCGCGGGCCGGCGCCGAAGGGCAGATACTGATAGCGGTGCAGCTTCTCGCGGTTTTCCGGCAGGAAGCGCTCGGGCATGAACGCACGGGGCTTCTCCCAGTAGAGCACGTGACGATGCAGCGTCCACGGCATGATCAGCACGGCAATGCCCTTGGGGATGCGCACCCGCTGTCCGGTGGGCGAAGTCCATTCGTCCTCCTCGATGGCGGCGCGGTTGATCGACGGCGCCGGCGGATAGAGCCGCATCGCCTCCTCGAAGGCGGCAAGGACATGCGGCATCAGGCCGAGCCATTCGACCGGATCGGCGCCGCTTGCGATCGCGGCATCGATTTCCGCCTCCATCGTCTCGCGATAGGCCGGCGTGTTGGCAATGCAATAGAGCGTCCAGGCAAGCGCGCGCGCGGTCGTCTCATGACCGGCACCGATGAAGGTCAGGATGTTGTCCTCGATCTCGGCGGTCGAAAGACCCTGGCTGCCCTCGATCTCGAGAAGCAAGGTCAGGAAATCCTTGGGTGTACCTTCGGGATCCTCCACCATCTTCCGCCGCCTGAGCGCCATCGTCTCAGAAACGATCGACCGAAACCGGTTCATCACTTTTCTTCCGCCAATCCGGGTCGGGCGCGGTACCCACTCCGGCGCCAGCAGGATATCCATCGGATCAACGCGCCCCATGCGGTGCAGCAGTTCTTCGACACTCTGGACGAAGCCTTCCCGCTCGACCGCGACTTCACCGGAAAATAACGTCTCGGCCAGGATGTCGAAGGTCAACTCCGTCATGTCATTGGCGATGTTGGTCGTGAAGGGAGCCATATTCGCGCCGGCATAGCGCTCGACGAATGCTTCCGAGCTTCGCAACATCTGGCCGGCGAAACCCTTGGCGTGGCGCGGTGTGAACACGGGCGCCATGGCTTTGCGCGAACGTTTCCACACCTCACCTTCTGCGGTCAGCAGGCCATCGCGCAGGATCGGCCTGAGGATCAGCCGGCGCACCTTCGACATTTCATAGTTGCCGACGTTGTCGACGAGGATGTGACGGATGAGGCCGGGATCGTTGACGATCAGGGTACGCTGGGTGACGAATTTCGTCTCGATCCAGGGCAAGGTGTAGGATGGCTCGCCCCACAGTTCGAGCGGGTTGCGCAGGACCGTCCTGATGATCTTCAGGTAGGAAGGAATGCCCACTCGAGGAACGGGAGCCGGCGGTTCGAAGGGCTCCGGACGCATGTCCATGGTGATTGCCTTTCTCGATTGCGCCAATGATTTCAGGTTTTTACGGCGCAATCAAGGAAAGTGCTTCACGTGAATCACAAGAGGCTTTCGAGGTCCGACAGCTTGTCGTTGACGAGCCAGCCGTAATAGTTTTCCTCCGGCCATTGGGCCTGGCCGCTCTGGATCTTCGCAGCAAGTGCAGCAGCGCGCCCATCCGGATTGCCGACATTGTAAAGTGTCGCCGTTACCCCGGGATTGGTCGAAATGTCG
The DNA here is from genome assembly GCF_028993555.1 of Ensifer adhaerens. Classification (NCBI taxonomy): domain Bacteria; kingdom Pseudomonadati; phylum Pseudomonadota; class Alphaproteobacteria; order Hyphomicrobiales; family Rhizobiaceae; genus Ensifer; species Ensifer adhaerens. The sequence continues at coordinate 3,886,237 of NZ_CP118610.1, read as the reverse complement.
ACACCGGCGATCGACTTGTAGGCGTCGATCGAATGGCGGATCGAGGCCGCCATGTAGGCGAGCGAGACATCCGGATCCATGATCGCTTCATAGACGCCGGCGGCGTTGTTCTCGTCGAGACGGTCATAGCCAGACGTCTTCGAGACGATATCGGTCAGCATCAGCGCCGTCAGCGGGTTGATCTGGCCAAGGCCGAAGGTCTGGCCGGCAAAGAACGGCTGGAAGAACACGGCACTGAAGCGGTTGTTGGGGAAGGACTTGCCGCCGACCGACTTGCCGCGGAAGTCGTTGTCCCAGACCCGCTCGCGGCAGCTCCAGAGCGCATAGGCACCCTTGTTGGCGCCGCATTCGGAAAACTGCGGGCGGGCGACGAATTCAGCAACGGTCTCGCCGTCATAACCGAACTGGAAGCTGTTGCCGGCGTAAGCTGCCGCCTTGACGTAATAGGACTGCAGTCGGTCGTAAGCGTCGACATTGTAGGTGTGTTCGCCGACGATGGCGCCCACCATATGGATCGGCTGAATGCCATAGGCGCGCGACACGGACTTGATCTTGCCGATCAGCTGCTTGTCGGTCGCCAGCAGATCGCGGACTTTCTCGAACTTGGCATCGAAGGAGGTGCGGCCGGCCTTGGTGCGGCGCACGGAAGCGCCGGGGATCGCCGGCTGCTCGACGTTGCGGTTGCCCGGCGGAACGTCGGTCGCTGCGAATGACTGGCTCGCGGTCAGGCAAAACGTGGCGATAGCGAGCATGCAGGCGGTAAAACGCACGATCTCTTCTTCCTATGACTGGTGGAGGCTGCCTCGGTCGGCGGTGCGGCTCCTACGCCAAGATCATGTCGGAAAGATGCCCGGACCACGATCAATTTTAAGCGTCCGTGTTAGAAAAATTAAGGCCGCCTGTCGAGAGACAGGCGGCCTGCGTATTCAGGGTTGCGACCGTATGCGCGCTCGCTTCGACTGAAATGTCACAGGATGTAGCGCGACAGATCGGTGTTGGCGGCCAGGTCGCCGACATGCTTGCGCACATATTCGGCGTCGATCGTCACGGCCTGACCAGCGCGATCGGGCGCATTGAACGAGATCTCGTCCAGCACCCGCTCCATCACCGTCTGCAGGCGGCGGGCGCCGATGTTCTCGACCGTGGCGTTCAACTGCACGGCGACATCGGCGAGCGCGTCGATCGCATCGTCGGTGAAGTCGAGCTTGACCTCTTCGGTGTCCAGTAGCGCCTTGTACTGGCGGATGAGGCTTGCCTCGGTTTCCGTCAGGATGCGACGGAAGTCTTCCTTGGTGAGCGCCCTGAGCTCGACGCGGATCGGCAGGCGGCCCTGCAATTCCGGCAGGAGATCCGAGGGCTTGGCCACATGGAAGGCGCCGGAAGCAATGAAGAGAACGTGGTCGGTCTTCACCGGCCCATACTTCGTCGCAACGGTCGTGCCTTCGACGAGCGGCAGCAGGTCGCGCTGCACGCCTTCGCGCGATACGCCGGCACCCATGCCACCCTCTCGCGAAGCGATCTTGTCGATTTCGTCGAGAAAGACGATGCCGTCGTCTTCGACCGCCTTCACCGCTTCGCGCTGGATCTGCTCGTTGTCGAGCAGCTTGTCGGACTCGTCGTCGATCAGGAGGTCGTAGGAGGCCTTGACCGTCGTCTTGACCTTCTTGGTGCGGCCGCCCATCGCCTTGCCGAACATTTCCGAGAGGTTCAAGACGCCGATATTGGCGCCGGGCATGCCCGGGATTTCGAAGCCGCCAGGCGAACCGGTTTCGGCGAGATCGACCTCGATCTCCTTGTCATCGAGTTCGTTGGCGCGCAGCTTCTTGCGGAAACTGTCGCGCGTCGCCGGCGAAGCCGTGGCCCCGACCAGGGCATCGAGCACCCGCTCTTCGGCATTCTGGTGCGCCTTGGCCTTGACCTCTGTCCGGCGCTTTTCGCGCACGAGCCCGATCCCGACCTCGACGAGGTCGCGGATGATCTGCTCGACATCGCGGCCGACATAACCGACTTCGGTGAACTTGGTCGCCTCGACCTTGACGAAGGGCGCGCCGGCGAGCTTGGCCAGACGGCGGGAAATCTCGGTCTTGCCGACACCGGTCGGGCCGATCATCAGGATGTTCTTCGGCATCACCTCGTCGCGCAATTCGTCTCCCAGCTGCTGGCGGCGCCAGCGGTTGCGCAGCGCGATCGCCACGGCGCGTTTGGCGTCGTTCTGGCCGATGATGAAACGGTCGAGTTCCGACACGATTTCTCTGGGTGAAAACGTACTCATGTAGTCCTCTCAAACTCGGTGCGCGTCAGCTCCATAAGGAGTGTGCGACCGGATGCATCAATCCATTCTGCGTAGGGCACGAAGCCGGCCTTGGTGTAGGCGCTGACGGCGCGGCGGTTGCCGGCGTCCGGATCGATGACGATCCTTGGCGCACCGGCGGCAAAGAGCCGTTCGGCAAAGGCCCGGAGCGCCAGCGGGGCAACACCCCTGCCCGTCAATTGCGCGGGGCCGACGAAGATGTCGATACCGGGCACGTCGACGGGCAGATCCTTCGCCCAGGGCTCCTCGTCCGGGTACTGAAATGGTATCCAGGACTGGATGTAGCCCGCCGGTTCGCCGGCCACGTGGAAGATGAAGCCCTCCACCTCTCCGGTCGCACAGCCTTCGCGGATCAGTTCCACTTCCTTGTCGGGTTCGCCCCACCATTGCCGCACATGCGGTTCGCTCAGCCAGGCATGCAGCATCGCCAGGTGGCTGTCGGCCACCGGAACGAAGCTGACATGAGGCCGCTCATTCGGCATCCAGCGTCTCCACCACGATATTGTGGTTGGTATAGACGCAGATGTCACCGGCGATCTGCAGTGCCCTGCGAGCGATATCTTCGGCAGACTTGTCGCTGTCCATCAGGGCGCGGGCGGCTGCAAAGGCGTAGTTGCCGCCGGAACCGATGGCGATCGTGCCATGCTCGGGCTCAAGAACGTCGCCGTTACCGGTGATCGCCAGTGTGATCGATTTGTCGGCCACCAGCATCATCGCTTCGAGATTGCGCAGATACTTGTTGGTGCGCCAGTCCTTGGCAAGCTCGACCGCGGCGCGCATCAGCTGGTCGGGATACTGCTCGAGCTTTGCCTCGAGCCGCTCCAGAAGGGTGAAGGCGTCGGCGGTGGCACCGGCAAAACCGGCGATCACGTCGCCCTTGGCAAGCCGCCGCACCTTGCGGGCATTGCTCTTCATCACGGTCTGGCCGAGGCTCACCTGGCCGTCGCCGGCCATGACCACCTTGCCATCCTTGCGGACCGTGATGATGGTCGTCGCATGCATCGTTCCGTAGGGATTGTGTTCACTCATGAAGTTACCTGTCGGCCCCTGATACTTGGGGCGTTTACTTGGGGGCGTTACGGCTCGAGAGCGAGCCTGGTTGCTTGAGGCCTATGTAAGTACGGCAGACACATTTGCAAATGGCAACAGCCCAAGGGCGCAATCTTCGTTCGGGGCCTGCTGTCGGATGATTCGAATCGACGCTCAAGTTCTGGATATTTCAGCTTTTGCCTGATAAGGAGCCGCGTCAGCGTATTGAGGAGAGCCCGATGGCCGAAGCCACGTCCAGCCGCACTGCAGAGGTTTCGCGAAAGACCAACGAAACCGCCGTGTCCGTATCGGTTAACATCGACGGCACCGGCGTTTCGAAGATCTCGACCGGCGTCGGCTTCTTCGACCATATGCTGGACCAGCTCGCCCGCCATTCGCTGATCGACATGGAGATCAAGACCGACGGCGATCTGCATGTCGATGATCACCATACGGTCGAGGATACGGGCATCGCCATCGGCCAGGCACTCGCCAAGGCGCTCGGCGACCGGCGCGGCATCACCCGCTACGCCTCGCTCGACCTCGCGATGGACGAGACGATGACGCGTGCGGCGGTCGACGTTTCCGGCCGGCCGTTCCTCGTCTGGAACGTTGCTTTCAGCGCGCCGAAGATCGGCACTTTCGACACGGAACTCGTGCGCGAATTCTTCCAGGCGCTCTCTCAGCACGCCGGGATCACGCTGCATATCCAGAACATCTACGGCGCCAACAACCATCATATCGCCGAAACCTGCTTCAAGTCCGTCGCCCGCGTGCTCCGCACGGCAACCGAAATCGACCCGCGCCAGGCCGGCCGCGTTCCCTCGACCAAGGGGACCCTTGCCTAAGCGGCCAGTCACTGGCTGAGACTCATGGCTTCATATCTGATCCTGACCCCGCCGGGCGCGCATGCCGACGATGAGCGTGCGCGCTTCGTCGCCGACGGCTTCTCCTGGTGGGCTTTTCTCTTCCCGGCGATCTGGCTTCTCACCAAGCGGCAATGGGCGATCGGAATCGCAGTTGCTGTTTTGCAGATTTCGTTAATCTCCCTCTTGAGCCACGGAGACGGCTTCCTGCCGTCGTTGCTGGCGCAGCTCGCCTTGCGCCTTGTCGTCGCCCTGGAAGGTCCCGTTCTGGTGACCCGCAGCCTGACGGCCCGCGATTGGACGCTGCGCTCGATCGTGCCGGCACCAAACCTCGAAACGGCGGAAGAGATCTATTTCACGAGCGTGGCCGTAGCCGAGAAAAGGCCGGCAACGCCCTCCCCGGCCGATTGGACCATGCGCCAGCCTGCAAAAGGCGGCACCGGTCTCGGCCTCTTTGATTCCTACGGAGAACGCTGATGCGCGTCGCCATCATTGACTACGGCTCGGGCAACCTGCGCTCGGCCACCAAGGCCTTCGAACGGGCCGCACGCGAGGCGGGCATTTCCGCCGAGATCGACCTCACCGACAAGCCGGAACGGGTCGCAAGCGCCGACCGCATCGTGCTTCCGGGTGTCGGCGCCTATGCCGACTGCCGCCGCGGTCTTGCCGCGGTCGAGGGCATGGAGCAGGCACTGAACGAGGCTGTGGAGCAGGCGGGCCGGCCATTCCTTGGCATCTGCGTCGGCATGCAGCTGATGTCGTCGCGCGGGCTCGAAAAGACCGTCACCCACGGCTTTGGCTGGATCCCCGGCGATGTCGTCGAGATGACGCCCACTGACACCACGCTGAAGATCCCGCAGATCGGCTGGAACACGCTGAAGCTCAAGCGTGAACATCCGTTATTTGACGGCATCCGGGTTGGCGAGGACGGCTTGCATGCCTATTTCGTGCATTCGTACCATCTGGCGGCCGAAAACGCCGGCGACGTGGTCGCTGAAGCCGACTATGGCGGACCGGTCACGGCCTTCGTCGCCAACGGCAACAAGGCGGGCTCGCAGTTCCACCCGGAAAAGAGCCAGGCTCTTGGCCTTGCCCTCATCTCGAATTTCCTGCGCTGGAAGCCCTGAGGCTTTCGCACGACTGATTGGACAGACCCATGATCCTATTTCCCGCGATCGACCTGAAGGACGGGCAATGCGTGCGCCTGAAGCTTGGCGACATGGACCAGGCGACGGTTTACAACCCCGACCCGGCAGCCCAGGCCCGCGCGTTTGAAGACCAGGGCTTCGAATGGCTGCACGTGGTCGACCTCAACGGCGCCTTTGCCGGCGAGACGGTCAACGGTGCGGCCGTCGATGCCATCCTCAAGGCGACGAAGAACCCGGTGCAGCTCGGCGGCGGCATCCGCACACTTGACCATATCGAAAACTGGCTGTCGCGCGGGCTTGCCCGCGTCATCCTCGGAACGGTCGCCGTGCGCGACCCGGCGCTCGTGATCGAAGCCTGCGCCAAGTTCCCGGGCAAGGTTGCCGTCGGCATCGACGCCAAGGGCGGCAAGGTCGCCGTCGAAGGCTGGGCCGAGGCCTCCGAGCTCGGCGTGATCGAGCTTGCCAAGAAGTTCGAGGGCGCCGGCGTCTCCGCGATCATCTATACCGACATCGACCGCGACGGCATCCTGACCGGCATCAACTGGGCCTCGACGCTGGAACTGGCGGATGCGGTTTCCATTCCGGTCATCGCGTCGGGCGGCCTTGCCTCGATGGACGACATCCGCCGCATGGTCGCGCCGGATGCACGCAAACTCGAAGGCGCCATTTCCGGCCGCGCGCTTTATGACGGCCGCATCGATCCGCAGGAAGCGCTCACCCTGATCCGCGCCGCGAGAAAGGCTTGAACCCATGTCTCTCAAAGCCCGTGTCATTCCCTGCCTCGACGTCAAGGACGGCCGTGTGGTCAAGGGCGTCAACTTCGTCGACCTGATCGACGCCGGCGACCCGGTGGAGGCAGCGCGCGCCTATGACGCCGCCGGCGCCGACGAGCTCTGCTTCCTCGACATCACCGCCTCTTCGGACAATCGCGAGACGATCTTCGACGTCATCGCCCGCACCGCCGAACAGTGCTTCATGCCGCTAACGGTCGGCGGCGGCGTGCGCCAGGTTTCGGATATCCGCAAGCTGCTGCTTGCCGGAGCCGACAAGGTGTCGATCAACACTGCTGCAGTCAAAAACCCGGAATTCGTTGCCGAAGCCGCCGACAAGTTCGGCAACCAGTGCATCGTCGTTGCGATCGACGCCAAGAAGGTGTCGAAAGACGGCGAAGCGGACCGATGGGAAATCTTCACCCACGGCGGCCGACAGCCGACCGGCATCGACGCGATCGACTTTGCCCGCCGGGTCGTCGACCTCGGCGCCGGCGAGATCCTTCTGACCTCGATGGATCGCGACGGAACGAAGAGCGGCTACGATATTGCTCTGACCCGCGCGGTTGCCGATGCGGTTCGCGCGCCGGTGATTGCGTCCGGCGGCGTCGGAAACCTCGACCACATGGTTGCGGGCATCCGCGACGGTCACGCGACCGCCGTGCTCGCCGCCTCCATCTTCCACTTCGGCACCTATAGCATTGGCGAAACCAAGCGCTATATGGCAGAGCATGGCATCGCCATGCGCCTCGACTAAAGGTTCAGGATTTCCCATGGCCGACTTCACACTTTCCGACCTCGAGGCCATCGTCGCGACACGCGCGAAGGCAGCGCCGGACGAATCCTGGACGGCAAAACTGGTGGCGAGCGGCCAAGCGAAAGCGGCCAAGAAACTCGGCGAGGAAGCGGTCGAGACGGTGATTGCGGCCATCAGCAACGACCGTGCGAATCTCGTCGCCGAGAGCGCCGATCTCCTCTATCATCTGATGGTCGTATTGAAGATCGCCGACGTTCCGTTGCAGGATGTGCTGAACGAACTTGCGCGGCGGACCAACCAATCCGGCCTGCAGGAAAAGGCAAATCGGCAGACCCCATGACGATAGCGGCGAAAGACATCGAAGCAGCCGACCTGCCCGACAACCCTGAGAAGCGGGACTATTCGCCCTATCATTTCTTCACCGCCGAGGAATGGTCACGTTTCCGTGCCGACACGCCGCTGACGCTGACGGCCGACGAGGTGCAACGGCTGCGCTCGCTGAACGACCCCGTCGATCTCGGCGAGGTTCGCCAGATCTACCTGTCGCTGTCGCGCCTGCTTTCGACCCATGTGGAATCGTCGCAGATGCTGTTCGAGCAGCGCAAGCGCTTCCTCAGCATGTCCGAAACGAAGACCCCCTTCGTCATTGGCATTGCCGGATCGGTTGCCGTCGGCAAATCGACGACAGCCCGTATCCTGGCGCAGCTGTTGTCGCGCTGGCCATCGAGCCCGAAGGTCGATCTGGTGACGACCGACGGTTTTCTCTATCCGAACGCCGTTCTCCAGCGCGAAAACATGATGGATCGCAAGGGCTTTCCGGAGAGCTACGACGTCGGCGCGCTGCTGCGCTTCCTGTCGGCGATCAAGGCCGGCCAACCGAACGTCAAGGCGCCGAGCTATTCGCACCTGACCTATGACGTGCTGCCGGACCAGTTCACCGTCATCGACCGACCGGATATCCTGATCTTCGAAGGCATCAACGTGCTCCAGTCGCGCAACCTGCCCGCCGATGGCAAGATCGTGCCGATGGTCTCGGATTTCTTCGACTTCTCGATCTATATCGATGCCGAGGAAAGCCTGATCCACAGCTGGTACGTCAACCGCTTCATGCGGCTGCGCGAAACCGCGTTCAAGAACCCGGAATCCTATTTCCATCGCTATGCCACCATCAGCGAGGATGCGGCCCGCGCCATTGCCGAGGGCCTCTGGCACAACATCAACCTGAAGAACCTGCACCAGAATATCCTGCCGACCCGGCCGCGCGCCGACCTGATCTTGCAGAAGGGTCCGAATCACCTGACCGAGAAGGTGGCGCTCCGGAAGCTCTGAGCCTTTGATGCCGCTTCAGGACTAACGCTCAAGGATTGACGCGGCGGAGCGTGAGATTGACCCGGCCGCCGTTCTTCAACAGCGTCGACGTGTCCGGATAGATGCGGTCGACGCCGTGGAAAGCGAGCCGCCCTTCCCCGCCCAGCACCACGACATCGCCGCTTTCAAGCCGGAAGGACATGGTCTGGCCGCCGCGATTGTTGCCGCCGACGCGAAAGAGGCAGCTGTCGCCGAGCGAAATCGACACGACCGCCGTTTCCAGGTCGCGCTCATCGCGGTCCTGGTGCAGGCCCATGCGCGCCTCTTCGGAATAGAAGTTCACAAGGCAGGCTTCCGGCGCCTTTTGGCTCGCGGAAACTGCGTGCCAGATCTCGAGCAGAATGTCCGGCATCGGCGGCCAAGGCCGGCCGGTCACCGGATGCTGAGCCTGGTAACGATAGCCACGATCGCGGTCGGTGACCCAGCCGAGCGAGCCGCAATTGGTCATGCGCACCGACATCGGTTTGCCGGTCTTCGGCATTTCCGGCACGAACAGCGGCGCGTCGGCAACGACTGACCGAATCGCCTCGACAAGCTGTTCCTGCCGGGCGCGATCGAGATAGCCCGGAATATGTCTGATCCCTTTCGGGAGCACCTGCATCGAAAATGCCCCTATTGCTCCAGGCCGAGAAGTGCTGCCGGCACGCCGTAGCGAAGCGGCCAGCCGGCATAAGCGACATCCGTCGGCCCGACGACATGATCGACCAGGTTCCAGCGCCCGTTCTGGAAGCTGACGAGTGCGAACACCGTCAGGCCATCCATCATCTCGGCCTCGTCGCGCAATCCGGTTTGCGCAAGGTCGATCGTCCCGCCTCCCGGTCGCTGCGGCTCTACCTGCATGAAGGCCCAGTTGGGCGCCGCGCGCATGGTGGTCACGACAAACTCTACGGGCCCTCGCATTTCGGCCTCGACCGCCGGACGGATCGCGTCGAGGATTGCGCCACGTTCGGTGCTACCCTTTGCCGGCTCACGGAACGGCTGAGCGAAGGCGGCGCCGGCGAGGCAAACCCCCACAAGCGCCGCAAGAACGAAACGTCTGACAGGCACGCTCAGGCCGCGTCCAGATCCGGAATGCGCAGAACCTGACCGGGATAGATCTTGTCCGGATGCGTCAACATCGGCTTGTTCGCCTCGAAGATCAGCGTGTTCTTGGCGCCCTTGCCCTTGCCGTATTGTGCCTCGGCAATCTTCCAGAGGTTGTCGCCCTTCTTGACCGTGTAGAAGACCGGTGCCTTGGCCGGTGCCGGCGCTGCACCGGCATCGGCGACCTTGAGCTCCGAGGCTTCGACCGCAGAGACGCCGAGCGTGTTGCCGACGGCAACGACAGCCTTTTCGAAGACGCTCTGGTCCTTCACGACACCCTTCAGCACGACCTTGTCACCGGCCACTTCGACCTGCACGTCCTTGGTGCCGAGATCGTGGGATGCAAGCTCCTTCTGAACGCTTGCGGCATCCGGAGCGTCATCGTCGCCGCCGATGCCAAGCTTCTTGCCGGCGTTCTTGATAAAGCTGAAAAGACCCATGAATATCTCCTTTTGCAAAAACACTGCTCGATAAGAGAGGGCGCCGCCTGCCAAAGGCAAGGAGCGGAGGAAAAGAAATCAGTCTCCGGCCGGCCGCCCGCGAAGCTTCTTGATCTCGCCCCGCCCGGACTTCTCCTTGAGGCGGCGCTCGACGGAGCCGCGGGTCGGTTTCGTTTTCTTGCGTGGCGGTGGCGGCGGCTCGGCGGCCTTGAGAATTAGCTCCTTCAGGCGCTCGCGCGCGTCTTCGCGGTTGCGCTCCTGGCTGCGAAAGCGGCTCGCCTCAATCATCAGCACGCCCTCTTTCGAGGCGCGGCGGCCGGCGATCTTCAGCGCATTGGCCTTGATGCGATCGGAGAGGGCCGGAGAGGCCAGCACGTTGAAGAACAGTTGCACGGCCGTCGACACCTTGTTGACGTTCTGCCCGCCCGGGCCGCCGGCCAGCACGAATTGCTCCGTCAGCTCCCAGCCGGCAATCACGATACTGTCGTTTATGTAGAGCGGATCGCTAGCCATGGTTCACCTCGCCCCGATCTATGGCACAGAGCGAACCTCTTGAAAACATTCGCCACGAAAACGAAAAACCCGGCCGCGGGGGCCGGGTTTCACGTGAATCATAGCCGACGATGATTATTCGGCGGCGAGCTTGGTGCCGGGAGCCGCGTCGCGGACACTGCCGTCTACGTGTTCTTCGAACTTGGCGAAGTTGGCGATGAACATATCGACGAGGCGGCGAGCCTGCGCGTCATAGGCCGTACCGTCGGCCCAGGTCGAGCGCGGATCGAGGATGCCGTCGTCGACGCCCGGGACCGAGACCGGAACGGCAAAGCCGAAGTTGGCATCGGTGCGCAGCTCGGCCGCGTTGAGCGAACCGTCGAGTGCGGCGGCGAGCAGCGCACGCGTCACCTTGATCGGCATGCGGCTGCCGGTGCCGTAGGCGCCGCCGGTCCAGCCGGTGTTGACCAGCCAGCAGGTGACGCCGTTCTTGGCGATCAGATCCTTAAGCAGGTTGCCGTATTCCGACGGATGACGCGGCATGAACGGCGCGCCGAAGCAGGTCGAGAAGGTGGCTTCCGGCTCGGTAACGCCCTTTTCCGTGCCGGCGACCTTGGCGGTGTAGCCGGAGAGGAAGTGGTACATCGCCTGTTCCGGCGTCAGCTTGGCGATCGGCGGCATCACGCCGAAGGCATCGGCCGTCAGCATGATGATCGTGCGCGGCTGCGGCGCCGTGCCGGTGGCGCTGGCGTTCGGGATGAAGTCGAGCGGATAGGCGCAACGGGTGTTTTCCGTCAGCGAGCCATCGTCGAAATCCGGAACACGGCGCTCATCGAGAACGACGTTTTCCATGACGGTGCCGAAGCGGCGGGTCGTCGCGTAGATTTCCGGTTCGGCAGCTTCCGACAGACGGATCGCCTTGGCGTAGCAGCCGCCTTCGAAGTTGAAGACGCCGTGCTCGCCCCAGCCATGCTCGTCGTCGCCGATCAGCGTGCGGGTCGGGTCGGCCGAAAGCGTCGTCTTGCCGGTACCCGAAAGACCGAAGAAGATCGCCGTATCGCCTTCCGGGCCGACATTGGCCGAGCAGTGCATCGGCATGACGCCCTTTTTCGGCAGCAGGTAGTTGAGAACGGTAAAGACCGACTTCTTCATTTCGCCGGCATAGGACGTGCCGCCGATGAGGATCAGGCCGTTGGTGAAGTCGCAGGCAATAACCGTCTCGGTGCGGCAGCCGTAGCGTTCCGGATCGGCCTTGAAGCTCGGCAGATCGATGATCGTCAGCTTCGGCAGGAAGGAGCCCAGTGCCTCGCGGGCCGGACGGATCAGCAGATTGCGGATGAACAGCGAGTGCCAAGCATATTCGGTGACAACGCGGGTCGGAAGGGCGTTGTCGGCATCGGCGCCGCCGACGAGATCCTGCACATAGAGCGACATGCCCTTGGCGTGATCGAGCATGTCCTTTCGCAGCAGGGCGAAATGCTCCGGAGACATCGGCTTGTTGTTGTCCCACCAGATCTGGTCGTCTGTGTTTTCATCGCGAACGACGAACTTGTCCTTCGGCGAACGGCCGGTGTGCTGGCCGGTGCGGGCAACAAGCGCGCCGTGTGCCGTCAGCTCAGCCTCGCCGCGGCGAAGAGCTTCTTCATAAAGCTCTGCGGCTTCGAGGTTGTACCGGACCGTTTCAAGGTCGATAAAGCCGAGTTTTTCCAAGCCGTTCGCGAGATTGCGAGTGCCGAGTTGCTCCATGGTCAAGCTTCCTTCGTGTTTGGCCATTGGCGTTGAATTTCGCCGGACCATACTTGCATGCTCGCTCAAAAACAAGGCGGCGTCAAAAAAAGAATAATGATTTCAGTATATTAATCGATTTAAAGAAAATTATCGTTTTTTTAATCGGTTGAATTCGGCCTGACGAACACCAATCTGACAAGGCCTATCCTATCGTCACGACAGGTGCTTTTTGCGCTTCGCCACAATTTGTTCCACCTTTATACTCACTAACGCACCCGTGACTCGCGAATGCCGGAGTTTTCGGGGACGAGACCGGCACCTCAAAAGACGGAGTTGAACACGATGCAGACCATCGCGCTTGTCGATGATGACCGGAATATTCTGACGTCCGTATCCATCGCCCTGGAGGCGGAGGGCTACAAGGTCGAGACCTACACCGACGGTGCTTCCGCGCTCGAGGGCCTGCTCGCCCGGCCGCCACAACTTGCGATCTTCGACATCAAGATGCCGCGCATGGACGGTATGGAGTTGCTGCGCCGCCTGAGACAGAAATCCGACCTGCCGGTGATCTTCCTCACCTCCAAGGATGAAGAGATCGATGAACTCTTCGGCCTGAAGATGGGCGCCGACGACTTCATCACCAAGCCGTTCTCGCAGCGCCTGCTGGTCGAACGCGTCAAGGCGATCCTGCGACGCGCCGCAAACCGCGAAGCGGCCGCCGCCAACCCCACCAACCCCGCCAAGGCCTCCGATGCGCCGTCGCGCTCGCTTGAGCGTGGGCAGCTGGTGATGGACCAGGAGCGCCACACCTGCACATGGAAGAGCGAGCCGGTCACGCTGACGGTGACGGAATTCCTCATCCTCCATTCGCTCGCCCAGCGTCCGGGCGTGGTCAAGAGCCGCGACGCACTGATGGACGCGGCCTATGACGAGCAGGTCTATGTCGACGACCGCACCATCGACAGCCACATCAAGCGGCTGCGCAAGAAGTTCAAGATGGTCGACAACGACTTCGACATGATCGAGACGCTTTACGGTGTCGGCTACCGTTTCCGGGAAATGGCCTGAGCCGCGGGACTTGCCTTCGCGCCGATTGTGGCGCATTCAGAAACGGCGCGACGGGAGCACGGCCAAGGCCGCCCTTGAAACCTCGTCGCGCCATCGGACCTCTGGGCCGGAACCACACAAAGTGAACGACGGCGCCGCGCCCGGTACTCGGGCCGTGTCACCGTTGCAATCGAGAGAACGTGACAGAAGTCCGCGCGGGAGCGGGACATTTGGTAGAAGTCTTGCAGGGCGACATAGAAGATCTTGACGGACGTGCGCAGGCACACGGCGGCCAGCGCCGCTGGGCGCATCCCTTCACGCTCATTCGCCGCCTGTTCGGCAACGCCGTCTTTTCGAGCCTCACCCGCCGCATCGTCTTCTTCAACCTGGTGGCACTCGTCGTCCTGGTCGGCGGCATCATGTATCTCAACCAGTTCCGCGAGGGGCTGATCGATGCACGTGTCGAAAGCCTGCTGACGCAGGGTGAAATCATCGCCGGCGCCATCTCGGCTTCCGCCTCGGTCGATACCAACTCGATCACCATCGATCCCGAAAAGCTGCTTGAACTGCAGGCGGGCCAGAGCATCACGCCGCTGCCGAGCGACGAGGATCTCGACTTTCCGATCATCCAGGAACGCGTTGCGCCGGTCCTGCGCCGGCTGATCTCGCCGACACGCACCCGCGCCCGCCTCTTCGACGCCGACGCCGACCTGCTGCTCGATTCCAGACATCTCTATAGCGGAGGCCAGGTGCTGCGCTTCGACTTGCCGCCGATCGAGCCGGAATCGACGGGCATCGGCGAGAAGCTCAACAGTTGGCTGAACAAGCTGCTGCAGCCCGGCAACCTGCCGCTCTACAAGGAGCCGCCGGGTGGTAACGGCGCGATCTATCCCGAGGTCACCAACGCTCTGACCGGCGTGCGCGGCTATGTCGAGCGCGTTACCGAAAAGGGTGAGCTCATCGTTTCGGTCGCCGTTCCCGTCCAGCGTTTCCGCGCCGTGCTCGGCGTGCTGCTGCTATCAACGCAAGCCGGCGACATCGACAAGATCGTCCAGGCCGAGCGCCTCGCCATCATCCGCGTCTTCGGCGTGGCTGCGCTCGTCAACATCATCCTGTCGCTGCTTCTGTCCTCGACGATTGCCAACCCGCTCCGGCGTCTGGCCGCAGCGGCCGTCCGCGTGCGCCGCGGTGGTGCCAAGGAGCGTGAGGAAATCCCCGATTTCTCCTCCCGCCAGGACGAGATCGGCAATTTGTCCGTCGCGCTCCGGGAAATGACGACCGCGCTCTACGACCGGATCGCAGCGATCGAGAATTTTGCCGCCGACGTCAGCCACGAGTTGAAAAACCCCCTCACCTCGCTGCGCAGCGCCGTCGAAACCCTGCCGCTGGCGCGCACTGACGAATCGAAGAAGCGGTTGATGGACGTCATCCAGCACGATGTGCGCCGCCTCGACCGTCTGATCAGCGATATCTCGGACGCCTCGCGGCTCGACGCCGAACTCGCCCGCAGCGATGCCAAGATCATCGACCTCGAAAAACTGCTGGGCGACCTCGTCGATATTTCGCGCCAGATCCGCAGCAAGAAGAAAGCGGTGCTGCTCGACTTCGTCATCGACCGCAAGGACAGCCCGAAGGCGCGCTTCGCCGTCAGTGGTTACGAGCTGCGCATCGGCCAGATCATTACCAACCTGATCGAGAACGCCCGGTCCTTCGTTCCCGAAGACAGCGGGCGGATCGTCGTGCGCCTGACGCGCTCCCGTTCGCGTTGCCTCGTCTATATCGAGGACAACGGCCCGGGTATCCAGGCGGAAGACATCGACCGCATTTTCGAGCGCTTCTACACCGATCGGCCTGAGGGTGAGGATTTCGGCCAGAACTCCGGCCTCGGCCTGTCGATCTCCAGGCAGATAGCCGAAGCCCATGGCGGTACGCTGAAGGCGGAAAACATCGTCGCGCAGGACGGCCGCATCAGCGGCGCGCGCTTCATCCTGTCGCTACCCGCCGAGCCGCACGCGTGACCACGACCCGCGCCAATGTCCACGGCACAGCCATCGTGCTCGGGACGCGCGGCTTCCTGATCACCGGCCCTTCCGGCAGCGGCAAATCCAGGCTGGCACTTGCATGCATTGCAGCCGCACGGCAGGCCGGACACTTCGCGGCTCTCGTCGCTGACGACCGGGTGGATCTGAGCCTGGAACAGGACAGGATCGTTGCGCGCTGCCCGCCATCCATTCACGGCCTGATCGAAATCCGCGGCGCCGGTATCGGCAAGATCGAAACCGTGCCTGCGGCGGTGATGGACTGGGCCCTGTTGCCCGTAAGCCCGCCTTTCGACCCGCGGCTACCGCCGGAAAACGAGACGCTGCCCCTGCCATTCGGGCGAGTACTGCCGATTGTTCGCGTTCCCGTTGAAGAGGGAGTGCTTGCTCTCAATATTTTGCATGCGCTCATCGCTGAAAAAATAGGATTCTAGCCCGATTTACCGTCAGCGAGGCTGGTTTTTCAGCATTTTTGGCTTGCACTTCCCCTTTTCCTTGCCAAGATGGCCGCCCCAACAGGTGGACGAAATTGCTGCATTGCGATATCTGGCCATCAGTGAATTGCGTGTGCAGTTGGAGCGAAGATACCCATGATCGGACTTGTGCTTGTCACCCATGGCAAGCTGGCTGAGGAATTTCGACTTGCGCTCGAGCATGTCGTCGGTCCGCAAAAAGCTATAGAGACCGTCTGCATCGGCCCCGAGGACGACATGGACCAGCGTCGGCAGGATATCCTCGACGCCGTCACCACTGTCGACGAAGGCAACGGTGTCATCATCCTGACCGACATGTTCGGCGGAACGCCTTCCAACCTCGCCATCTCAGTGATGCGCAGCGGCACTGTCGAAGTGATAGCCGGCGTCAACCTGCCGATGCTGATCAAGCTCGCCGGCGTGCGCGGCGAGAGCGACATGGACAAGGCGCTGGTCGAGGCCTCGGAAGCCGGGCGGAAATACATCAACGTCGCCAGCCGCGTCCTGAGTGGTAAGTAATGGATCATCGTCCCGACATGTCGCTGACGCGCGAACTGCTGATCATCAACAAGCGAGGCCTGCATGCGCGGGCATCCGCGAAGTTCGTGCAGACAGTCGAGGCCTATGACGCCGAGATCACCGTGTCGAAGGACGGCATGACGGTCGGCGGGACGTCGATCATGGGACTGATGATGCTGGCCGCCAGCACCGGCTGCAGCGTCTGCGTGACCGCTAGCGGCGCGCAGGCCGAAGAGGCGTTGAACGCGCTTGATGCGCTGGTCGCCGACAAGTTCGGCGAAGAAATCTGACGGACAATATAAAGATATAAAGACTTCTTTATATCGATATTGCCCTCTCCCCTGATTCCTGATAGATCGGTCGCACTCTCACCGTGTCGGTAGGCGCGGGAGGCATAATCGCGCCGCAGTTCGGTTGAAGCCATGCGGCTTGAAGAGATCAGCCCGGAGAATTCCATGACCACCACTCAGGACTATATCGTCGCCGACATCGGTCTCGCCGATTTCGGGCGCAAGGAAATTGCGATCGCCGAAACGGAAATGCCGGGCCTGATGGCCTGCCGCGAAGAGTTCGGCGCTTCCAAGCCGCTGAAGGGCGCGCGCATCACCGGCTCGCTGCACATGACCATCCAGACCGCCGTTCTGATCGAGACGCTCGTTGCCCTCGGTGCCGACGTGCGCTGGGCGTCCTGCAACATCTTTTCGACCCAGGACCACGCCGCCGCTGCAATCGCTGCAAGCGGCGTTCCGGTCTTCGCCGTCAAAGGTGAGACGCTCGAAGAATATTGGACCTACACGGACAAGATCTTCCAGTGGGCCGATGGCGGCGTCTCGAACATGATCCTCGACGACGGTGGCGACGCCACCATGTACATCCTGCTTGGCGCCCGCGCCGAAGCCGGTGAGGACGTGCTCTCCAACCCGGGCTCCGAGGAAGAAGAAATCCTCGTTGCACAGATCAAGAAGCGCCTTAAGGCTTCGCCGGGCTGGTTTACCAAGCAGCGCGATGCCATCAAGGGCGTGACCGAAGAAACCACCACCGGCGTCAACCGCCTGTACCAGCTTCAGGCCAAGGGCCTGCTGCCGTTCCCGGCAATCAACGTCAACGACTCGGTCACCAAGTCGAAGTTCGACAACAAGTACGGCTGCAAGGAATCGCTCGTTGACGGTATCCGCCGCGGCACCGACGTGATGATGGCCGGCAAGGTCGCCGTCGTCTGCGGCTACGGCGACGTCGGCAAGGGTTCGGCAGCTTCGCTTTCCGGCGCCGGCGCCCGCGTCAAGGTTACTGAAATCGACCCGATCTGCGCGCTCCAGGCGGCCATGGACGGTTTCGAAGTCGTTCAACTCGAAGACGTCGTCTCGTCGGCCGACATCTTCATCACGACGACCGGCAACAAGGACGTCATCCGCATGGACCACATGCGCGAGATGAAGGACATGGCGATCGTCGGCAACATCGGCCACTTCGACAACGAAATTCAGGTCTCCGCACTGCGTAACCTGAAGTGGACGAACATCAAGCCGCAGGTCGACATGATCGAGTTCCCAAAGGGCAACCGCATGATCCTGCTCTCGGAAGGCCGCCTGCTGAACCTCGGCAACGCCACCGGCCACCCGTCCTTCGTGATGTCCGCTTCGTTCTCCAACCAGGTCCTGGCGCAGATCGAGCTCTTCACCAAGGGTGAGAAGTACAAGAACGAGGTTTACGTCCTGCCGAAGGCGCTCGACGAGAAGGTCGCTCGCCTGCACCTGAAGAAGCTCGGCGCCAAGCTCTCCGAACTTTCCGAAGAGCAGGCCGACTACATCGGCGTGAAGACGCAGGGCCCGTTCAAGGCTGAGCACTACCGGTACTAATCCTTACCCGGGCAATCCACAACATCTTGTGGCCGCGTTCTTGACAAGAGAGCGCGGCCGCTTTTTTGGGCCTCTCCCTTCCCGACGATTCGACTAGGAAGTATGCTCTAACCCATTGATTCGTGATGCCGGTGCGGACCTTGGGCATCACGGATGGGATGTCTTGTCGATAAGCGGCAAACAGACGGAGACAGACCGGGGATGCAATTGGAACTGACGCAGGCCCTTGACCAGGGCCTCGGTGGAACTGTGCAAGGCGCAACAAGGCCGGCAGCACCCTTCGGACAGACGGGGATGGCAGCGCCATGAACAGAGACGAAACAGCTAATCCGGGCACCCGCCGCAAGGGCCCGAAGTTCCTGCGCCACCTTCTGGCAGGTACCGCGCTCTTTGCTGCAACAGATGCGCTCGCCCAAGTCGCGCCGCAGAAGGCCAACATCTTCGGCTCGTCGGAGGTCGTCACCTTCTCCGTGCTGATCGGCGTCGTTTCTGCTGCGATGATTTCGGCGATCTGGTTGATCCGCCAGCGCGGCAATATCGAAGCGGAGAACCGCGAGCTGCGCTCCGATCTGTCGGACGCCAACCAGCGCCTCTCGCGCTATCAGGCGCTCGTGGCCGACAAGAACCGCCGGATCGTCGTCTGGGACGGACTGCTCGAACGGGCCGAACTGCTCGGCCAGCTGCCGGCAGAAACCGGCGCGCCGGCAGATGACCGCGAGTTTCTGGCCTTCGGCCGCTGGATCAAGGCGCAATCCGCCGGGGAGCTGGAAAATGCGATCGACGCGCTGCGCACCCAGGCGCGCAGCTTCGATCTGGTGCTCGAAACGCAGCGCAACGAAGTGCTGGAGGCTCAGGGGCGGGTTTCGGGAGGACGCGCTTTCGTGCGCTTCATCGCCCTCAACAATATGCGCGCTGAGCTCGC
This sequence comes from Ensifer adhaerens, assembly GCF_028993555.1. Lineage (NCBI taxonomy): Bacteria > Pseudomonadati > Pseudomonadota > Alphaproteobacteria > Hyphomicrobiales > Rhizobiaceae > Ensifer > Ensifer adhaerens. The sequence goes on along the minus strand of NZ_CP118610.1, from coordinate 3,867,389 downwards.
CGAGCTGAAGCTCGAGCACGACCGGCTCAACACCGCGCTCGTCTCCTTCCGCACGCTTCTCGACGCCATCGATCTGCCGGTCTGGCAGCGCGGTACGGATGGCGTACTCACGTGGGTCAACGAGGCCTATGCGGATGCCGTCGAGGCTCCGAGCGTCGCGGTCGCGGTCGCTGAAGGGCGCGAGCTGCTCGCAACGGTCGCGCGTGAAAAGATCCGCGCCGTCTCGACCTTCGACACGCCGTTCCGCGACAAGGTTTCGACCGTCGTCAGGGGCAACCGCACCTTCTTCGACGTCGTCGATGCCCGCAGCCCTGCGGGCTCGGCCGGCGTCGCCGTCGACATCTCCGGCATCGAGGCCGTGCGCGAGGAGCTCAACCGGACGCTCAAGAGCCATGCCGAAACGCTCGATCATCTGGCCACCCCGGTCGCGATCTTCGACGGCAACCAGCGCCTGCAGTTCTACAACCAGGCATTCCAGCGGCTCTGGAACCTCGATATCGGCTTCCTCGAGCGCAAGCCCGACAACGGCGAAGTGCTGGACCGGCTGCGGGCCGGCGGCCAGCTGCCGGAACAGCTCAACTGGAAGCAGTGGAAGGCCAACGCGCTTTCCGTCTACCAGGCGCTCGACACGCAGAGCGACCTCTGGCACCTGCCGAACGGCCAGACTCTGCGCGTCTTCGCCACTGCCCGCCCACAGGGCGGTGTCACCTGGGTGTTCGAGAACCTGACCGAGAAGGTCGATCTCGAAACGCGTTACAACACGCTCGTTCAGGTGCAGGGCGAGACCATCGACCATCTTGCAGAAGGCGTGGCGGTATTCGGCCCCGACGGCCGTATTCGCCTGTCGAACCCCGCCTTCCGCGCGATCTGGGGCATCAGCGAGGCGGAAGCCAAGCCCGGCACCCACATCCGGGCGATCGAGCAGGCCTGCCTCATCTCCTATGACCAGCCCGACGGCTGGAAGCGTTTCACCCACATCATCACCAGCTTCGACGACGAGCGGCCCTCAAGCCGCGGCATCCTTGAACTTCGGACCGGACTGATCCTCGACTACGCCGTCATCCCGCTGCCGAACGCGCAGACGATGCTGACTTTCGTCAACATCACCGACAGCGTCCGGGTCGAGCGCGCGCTCACCGAAAAGAACGAGGCGTTGCGCAAGGCGGATGCACTGAAGAACGACTTCGTGCACCACGTTTCCTATGAGCTACGTTCGCCGCTTACCAACATCATCGGCTTCGCCGATCTGTTGAAGACGCCGGCCTTCGGCGACCTCAACGAGCGGCAGGCGGAGTATGTCGACCACATTGCCACCTCCTCGTCGCTGCTGTTGACGATCGTCAACGACATCCTGGATCTCGCGACCGTCGATGCCGGCATCGTCCAGCTCGACATGTCCGACATCAGTCTCACCGACTTTCTCGATGATATCGCCCACCAGATGGCCGACCGGCTGCTCGAGAGCGGCGTGACGCTGAGGATCGCCGCCCCCGACAATCTCGGCCGCATGATCGCCGACCAGCAGCGGCTGAAGCAGATCTTCGTCAAGCTGCTCACCAATGCCGCAAACTTTGCGCCAGATGGCAGCGCCATCGACCTGAAGTGCCGGCGCGAGGGCAGCGACTTCATCTTCTCGGTCTCAGACAGCGGCCCCGGAATCCCGCAGGACGTGCTCGACACCGTCTTCAACCGCTTCGAAAGCTACGGCCAGAGTGGCGGCGCAGGTCTTGGCCTTTCGATCGTCGAAAGCTTCGTCAGTCTGCATAACGGCACGGTCTCCATCCGCAGCAAGGAAGGCGAAGGCACGGAAGTGACCTGCCGCATTCCCTCGGCCGACGTGCCGACGATCGTCGCGGCCGAATGATGCGGGCGATCGAGCGCTTCCTGGCGGACGAGGCGGCAACGATCGAGCTCGGCGAGGATCTGGCGCTGGTCCTGAAGCCCGGCGACTGCGTCGCGCTTTCCGGCGATCTCGGGGCCGGCAAGTCGACACTGGCGCGCGCCTTCCTGCGCGCACTCGCCGATGACGATGGCCTGGAAGTGCCGAGCCCGACCTTCACACTGGTTCAGACCTACGAGCTGCGTATCCCTGTCGCGCATTTCGACCTCTATCGACTGGCCGACTCCAGTGAACTGGACGAACTCGGCTTCGACGAAGCCCTGTCACAAGGCATCTGTCTGGTCGAATGGCCGGAGCGGGCAGACGACGCTCTACCAGCCAGCCGCATCGCGCTCACCATCACTCACGAGAAGGATGGGCGCCGCGTCGAAATTTCCGGTCCGGGCGAAAGGCTGCAGCGGATCGCCCGTACGCTCACGATCCGAGGCTTCCTCGATCAGAACGACCACCCGAACGCGCGGCGCCGCCACCTGAGCGGCGATGCCTCGATCCGGGCCTATGAGCGCGTTTATCCGGCGGACGGGTCCGTTAGCCGGATTCTGATGGACTCGCCGAGGCACAAGCCCGGCCCTATCCTCCAGGATGGCAAATACTACCAGCAGCTCGCGCATATCGCCGAAGACGTCGTCCCCTTCGTCGCAATCGACCAGCTGCTCATTGCACGTGGCCTTGCTGCGCCGACGATCTACGCTCGCGATCTCGACCAGGGCATCCTGCTGATCGAGGACCTGGGATCGGACGGTATTCTCGATGCGGCCGGACAGCCGATCGACGAGCGCTATATCGAAAGCGCGCGACTGCTCGCCCGCCTTCATGCCAAGCAGACCGACAGGGAGATCAGCGTCGACCAATCCGTCATCCACCGCATTCCGGATTTCGACCGGACGGCGATGAAGATCGAGACGCGGCTATTGACCGACTGGTACCTGCCATGGAAACGCGGTGCACCTGCAAGCGACGACGAAAAGCGCGAGTACGGCGAGATCTGGGACGGTCTGATCGATCTGCTGCAGACCTCCGAGACGAACCTGCTCTTGCGCGATTTCCACTCGCCGAACATCATCTGGCGCCAAGAGCGCCAGGGGCTGGATCGGATCGGCCTCATCGACTTCCAGGATGCGATGATCGGCCCGACCGCCTATGATGTGGCATCGCTGGTGCAGGATGCGCGCGTCACCGTCGCACCTCCGCTGGCCAGCCGGATAATGGCGGCCTATCTCGCGGAACGGCACGCAAACGGCAGTTTCGACGAGGCGGCCTTTCTGCGTGACTGGCACCTTATGTCGGCGCAACGCAACTGCAAGCTTGTCGGCATCTGGGTGCGGTTGATGCAGCGCGACAGCAAACCCGGCTATATGAAACACATGCCGCGCACTTTCGCCTATCTTCAGGTGGCGCTTGCACATGAATCGCTGAAACCCTTGCATGACTGGTGTATGAAGACCGGAATCCTCGATTCCGAATCAGCGAACTGACAGAGAAGCAATGTCGATCAGCAATGCGATGGTGCTCGCCGCGGGCCTCGGCACCCGGCTCCGCCCGATCACCGACACCATGCCGAAGCCGCTCGTTAAGATCGCCGGCAAGCCGATGATCGACTATGTGCTGGACCTGCTGGCTGAGGCCGGCGTCAGCAAGGCAGCCGTCAACGTCCACCATTTCGCCGAACAGATGGAAGGCCATCTTGGCCAACGGACGACGCCCGAGATCGTCATCTCCGACGAGCGCGCCGCACTGATGAATTCCGGCGGCGGCCTCGCCAAGGGCCTGAAACTGCTGCCCGAAGGTCCCGTACTGGTGATGAATGCCGACCTCTTCTGGGTCGGCGAGCCGAAGGGCGTGCCCAGCAACCTCACGCGCCTTGCCGCAACCTTCGATGCGGATAGCATGGACATGCTGCTGCTCTGCGTACGCGACGAGGACACGACTGGACACAACGGCAAGAAGGACTTTTCGCTCGGCGCGGACGGCAAGCTCGTGCGTTACACGGAAGGCCTGCCGAACCCGGTGGTCTATGCCGGCGCCATCGCGCTTCACTCCCGCCTCTTTGCCGACGCGCCCGATGACGCCTTCAACCTCAACGTCTACTTCGACCGCGCGGCCGAAATGGGACGCCTCCACGGCCTCCTGCTCGATGGCCACTGGATGACGGTCGGCACGCCCGAAGCGATAGGCGAAGCGGAGGCGGCGATCCGCCGCCACCAGCCGGGAGGATGAGCGTGCGCGGCCGTCGGTCCAACGTCTTCACGATCCCGCCCGGCCTCCCCTTCCTGAAGACGCTCGCTGAGAAGCTTTGCGACGGTAGCCTGACCCCGGACTTCCGCTACGATGCCGCTGATCCCCTGCCGCTTGCCGGCGTGACGATCTTCGTGCCGACGCGGCGCTCGGCCCGTGTGCTTCGATCCGAATTCGTCGATCTGCTCGGCGGCCGCTCCACCATCCTGCCCACCATCAAGGCGCTCGGCGAGACCGACGACGACAGCGGCTTCTTCGATGCCGAGGTGCCGGCGATCCTCGATCTGGCACCGCCCCTGCCCGGCACCGCCCGCCTGATCGAGCTTGGCCGGCTTATCCTGGCCTGGCGCAATCGCCTGCCAAAGGTCGTGCTCGACATCCATGCAGAAAGCCCGTTGATTGCGCCGGCAAGCCCCGCCGATGCGATCTGGCTCGCCCGCAATCTCGCCGATCTCATCGATGCGATGGAGACGGAAGAGCTGGACTGGGATCAACTCGACCGGCTCGATGCCGGCGAGCACGCGCTCTGGTGGCAGCTGACGCTCGAGTTCCTGAAGATCGCGCGAACCTACTGGCCGGAGCGGCTCGAAGAGCTCAAGCAATCCTCCCCTGCGCGCCACCGCAACGCCATCCTGCAGGCCGAGACGCAGCGCATCGCCAGCGGCAAGATCGAGGGCCCGATCATCATCGCCGGTTCGACCGGTTCCATTCCCGCGACTGCCGCGCTGATCGCCGCCGTGCAGAAGCTTGCCAACGGCACGATCGTGCTGCCCGGTCTCGATCAGACGATGAGCGATGCCGAATGGGACATGATCGTCGCCGACGCCGCACTTGACGGCCGGCCGGATCCGGCGAGCCGCAGCCATCCGCAATACGGCTTCTACCGGTTGCTGAAGCGCATGGCCGTGCTCCGGCCCGACGTGACCACCCTGGCAAGCGCCGAGACCGATCTCGATTTCCGCGCCGAGATCCTCTCGCACGCACTGTTGCCGGCAAAGGCCACCAATGCCTGGACCGAAATGCGCAGCGAACTCGATGGCGACGCGCTGCGCGCCGCCTTCAGCGATGCGGCGCTCATCGAAACCGCCAACGAGCGCGAGGAGGCGGCGGCGATTGCCGTTGCGCTGCGGCTTGCCTTGGAAGGCAGTGAGGACAGCCAGGCGGCACTGATCACGCCCGACCGAAACCTCGCGCGGCGGGTCGGCGCCGAGCTCGCCCGCTTTGGCATCGAAGCCGACGATTCCGCCGGCACGCCTTTGTCCTCGACGCCGCAGGGCAGCTTCATGCGCCTGCTTCTGGAGGCGAGCCTGCGCCCCGGCGATCCCGTGCCCTTCGTCGCGCTTCTCAAACATCCGCTGGCGCGCTTCGGGCTGTCGCGTGACGCCATGCGCCAGGGCGCCGATGCGCTCGAACGCATGGCGCTGCGCGGCAGTACCGCGACCGTCGATATCCTCGCCCTGGAACCGTTGCTCGCGGCGGCAATTGCCGGGCACAAGGTCGATCGCCACCCGCCGGAATGGCGGGCCGGCATCAGCACCGAGGAGCTTTTGGCCGCACGCGATCTGGCGATGAAGATCGGCCTCGCGGTGGCGCCGCTCGCGTCTGCGCTCACGCGCAGCAAGGACGGCAGCCGTGTGTACTCGGAGGAATTCACCTTTGCCGACTGGGCAACACGTACCGGCCAGGCGCTGGAAGCGGCCTCGGCCGACGAGCGCGGCGATCTCGGTGGACTCTGGTCCGGCGAAGCGGCGGATACGCTCGCGACCCTGCTTCGCGGCATCATCGAAACCGACGGCCAGATGACGGCGGACGGGCCGCAATGGTGCGATGTCATGGAGGCGCTTGCGGCCGGTGCTGCGGTCAAGCCGCGGTCCATGCGCCACCCGCGGGTCTTCATCTTCGGCGCAATGGAATCACGCCTGCAGAGCATGGACCTCGTGGTGCTCGGCGCCATGAACGAAGGCAATTGGCCGGGCCAGACGGCCAACGACCCGTTCCTTTCGCGTACGATGAAGACGGGCATCGGTCTCGAGCCGCCGGAGCGGCGCATCGGCCAGCTCGCGCACGACTTCCAGATGGCCTGCGGCACGAGACGGTTGATCCTCACGCGCTCGATGCGCCAGGGCGCAGCACCCACCGTCGCCTCGCGCTGGCTGCAGCGACTGCTCGCGCTTGGCGGCGAGGGGCTGACTGCCGCCTTGCAGGCCAATGGCGCCGACTATCTGGCCTGGGCCCGGATGCTCGACGACGGAGGGCGGCAGCCGCTTGCCGAACGCCCCGCGCCCAAGCCACCTGCGGACCTGCAGCCGCGAAAATACTCCTTCAGCGAGGTCTCGCGGTTGAGGCGAGACCCCTACGCGATCTACGCCCGGCGCATTCTCCGTCTGCATCCGCTGCTGCCGTTCAACAGCGATCCCGGTCCGGCCGAACGCGGCACGCTCTATCACCAGATCGTCGAGCGCTTCGTTCGTGGCGGCTTCGACCTCATGTCCCATGCTGCCGAAGAGGCGATGCACAGGCTGCTGAACGAGGCCTTCGACGAGGCGCGGCTGCCCATGCATATCGACACGATCTGGCGGCCACGCTTCGCCGCCGTCGGCTTGGCTTTCATCAAGTGGGAGCGGGACCGTGCGCGCTTCATCCGTCGCTCGCGCACGGAAGCTCCGGCATCGATGGAGCTTGGCGTCGCGGACATGCGGCTGACGGGCATTGCCGACCGGCTCGATACGCTGACCGACGGCAGCGTGGAGATCATCGACTACAAGACCGGCTCCAGCCCATCGGTCAAGGAAGCCCGTGTGCTGCTTGACCCGCAGCTCGCCCTCGAAGCCGCAGCCCTCAAGGCCGGTGCCTTCAAGGACCTGCCGCCCAGCCATCCGCAATCGCTGCTCTATGTCCGACTGAAGCCCGGCTCGCGTTTCAAGCAGGAGACCGTGAACAACGAGGGTAGCAAGGCGAAGGAAACGAAATCTGCCGACCAGCTTGCGGACGAATCCCTCACCGAGCTCAGAAAGCTCCTGGCTGCGCTGCTTTCGGGCAAGCATGGCTTTGCATCGCGCGTGATTGTTCAAAAAGAGCGGGATTACGGCGGCGAATACGACCATCTGGCGCGCGTGGCCGAATGGTCGACGGCCGATAGCGAGGAGGACGACGGCGATGAGGGATGACAGCCTCGGCCCCGAACAGGCGACGCCGCAAGCCTGGCTCGACTGGACCTCGCGTCGGCAATCGCTTGCCTCCGATCCCGCGCGTTCCGCCTGGGTTTCGGCCAATGCCGGATCCGGCAAGACGCATGTGCTGACCCAGCGGGTGATCCGGCTGCTGCTTGCCGGCTGCCGGCCCTCGGCGATCCTCTGCCTGACCTATACCAAGGCCGCGGCATCCGAAATGTCGAACCGCGTCTTCGAACGGCTGGCCGAATGGGTAACGCTCGACGACGCGACGCTCGAAAAGCGGATCGAGGCGATCGAGGGCGAGCGGCCCGGTCTTCTGAAGCTGCAGGAGGCGCGGCGCCTGTTCGCCCGCGCGCTGGAGACACCCGGCGGCCTCAAGATCCAGACGATCCACGCCTTCTGCGAGGCACTGCTGCATCAGTTTCCACTGGAAGCCAACGTCGCCGGCCATTTCTCCGTTCTCGACGACCGCGCTGCCGCCGTGCTGCTTGCGGATGCCCGCCGCATGCTGCTGACGGCGACGGCGGCCAAGGACGATCCGGAACTGGCGCGCGCCTTCGCCACCGTGCTCGACCTCGCCGACGATACCGGGCTTGAAAAACTGCTCGCGGCGATCGTCGAGAACCGCACTTCGATCCAGGCCTTTCTCGAACATGCCGACGCGCTCGGCGGCACCGAGGCCGAGTTGCGCCGGGCCCTGAAGCTTTCCCCGGGGGAAAGCGTCGACAGCGCCATGGCCGCGATCTGGCCGCTGGAGGGCCTCAACGGCGCGTCCCTGGAACGTTACTTTTCCCTCGCCACAAGCGTTGGTGGAACGAAGGTTCTGGAATTTGCAGAGGGACTGCGAACCGTCTCCAAGCTCGCGGACCTGGGCGCACGCTATGACGCTCTCAGGCATTTGTTCTTCACCGGCACCGGCAAGCCCCGGGCACAATCGGCCTTCCTCAACAAGGCGATGCAGCAGGCGGCCCCCGATCTCATCGACCTGGTGGACGAAGCCTACCGCCATGTCGTCGCCTGCATCGATCACATCAGCATTCTCAGGATGTTCGAGGCGACGCTTGCGGCCCTGACGCTCGCCGAACGGCTCAACGTCGACTACGAGGAACTCAAGCGGCGGCGCAGCCAGCTCGATTTCGAGGACCTGATCAACCGCACGGCGGCGCTCTTTGCCCGCGGCGACGTCAGCGCCTGGGTCCATTACAAGCTCGACCAGGGCATCGACCATATCCTCGTCGACGAGGCCCAGGATACCAGCCCGGCGCAATGGACCATCATCCAGGCGCTGGCGGCCGACTTCTTCTCCGGCGAAAGCGCCCGCGGCACCAACCGCACCATGTTTGCCGTCGGCGACGAGAAGCAGTCGATCTACTCCTTCCAGGGCGCACGACCGGAACGGTTTTCGCATGAGAGCCAGGTAACCGAACGGCGGGTGCGCGACGGCGGCAAGGCCTTCGAGCCCATCCGCCTACAGCTCTCCTTCCGCTCGACCGTCGACGTGCTTTCGGCCGTCGATATGGTCTTCGCCAATCCGGCGCATGCACGCGGCCTCAGCGCCCGCAGCGAGCCCGTCGTTCATGCCTCGAACCGCATCGGCCACCCCGGCGCCGTCGATATCTGGGATGTGATTGCCTCCGAACCGATGGATGCGGACGAAGAATGGACGGCGGCCTTCGACGCGACGCCTGAGAGCGCACCGGTCAATATCCTCGCACGCCGGATCGCCGGCGTCCTGGAAAGCTGGATCGGCAAGGAGACGATCGTCGAGAAGGGCGTTCGCCGGCCGATGCGGCCGGGCGATGTGATCGTGCTGGTGCGCAAGCGCGATGCCTTCGTCAATGCGCTGACCCGAGCGCTGAAGCGCCGCAACAACATCCCAGTTGCCGGCGCCGACCGCCTGGTGCTGACCAAGCATATTGCCGTCCAGGACCTGCTCGCACTCGGGCGGTTCGTGCTCTTGCCGCAGGACGACCTGTCACTCGCCGCGCTCTTGAAAAGCCCGCTGTTCAATCTCGGCGAGGACGCTCTGTTCGAGCTCGCGGCGCGACGCAAAGAAGGCGAAAGCCTCTGGCAGCGGCTTCAGGCCGAGGCGGCCGAGGGCATCCTGTTCCATCAGGCAGCAAGGACACTGAAAGCCTATGTGGCGCTCGCCAACCAGCTTGCGCCCCACGATCTCTATGCCCGCATCCTTGGCGTCCATGGCGGCCGCGCCGCCTTCCTGGCGCGGCTCGGCACCGAGGTCAGCGACATCCTCGACGAATTCCTCACCTTCGCGCTCGATCAGGAAAGAAGCGGCCTCCCCGGCCTGCAAGCCTTCGTTTCGACGCTGGAAATGGAAGCGCCGACGGTCAAGCGCGAGCAGGACAAGGAGCGCGACGAAGTCCGGATCATGACGGTGCACGCCGCCAAGGGTCTCGAAGCGCCGGTCGTCTTCCTCGTCGATGGCGGCGGTGCGCCCTTCAGCAACCAGCATGTCCCATCTCTCCGCTTCCTGGAGCTCACCCAACGGGATGGCGGCGTCCTGTCGTTGCCGGTGTGGCGTGCACCGGGATCGGAGTCGAACACGCTCGTGACCGCCGACAGCGAACGTCTGAAGACGCTTGCCGAGGAAGAGTATCGACGCCTTCTCTATGTCGGCATGACTCGCGCCGCCGACCGCCTGATCGTCTGCGGCTATCGCGGACAAAGGGCCGTCGCCGAAACATGGCATGCCATGGTCCAGGCGAGCCTTGCCGGGGATGAAAATGGCCGCGGCCACCCGAAGACCTTTCATGCCGGCGGCGAGGAATGGTCCGGCCACGCCTGGCGCGAGAAGCAGCTCGAACGTGACCTTCCGTCCAAGGAAGCGACCTCGGCGGACGCCAACCGCCCGGCCTTCGGCCTGCCGAAGGCGCTTTCGACGCCGCTGCCGCCGCAGAAGCGACTGCCACGACCGCTCAGTCCCTCCGGCGTCGGCATTGCGGTCGACGAGGACGACGGCGATGGGCTTGTCGGATCCGCGCTGTTTTCAGAGAAGGCACCGACAAATCTCTCGATGTTGCGCGGCGCCATCCTGCACCGCCTGCTGCAGGTCCTGCCTTCCATTGCGGGCAATGATCGTCGCGCAGCGGCAGAGCGCTATCTTCTGCGTTCCGTTCCCCGCTGGTCGCCCGAGCAGCGGGCAGCGCTGATTGCCGCTGTCGAGAACGTGCTCGACCACCCGGATCTCGGTGCGCTCTTCTCGGCAAGCAGTCGTGCCGAAGTCTCGGTCATGGGCACGCTCACGCTCGGCACGCGCGACCACGCGGTCTCCGGCCGCATCGACCGGCTCGCCGTCAGCGACGGGACGGTGACCATTGCCGACTTCAAGACGAACCGACAGGTGCCGGCTTCTGAGGGTGATATTCCCTTCGCTTACAGGGCACAGCTTGCGATCTATCGCGAGCTGTTGCGGCCGCTCTATCCCGGGCACGCCTTCCGATGCGTGCTGATCTTCACCGAAGGACCGGCAATCCACGTCGTAACGGATCAGGCGCTCGACAGGAGCCTTGAAGACCTCGCGACAAAGTGAGATACCCGATATTGAAAATCCAGCGGTGCCATCTCACATGAGACACAACATCTGGATACTCCCATTCCGAACGCAAGGAGCAGCCTATGGCTACTGTAAAGGTCGATACGTCCAATTTTCAGCAGGAAGTGCTGAACTCCGCCGAGCCGGTGGTTGTCGATTTCTGGGCTGAATGGTGCGGCCCGTGCAAGATGATCGCGCCGAGCCTCGAGGAAATCTCGAACGAGCTCGCCGGCAAGGTCAAGGTCGCCAAGCTCAACATCGACGAAAACCCGGAACTGGCTGCCCAGTACGGCGTTCGTTCGATCCCGACGCTCGCCATGTTCAAGGCCGGCGAAGTGGCCGACATCAAGGTTGGCGCCGCGCCGAAGACGGCCCTTACCTCGTGGATCTCCACGGCGGTCGCCTGAGACCTTCGCTGACTACCTCAGCAGAAAGCCCGGCATGCCGGGCTTTTTTCTTGCCTTGAACCTGATTGTTGCCGGGATGGCAGCGCCACCTCCGGATCACTTCGGCGGCGTGCCGTTGTCGGCGAGAACGTCGCCCACCAGATAGAGCGAGCCGCCGATCAGGATGCGCGGCGGCGCTGGATCCTCATCGACCAGGTTGGCGACGATCGTCAGCGCTTCGGCGACGGAAGAGACCGCCGAAGCCTCGAAACCCACAGCAGCCGCGTCGCTTGCAAGCGCCACAGGATCGAGGCCCGCATCGGAACCACGGATCGGCACGGTGAAGACCTGTTCGGCAAGATCGAGAAATGCCCGGAAATAGCCGATCGGATCCTTGGTGTTGATCATGCCGATGATCAGGAACAAGGGTCGCGATTCGCGTTCCTCGAATGTCGCCATTGCCTCGGCAATCACCTGGCCGGCACCCGGATTATGGCCGCCGTCGACCCAGATTTCCGCATCGGCCGGACCGTAGCGCGTAAGCTTGCCGCTCGTCAGGCGCTGCAGGCGTCCGGGCCACTCGACGCCGGCTAGCCCCTTCTCGATCGCCGCCTCGGAAACGTCGAAGCCCGCGGCCCGCACCGCGCGAACGGCGGCGGCGGCATTGGCGTACTGGTGACGTCCCGGCAGCTTCGGCAGCGGCAAGTCGGAGAGGCCACCTTCGTCCTGATAGATAAGACGGCCGAATTCCTCATGCGCCATGAAGTCCTGGCCATAGACGAACATCGGGCAGCCGAGCCGCTCGGCCGTCGAGATCAGCACGTCGCGCGCCGCCTCTTCCTCCTGGTGGCCGATCACCACCGGGCAGCCGCGCTTCATGATGCCGGCCTTTTCCGCGGCGATCAGTTCCACCCGATCGCCAAGATAGGCCTGATGATCGAGCGAGATCGGCATGATGACCGAGACGGCCGACCGGGCAATGACATTGGTCGCGTCGAAGCGGCCGCCGAGGCCGACCTCGATGATCGCGACATCCGCCGGATGCTCGGCGAAAAGCAGAAAGGTGACGGCGGTCAGGATTTCGAAGACGGTGATCTTCTCGCCGCCGTTGGCTTCGGCGACGCGCCGCACGGCATCGGCGAGAACAGGATCGCTGACGAGCCGCCCCCTGCCGCCCTTGACGCCAAGGCGGTAGCGCTCATGCCAATTGACGAGATGCGGCGAGGTATGGACGTGGACGCTGAGGCCAGCCGCTTCCAGGATCGCCCGCGAGAATGCGGTTGCCGAGCCCTTGCCATTGGTGCCAGCGACGTGGATCACCGGTGGCAGGCGGTCCTGCGGATTGCCGAGCGCGGCGAGCAGCCGGGTGATCCTGTCCAGTGACAGGTCGAAGCCCTTGGGGTGGAGGGCAAGGAGTTTTTCGATCTCGTAGCCCGCTTCGCTGGCTTCCACAGCTGCCATTTCTCACCCCGCCCCGACAAGCTTGACTGCCAAGCACCTCCGGTCTGGCGGAGATGCTCATTGTTGTTCTGCGTATTTCAGGAAAGCGGCTCCCGCTTTTCCTGAAACTGCCTTTAAGCGCTTGCCGCGACCGGCAAGGCAGCCGGCTGCGTGCCGCCGTTGAGCTTGGAGGCTTCTGCCGGCTTCTTCAGCAGGATCTTCAGGACCCGGGCCAGCGTCGACGGGAGGTCATGGCGCTTGACGACCATGTCGACCATGCCGTGCTCAAGGAGATACTCGGAGGTCTGGAAGCCTTCCGGCAGCTTTTCGCGCAGCGTCTGCTCGATCACCCGCTTGCCGGCAAAGCCGATTTCGGCGCCAGGCTCTGCCATGTGGATATCGCCAAGCATCGCATAGGATGCGGTGACGCCACCGGTCGTCGGATTGGTGAGCACGACGATGTAGGGAAGACCGGCTTCCTTGAGCATGTTGACGGCAACCGTGGTGCGCGGCAGCTGCATCAGCGACAGGATGCCTTCCTGCATGCGGGCGCCACCCGATGCCGGGAAGATGACCAGCGGGCACTTCTCGGAAATCGCCCTTTCGAAGGCCTTGATGATCGCCTCGCCAGCGGCCATGCCAAGCGAACCGCCGATGAAGTTGAACTCGTGCACGACGGCGACAAGCTTGACGCCCTGAACGCGACCGAGGCCGGCAACGATCGTGTCTTCGAGTTCGGTCTTCGTGCGGCTGTCGCGCAGACGGTCCGAGTACTTCTTGGAATCTCGGAACTTCAGCGGATCCTGAGCAACCTTCGGCTGCGGAAACGCTTCATAGATGCCGCCGTCGAACAGGTCCTTCAACCGCGCCTTGGCCGGCATCTTCATGTGGAAGCCGGACTGGGGGATAACCCATTTGTTTTCTTCGAGATCGCGGTGGAACACCATCTCGCCGGTTTCCGGGCACTTGATCCAGAGATTTTCCGGAACTTCCCGGCGGCCCAGCATCGAGTTGATCTTCGGCCGAACGTAGTTTGTGATCCAGTTCACTTAGTAACTCCTGAAGATTTCCTTCGGGTTGTGCGCGCTAATATAGGCAATTATTCGGCTGCTGCGAGGCGTGCGGACCGCACGCCTGCCGAGAGCCCTCTGACCAGCGCTTCAACACCCGGAACCGTCGCGTCCGTCGCCTTGCCCTCTTCGGTCAGGCTTGACGCGATCTGGTTGACGATCGCCGTACCGACGACCACGCCATCGGCGGATGCTCCGATGGCCCTTGCATGTTCCGCCGTCTTGACGCCGAAACCGACGCAAACCGGCAGGTTGGTGTGCGCCTTGATACGCGCGACGGCGCCGCCAATCAACGACGGGTCGGGCAGAGCCGAGCCGGTGATGCCGTTCATCGACACGTAGTAGACGAAACCGGAGGTGTTTTCGAGCACCTTCGGCAAGCGACGCTCGTCCGTCGTCGGGGTCGCCAGGCGGATGAAGTTGATGCCCTTTTCGAGCGCCGGGATGCAAAGCTCGTCGTCCATCTCCGGCGGCAGGTCGACGACGATGAGGCCGTCGATACCGGCAGCGAGCGCATCCGTCAGGAAACGGTCGACGCCATAGATGTAGATCGGATTGTAATAGCCCATCAGCACGATCGGCGTGCGCTGGTCGTCCTCGCGGAAGCGACGGGCAATTTCCAGCGTCTTGGCGAGCGTCTGGCCGCCCTTCAGCGACCGCTGACCTGCAAGCTGGATCGCCGGACCATCGGCCATCGGGTCAGAGAAGGGCATACCCAGCTCGATGACGTCGGCTCCCGCCTTCGGCAGCGCCTTCATGATCGACAGCGACGTCTCGAAATCCGGATCACCGGCCATGAAATAGGTGACGAGGACCGGACGTCCTTCGGCCGCCACATCGGCAAATCTCTTGTCCATGCGTGCGGTCATGATCTTACTGCCCCATTCCCAGAATCTTGCCGACGGTGAAGATGTCCTTGTCGCCGCGACCGGAGAGGTTCATCAGGATGATCTCGTCCTTGCCCATCTTCGGCGCACGCTTGATGACTTCGGCAAGCGCGTGTGACGGCTCGAGCGCCGGAATGATGCCTTCGAGGCGCGTCAGCGTCTGGAAGGCCTCGAGTGCCTCGTGATCCATGATCGGCACATATTCGACGCGGCCGACATCGTTCAGCCAGGCATGTTCCGGGCCGATGCCGGGGTAGTCGAGGCCGGCCGAAATCGAATGGCCTTCCTTGATCTGGCCGTCACCATCCTGCAGCAGGTAGGTGCGGTTGCCGTGCAGCACGCCGGGCGAACCGGCGGTGATCGAGGCGCAATGCTCGTCGCCCTCGATGCCCTTGCCGCCAGCTTCGACGCCGACGATCTTGACGCTTTCATCGTCGAGGAACGGATGGAAGATGCCGATGGCGTTCGAGCCACCGCCGACGGCGGCAACGACGAGATCCGGCAGCCGGCCTTCGGCGGCAAGCATCTGCTCCTTGGCTTCCTGGCCGATGATCGCCTGGAAATCGCGGACCATTTCCGGATAGGGATGCGGGCCGGCAGCCGTGCCGATCAGGTAATAGGTGTTGTCGACATTGGTGACCCAGTCGCGCAGCGCCTCGTTCATGGCGTCCTTGAGCGTGCCGCTGCCGGCGGTGACCGGCTTCACCTCGGCACCGAGCAGCTTCATGCGAAAGACGTTCGGCGCCTGACGCTCGACATCGGTCGCGCCCATGTAGACGACACAGGGCAGGCCGAAGCGGGCGGCGACGGTAGCCGAAGCCACGCCATGCTGGCCGGCACCGGTTTCGGCGATGATGCGCGTCTTGCCCATGCGCTTGGCGAGCAGGATCTGGCCGATGCAGTTGTTGATCTTGTGCGAACCGGTGTGGTTCAGCTCTTCGCGCTTGAAATAGATCTTGGCGCCGCCGAGTTCGGCGGTCAGCCGTTCGGCGAAGTAGAGCGGGCTCGGCCGGCCGATATAGTGGGCGCCGAGGTGTTCCAGTTCCGCCTTGAAGGTCGGATCGTCCTTCGCCTTGTCCCACTCGTTCTGCAGGTCGAGGATCAGAGGCATCAATGTCTCGGCGACGAAACGGCCACCAAAGATGCCGAAACGACCGTCTTCATCCGGGCCGCCCCGGAAGGAATTCAACTTTGGCGCCTGGTTCACGTCCTGCTCCCTGACCGTGGCATGCCCGCCTCCGCCTGGCGAACGGCATTGAAAAACGATTCCATGAGCTTCAGATCCTTGACGCCCGGCGCGCTCTCGACGCCGGAGGAGATATCGATAGCGCGGGCGCGGGTCTGCGCCATGGCCTCGCCAATGTTACTGGCGTTAAGACCACCGGAAAGCATGTAATCGACGCTTGCGTCAAGCGCATCAAGCAGCTTCCAGTCAAAGGAAACGCCGTTGCCACCGGGCAAATCGGAACCCGCCGGGGCCTTGGCGTCGAAAAGGAAGCGATCGGCGATACCGATATAGGCGTCGATCTTTTCGAAATCGGCAGCGTCGCGGACCGAAAAAACCTTCATGACAGGTAGGCCGTACATCGCCTTGACCGTCAGCAGTCGCTCCGGGCTTTCGCCGCCATGCAGTTGCAGGATATCCGGGTTCAGCGCCGAGACGATTTCATCGAGTTCGTCGTTGTCGGCATTGACCGTGACGGCAACGATCTTCGCCCGGCCGCGAATCCGGTCCGCCAGCCGGCCGGCATCATCGGGCTCGATGTTCCTCGGGCTCTTCGGGAAAAAGATGAAGCCGGTATGGGACGCTCCGAGCGCGACCGCACGCTCAACCGCTTCCGCGGTCTTCAGCCCGCATATCTTCACTTCGGTTTTCATGAGAAGCGACCTTGCATGAAATGTCACGGGAGTCGAGCCAAAAACCGACGTAGAACACGACAGCCAACGCCCTTAGATGCGGTGTGCCGAGGCGTTCTGCAAGTGGCGTGCTGCTCGGCTAGCCTCGTCCTCGAGGAGCCTGCGGGCAATGCGCTCGGAGCACGCCGAGCCCCTTGTCGGCCAGTCCGGCTTTCACCATATGCATTTTACCACAACGGAGACACAGATGCGCCTTTTGCTCGCGCTTATCCTGCCCTGGCTGCAGTTTTTCACGATCGGACGCCCCTTTGCAGGCCTCATGTGTCTGATCCTGCAGTTGACCCTGATCGGCTGGGTGCCGGCCGCGATCTGGTCAGTCTATGCGCTCAGCCAATACAAGACCGACGAGAAGATCCGCGAGGCGATGCGCGCTCGCTGATAAAGCCTTGGCTTTGCGGATGACGGCCGGGTCAGTTCGCCTGCTCAGTCGAAATCGATCGCGTGCAGCATCGTGCCGTTGCGGCGGAGCCACCGCTTGGCATCCTCCGTATCCGGGCACAGCTTGCCACACAGCGCCCAAAAATCGGGGCCGTGGTTCATCTCCTGCAAATGCGCGACCTCGTGCGCTGCGAGATAGGCGATGACTTTCGGAGGCGCCATCACGATGCGCCAGGAAAAGCTCAGCGCGCCATCGGCCGAGCATGATCCCCAGCGGCTGCGCGTATCTTTCAGCGACACGGACTTCGCCCGCCGGCCAATGCGACCGGTGTAGATCGCAACCAGTCGATCGAGATCCTGGCGTGCTTCCTTCTTCAAGAAATCGACGATGCGGCGGTTGAGATGCTCCTCGTCGCCACTGACGCGCAGCACAGGCTCGTCATCAACCATCAGCGCTTCTGTCAGCCCGCGGATCTTGCCGGTGCGCTCGATGCGATGGGAAATGCCGCGGATCAGGATGGAGCCACCTTCCTCGATCTGGCTTTCGCCGGAAAAGCGGGCGAGCTTGGTCATCAGCCAACCCTGATGCCGCGTCAGGAAGGCATTCACCTCACGCTCGGGCAGACCCTGCGGCACCGTCATCTTCAAGGCCCGGCCACCGGGTTCGATGCGCAATGTCATGCGGGTCGCACGCGCGTTCTGCTTGATCGTCAGCGGCAGAGACTTGCCGGCGACCTCAATCTGCCGCGTCGTGGCGGGTGGAGCAGGTTGGATGCGCCGCTTGAAGGAAGGGAACATGCAGGCTTTCTAACCGATTCGCTGGGCCTTCGCCTACAGCGCCGCGAGGCGCGAAAAAGATAATCCGGCGTTTCATGTGAAACGCCGGAAGCGTTTTCCGAAAATTAATGGGCTTCGACGATCGGGCCAGAACCGCCATTCTTGCGGTCGCGCATGAAGCGGTCAAACTCTTCCTGGTCCTTGGCGCGGCGAAGCTCGCGCACATAGGTGTCGAATTCTTCGCGCATTTCGTCGAGCTTGCGGCGTTCCTCATCGAGGCGCGCAAGTTCTGCTTCGCGCCAGTCGTCGAAGGCGACGTTGCCGGTGCGATGCGTCCAATTGGAACGGCGACCGCCGCGCTTGAATGCCGAGCACATGCCATCCACCGTATCGTTGGCGTCTTTCTTGAACGTCTTGAGCTTTTCGCCGAACAGGATGTAGGCGAGCATGGCCAGGCCCAGTGGCCAAAAGACCACGAAGCCGAGCACCATCAGGGCGATGGTCGCGGGCGTCCAATCCGGACGGATCATTGCAGATTGGTTCATCTTCAGGATTCCTCGCAATCATCCGGGCCGCCCATGCGGCCCGATGAAAACGATGTGGGAAGGCGCCCTTGGCTCTGCAAGGCGCCCTCCCCCCGGAATCGGACAAACCCTTGACTCTACGCGGTCAAAACGGCCGCGATAGTGAGGTCAGGCGGACTTGCCGCCCTTGATGAGTTGCTTCACCGGTTTTACGTGCCGCGAGTGCTCGCGGTGGAAAGCGACGATGCGCGGCGCGATTTCGCGGCGGAAGCGCGATCCGTTGAAGACACCGTAGTGGCCGACATCCGGCTGCATGTAATGCATGCGCATATGGTCGGGGATGTTGGTGCAGATCGTCTGCGCCGCCTTGGTCTGACCAACGCCGGAGATGTCGTCGTTCTCGCCTTCGACTGTCAGCAGCGCGACCTTCTTGATTGCCGTCGTATCGACGCGCTTGCCGCGGTGCATCATCTCGCCCTTCGGCAGAGCGTGCTGCATGAAGACCACCTGCACGGTCTGCAGATAGAATTCGGCGGTCAGGTCCATGACTGCGAGATATTCGTCGTAGAAGTCGCGATGCTTTTCGGCAGCGTCACCGTCGTTCTTCACCAGATGGGCGAAGAACTCCTTGTGGGCGATCAGGTGCCGATCGAGGTTCATCGACATGAAACCCGAGAGCTGAAGGAAGCCCGGATAGACCATGCGCATGAAGCCCGGCTGCGGCCACGGCACCGGCATGATGACATTATCGCGGAACCATTCGATCGGGCGCTGCTCGGCGAGCTGATTGACGCCGGTCGGATTGATGCGCGTGTCGATCGGCCCGCCCATCAGCGTCATCGTCGCCGGCGACAGCGGGTCATCAGTCGCCTCCATCAGGGCGACGGCGGCGAGCACCGGCACCGCCGGCTGACAGACGCCGATCACATGCGTGTTCGGGCCCAGGAAGTGCAGCATCTGGATGACGTAGTCGATGTAATCATCGAGATCGAAAGTGCCCTCGCTGAGCGGCACCATGCGCGCGTCGATCCAGTCGGTGATGTAGATGTCGGAATGCGGCAGCAGCGCTTCCACCGTGCCGCGCAGCAGCGTCGCGTAGTGGCCGGACATCGGCGCGACGATCAGAACCTTCGGATCGGCGGCACGTCCCTTGGGCAAGGCGCGCTCGAAATGGATGAGATTGCAGAAGGGTGCGCGCCAGACGATGCGTTCGTAGACGGAGACGGACGTGCCGTCGACCTCGGTCGCGGGAAGCCCGAACTCCGGTTTGCCATAGCGGCGGGTGGAGCGCTCGAACACCTCGAGCCCGGCGGCGGCCGCACGACCGAAATAGGTGTGCGAGACCGGATTCATCGGATTGCTGAAGGCAAGCCGCATGGCATCGGCGGCCGTACGCCACGGCGCCATCATTGCATGGTTCAATTCATAGAGCTGGTAGAACATGGGAAGCGTACCCCTTGGTTCAATCGACGACAACGCCGCTCCCGGTCGGACGCAAGCTTGCGATTGTTTGTCTTGGTGTCCGCAATCGCTGCCAGACTACCACTTTTCTTGTGCAGTGCAACAAATATACCCGTCTCACCTCGATACAAGGCCTCAGGCCAGAATGAATCTGGATTCCTGACGATTTGCAAACGAGCTTGTCCGAAACTGGCGGTTTTCCGCTATTTTCGTGTGTTGAAAACCGATGCCGGGTCTTTTCAAGGAGAAAATGACGGCTCCGAAGAGCGAAAGCCGTGTGCGGCCTCTGCGGCAATGCAGCAAAGCTGCCATCGCTCATATCGCCGCGACCTTGATGATTGCCTTGACCAGGCCCGACTTTTCCTCCGCCCATCGCGGAAGATCGGCGACCGCGCCTTCCAGCGTCGTGCGGTGGGTGATCAGCGCCTCGACCGGCACGAGACCGGAAGCAATCGATGCAACGACATGATCAAAGTCCCCGCGGGTCGCATTGCGGCTGCCGATCAAGGTCATCTCGCGTTTATGGAACTCCGGATCGGAGAAGCGTATCTCGTCCTTGACGACGCTGACGAAGACCAGCGTGCCACCATGGGCGACATAGGCGAAGGCGGACTGCATCGAGCCACTATACCCGGTGGCATCGAAGACGACGTCGAAGCCGTCGCCCCCCGTCGCTTCGGCTACGCGTGAGGCCAAATCGGCGCCCGCGACGATGCCATTGGCGAAACCGAGCTTCTCGGCGGCAAAGTTCAGCCGTTCGTCGCTGGTGTCAACGAGCGTCACCTGATGGCCGGCTATGCGCGAGAAGATCGCGGTGCCGAGGCCAATCGGCCCTGCACCGATGACCAGCGCTCGTGCCCCCGCATCCGTACATGCTCGGCGCACCGCATGGGCACCGATCGCCAGGAATTCGACCGTCGCCGCAGCTTCGGCAGACAGACCGTGCGCCGGATAAAGATTACCCTCGGGCACGACGATCTCTTCGCAAAAGGCACCGTCGGTGTGCACGCCGAGAACCTTGATGGCGGTGCAGCAGTTCGGCTTGCCCTTTCGGCAGGCAACGCAGGTACCGCAGGAGAGATAGGGGTTGACCACGACGGGAGTACCGGGCGCGATCTCCGTGCCGCGGCCACCGGAAATGACCGTTGCGGAGATCTCGTGGCCCATGACGCGGGGATATTCGAGGAACGGATGTTTGCCGGCCAAGATATGATAGTCGGTGCCGCAAATGCCGACATGGCTGACGGATAGATGCACCCAACCGTCAGGCACGTCCTTAGCCGGTGAACGGTCAACGACCTCCAGGCGGCCGGGTTCGAGGCAGAGCACGGCTTTCATGGCAGTTCTCACAGAATGTTCGGTGGCAGCGCCTAGCGGGCGCTGCGGCGCCGGAGTTGATCGAAATAGACGATGACGATGATCAGCACGCCGGTGATGATGCGCTGCCAGAACGAGTTGACGTTGAGGAGATTGGCGCCGTTGTTGATCGTCGCGAGGATGAACGCGCCGAGCAAAGGCCCGTGCACTGAGCCAACGGCACCGAACAGGCTGGTGCCGCCGATGACCGACGAAGCGATCGCCTGCAACTCCCAGCCCTCGGCTTGCGTGGCGTTGCCGATACCGATGCGCGAGGCGAGCAAGAGGCCGACGAAGGCGGCGCAGGTCGAGGAGAGGATATAGGCAAGATAGATGGTGCGGTGAACGTTGACGCCGGAGAGGCGCGCCGCTTCGCTGTTGGAGCCGACGGCGAAGAGGTAACGACCGAAGCGGCTCAAGTGCAGAAAGACATAGGCGGGGATCGCCACCACGATCACCATCCAGAACAGGCTCGGCACGCCGAGGAAATCGGAGCGCGAGAAATTGGTAAAGGCCTCGTTGGTGATCGAGATCGTCGAACCGTTGGTGATCAACAGGCCGATGCCGCGCAACGAAGTGAGGGTTGCAAGCGTGATGATGAAGGGTGGCAGCCCCATGCGCACGATGCCGAAGGCGTGGAAGGCACCGATCAGCACACCGAAGGCAAGCGTCAGGAGGATGGCGGCCCAGAGCGGTACGCCGGCGGCAAGCAGCCAGGCGACGATGACGCTGGTGAAGCCGACCACGGCACCGACCGACAGATCGATGCCGGCGGTGATGATGACGAAGGTCTGGCCGACCGCAAGGATCGCGGTCATCGCGCCCTGGCGCAGCAGGTTGCTGATGTTGTTGGGCGTCCAGAAACTGTTGGTGGCGAGGCCCAGCAGCAGCCAGAGGAACAGAAGCAGCCCCAGCAGGGTGAGGCCGAACAGAATGCTCACGCCCTTGCGTGGCGCCGCACTGGCGCCGCTCTCCACCGTTTCCGCACTCATCGTCTTCCTCCCTGCATCCCTCAAGTTTCTTTTTGTGAGCTCAAACGCCGATCGCCTGCGTCAGCACTTCCTCGTGGCTTGCGGCGCGATAGTCGTGGCTGGCAACCAGCCGGCCGCGCCGGAACACGTGCAATCTGTCCGCAAGCTCGTAGACTTCAGGCAGATAGGACGAGATCAGGATGATGCCCGCCCCCTTCTCCAGAAGCCGCGCAAACAGCCTGTAGATTTCCGCCTTGGTACCCACATCGACGCCAACGGTCGGCTCGTCGAAGATGAACAACTTGGCACCGTGACTCAGCCACTTGCCGATAACGATCTTCTGCTGGTTGCCTCCGGACATGGCCGACGCCAGCACCCGTCGCGACGGCGTCTTGATCTTCAGATCGCGGATCTGCCGGTCGGCATTCTCCCGCTCCTGCTGGCCGTTGATCGTCATGCCACGCGTCAGTCGATTGAAGACCGGCAGGTTGATGTTGAGCCCGATCGGCAGATTGAGGCACAGGCCCTGGTCGCGACGGCTTTCCGGCGCGAGCGCGATGCCGAGATCCATGGCGACACGTTCGCTGGCGATATCCACCTTGCGCCCCTGCCAGTAGACCTCGCCTGCACTCGGACGGTGGCGGCCGTAGAGACCGAGCGCAAACTCGCTGCGCCCTGCGCCGATCAGCCCGTAGAGGCCGACGATCTCGCCGGCCCGAACGGTCAGCGACACATCCTGGAAACCGGGGCCACTGAGACCGCGCGTTTCGACGATCACCTCGCCGGGCGGAAAATGCTCCTTGTGGTAGATCTGCTCGATCGTGCGGTTGATCATCAACGCGATCAATTCCGCCTCGTTCGTTTCGCCGATCTTGCGGGTGCCGACATGGGTGCCGTCGCGCAGAACAGAAACGCGGTCGGCAAGCTCGAAGACTTCCTCCATGCGGTGGCTAATATAGACGATGGTCACACCTTCAGCCTGGAGCCTGCGGATCAGCCGGAAGAGCTGGGCCGACTCCTGTCGGGTAAGGTAGGCCGTAGGCTCGTCGAAGATCAGGAACTGCGTGCCCCGCATCGCGGCGCGTGCCGTGGCGACCAATTGTTGCTGGCCGATGGTGAGACTGCCGAGAACGGCACCGGCGGGCAGATTGAAGCCAAGGTCATCGAGGACACGTTGCGCCGCATCGGTCATGGCGCGCTTGCGCATCAGGCCGTTGCGATTGATCTCGTCGCCGAGAAACATGTTGGCCGCCACAGTCAGGTGGGCGCAGAGCACGACCTCCTGGTGCACGGCGTTGATGCCGCGTTCGATCGCCTCCTGGGGCGTGCCGAGCTGAACGGGTTTACCACACCAGAAGATTTCACCGGATGTGCGCTTGATGACGCCGGTCAGAAGCTTGATCAGCGTCGACTTGCCGGCACCGTTCTCGCCGACGATCGCGTGAATTTCGCCAGAGAGAAAGGTTAACGACGCCGGCTTCAGGGCCTCCACGGCGCCGTACTTCTTTTGCAGGGCGCGCAGTTCCAGGATCGGCTCGCCTTTGGGCACCGGATGACGCGTCGCCACCTGCAGGCCCTCGGTCCTGATGTCGCGCGCCTCTTGCAACTCGGTCATCTGCGCATTCCTCCCATCGCAGAGATCGCTTGCGGCCGGTCCTCGTTCCGGCCGCAAGCGGGTGCGGCGGGCAGGAGCCCGCCGCGGCCGTCGTTACTTGACCTTCGGGTTCAAGAGAGCGTCGATCTTCGGTTCGGCCATGTTGGCCTTGGTCACCAGATTGGCACCGGTATCGACATTCGCCTCAACCTTATCACCCTTGGAGACGGCCAGCGCCGTCTTCACGCCATCATAGCCCATGCGATAGGGATCCTGAACGACGAGCCCCGCGAGAACGCCTTCCTTGAGGAAGCCGACGGTCTTGTCGTCGCTGTCGAAGCCGATCACCTTGATCTTGTCGCCGAGCTTGTTTTCGGCAATCGCCTGGCCCACACCCTGCGCCATGATCAGGTTGGACGCAAACACACCGACAAGATTGGGATTGGCGGTGATCAGGTCGGTCATGATGTTAAGGCCGGTGGTCGCCTGACCGTCGGCATATTTGTCGACGACAACCTTGAAGCCCGGGTACTTGGTCTTGACCTGATCGAGGAAGCCTTCGCGGCGCTGGTCGAGCGAGCCGACACCCGGAAGGCTGGTGATGATCGCAATCTCACCCTCTTCCTTGCCGCTCATTTCCTTGACCGCTGCAGCAAGTCCGTCGGCAGCGATGCGGCCGCCCTGGACGTTGTCGGTGGTCAGGAACGAGGAGAAGGCCTTTGAGTCGGCGCCAGAGTCGATGCCGATGATCGGGACGGCCTTGGCCGCTTCATCGATCGGCTTGCCGAGCGCCTTGAATTCCGTCGGCGAGATGACGACAGCAGCTGGAGCGCCGGCGACCGCGTTTTCGAGAATGCTGATCTGGCCGTTGATATCGGACTCGGACTGGGCGCCGAGTTCGGGTACATTGACCCCGAGGTCCTTGCCGGCGGCGCGCGCGCCGGCCAGCACGATCTGCCAGTAGAAGGACGTGGTGTCCTTGACGATGATCGGGATCGTCACGTCCTGCGCGAAGGATGCGACCGGCGACATGCCGGCGATCATCGCGGCACCGGCCAGGGCGGTGAAGGCACGACGGGTAAGGCTGCTTTTCAGAATGCTCATCCCAGGTTTCTCCTCTCAGTGCACCGTGTTCCACTTCTTGGAGATCGATCGCAGGTGCTGGCTTATCGACCTTTTATCGATAAAAAACATATCGGAATGCTAGTACGACAATTCCGGCTTGGCAAGCGGCCGAAACACCATTTCAGGCCGCAAGGCGAGGGCCGCCCGTTAAACTCGTACCGGCTCGTCCCCGAGCACTGGCGCGACCAGCGTAAACGGTTCAAAAGCCGCGAAATCGGCCGCGGAAAACCGGTGTTCAGCGAGCGCCATGTTGCGCGTCAGGCTTCCCGGCTTGGCGGTGCCGAGCAGCACGGAGGCGACCATCGGATGGCTCAGCGGAAACTGCATGGCCGGCGCGGCAAGCGGCACGTTCATTCGGCGCGCAACCGCGTCCATGGCAGCGACCTTTTGCCGGATATCTTCCGTTGCCGGCATGTAGTCGAAATGCGCGCCCTCGACAGGACCCGTTGCCAAAATTCCCGAGTTGAAAACCCCGCCGACGACAAGCGATGTCTGCTTCCTTTCACAAAGCGGCAGCAGTTCGGCGACGGCCGAGCGGTCGAGCAGCGTGTAGCGGCCGGCCAGCAGGATGCAGTCGATATCGGCCCGGCGCACAACCTCGAGACAGACGGGAACCTCGTTCACGCCGAGACCATAGGCGGCGATCGCGCCCGACGATTTGAGTTCCTCGAGCGCCTTCAGTCCGCCATCCAGCAACTGTCTGAGATAGACGGCATTGCGGGCGGCGCCGTGGGTATATACGCCGATATCGTGCACATAGAGAATGTCGATGCGATTGAGCCCGAGCCGGGCATAGCTGAACTCGACCGAGCGCATGATGCCGTCATAGCTGTAGTCGTAGGCGACATCGAAATTGAGCGGCTTCACATAGGAGTAGTCAGGCACCTTGTCTTCGGGCACCGGGTGCAGAAGACGGCCAACCTTGGTGGAAAGTACGAACTGATCGCGCGGCTTGTCACGCAGGAAGTCGCCGACGCGACGCTCGGCAAGCCCGAGACCGTAATAGGGCGCCACGTCGAAGTAGCGCAGGCCCGCCTCCCAGGCAGCGTCCAGGGTCGCGATGGCCGCGTCGCGGGTGCACTCCCGGTAGAGGCCACCGAGGCCGGCGGCACCGAAGCTGAATTCGGTCACCGATAGGCCGGTTCGACCGATCCGTCTCGTCTGCATTCCCCGTCTCCTCCTCCAAGGATGTCAGTCGTTGCAAAGTTAGAGCGTCGCTCCCAGATGCCAGGGCACGAACTCATTGTCGCCGTAGCCGAAAAGCTCGCTCTTGGTCTTGCGGCCAGAGGCGGTCTCGACGATCAGGTCGAAGATCTCCCGGCCAAGCCCGGCAATGCTCGCCTCCCCCGAAGCGATCACGCCGCAATCGATGTCCATGTCCTCTTCCATCGCCCGAAACAGCGCCGTGTTGCTGGTGAGCTTGATCGACGGCGCCGGCCGACAGCCGAAGCAACTGCCGCGACCGGTGGTAAAGGCAATGACGTTGGCGCCGCCGGCGACCTGGCCGGTGGCCGACACCGGGTCGTAGCCGGGCGTATCCATGAAAACGAGCCCGTGCTCGGTCACACGCTCGGCATAGCGATAGACGGCGTTGAGCGGCGAGCGGCCGCCCTTGGCGACAGCGCCGAGCGACTTTTCAAGAATAGTCGTCAAACCGCCGCGTTTGTTGCCCGGCGAAGGATTGTTGTCGAGCGATGCACCATGCATCGCCACATAGTTCTCCCACCAGGCAATCAGGCCGTCGAGTTTCACCGCGACGGCCTCATTGATCGCCCGGCTGCGCAGCAGATGCTCGGCGCCATAGATTTCCGAGGTCTCCGAGAGGATTGCGGTGCCGCCGGCTGCCGCAAGGATATCGACGGCGGCGCCGAGCGCCGGATTGGCGGTGATACCCGAAAGCCCATCCGACCCGCCGCATTGCAAGCCGACGATGATCTCGCTCACCGGGATTGCAACACGGCGCTCCTTGCCGACTTCGGCGGCGATTTCCTCGAGAATGCCGAGGGCTTTTTCCACCGAACGGCGGGAGCCGCCGGCTTCCTGGATGTTGAAATGCCGTTTTTCGGCGCCGGCGCCGCTCTGGCCATAGAGCGTCAGTTGATTGACCTCGCAACCGAGGCCCACCATCAGCACACCGCCGAAATTGGCATGGCGGGCGTAGCCGGCGAGCGTTCGGTGCAGGTTGGCCATGCCGTCGCCGGTCGACGACATGCCGCAGCCCTGATCGTGCACGATCGGCACGAAACCATCGATGCCCTCGTACTTCGGCAGGATGCGACGGTTTGCCTCCTCGGCAATGGCGCGGCAGACGGTGGTGGAACAGTTCACGCTGGCGACAACACCAATGTAGTTTCGGGTCGCAGCGCGCCCGTCACCGCGCCGATAGCCCATGAAGGTGCGCGCCTTGTCGGCATCGCTTGCCGCTTCCGGCGTTCCCTGCGGTCCGATTGCCAGGCGATCCCGGTCGAAGGCGAGGTTGTGGGAGTGCACATGGTCGCCCGGCGCGATATCGGCGGTCGCCCGCCCGATCGCCTGGGCGTATTTGACGACCGGTTCACCGGCGTGAATGGGGCGGATCGCAACCTTGTGGCCGGCATCGACCTTCGCTGCAGCGCGAGCGCCGTTCGGCAAGGCTTCACCGGCGGCAATCGCCAATGTCGCCACGACGACGTTGTCCTCCGGTGCGAGCAGGATGGTGGACGGCGCTGACACCAATTTCTCCGTGATTGTTATTTCGCTGTTCTGTCTTTTATCTACAATAGACAGATTTCCGTCAATGGGTATTATAACGAAAACATCAGCGACGCCGCCGGGCCAACGACCGGGGTGAACGGGAGGAACAGATGTTGACGACAGACGGAGACAAAACCGGATCGCCGCGATAGAGGAGCGTCCCTGACAAGCGCAGACAATTTCGAACCGGCCGGATCTTGCCATGGCAAAACAGAACACCGTCTTCAAGGATGCCTATAACCGCTGCCTGAAGCTTCTGGCGGAAACATCCTCGCTGCCCTCCGAGCCGGAACTCGGGCAGGTGCTCGGCGTCAGCCGGACGACGGTGCGCGCGATCCTCAGCCGCTTCGAAGAGGTGCAGCTGATCGCCTGGGACAAACGCAAGAAGAACGTGCTGCGGCAGCCCCGCCCAGACGACTACTTTCCAACGGAAGAGACCGATTCACTCGCCGAGATCATCGAGCGCAGCTTCATGCGCCGGATTCTCGCCGGCGGCGCCGAGCCCGGCATGCAGATCAACGAACTCGAACTGGCGCGCGAGATCGGTACCGGCACGACCAGCGTGCGCGAGTTCCTGATCCGTTTCAGTCGTTTCGGCCTGATCGAAAAGCGGCCAAACAGCCACTGGGTCCTGAAGGGCTTCACCCGCGAGTTCGCGCTGGAACTGACGGAAGTGCGCGAGATGTTCGAGCTGCGCTCGGCCGCACGTTTCGTTTCCCTTCCGGACGATCACCCAGCCTGGAAGGAGCTCAGGGAAATCGAGACCCTGCACCGGGAAATTCTTGCCGATATCGATAACCGCTACCGGGATTTCTCTGAGTTGGACGAGCAATTCCACCTGCTGGTGCACAAGGCATCCAGCAACCGCTTCATCGTCGATTTCTACGATATCATCGCGATCGTCTTCCACTATCACTACCAGTGGAACAAGACGAATGCCCGCCAGCGCAACGCCCGCGCGCTGGAAGAGCACCTCGCCTATATCGAAGCCTTGCGCTCGCACGACCCCGCCAAGGCCGAACAGGCCTGCCGCCGGCACCTCCAGTCCGCGCGCGAGACCTTGCTTCAATCCATTCCATAGCGAGCCATCGGAGCCAGAGATGACGACGCCGATCGTGCAATTCGGAACGAGCCGTTTCCTTCAGGCCCATGCCGATCTCTTCGTCGGCGAGGCGCTGAAAACAGGTCAGGCGCTTGGGCCTCTCACCGTGGTGCAGACGACCGGGTCCAGCGAGCGTTCCGGACGTCTCGCGGCGCTTGCTCGCCCCGAGGGCTTTCCCGTCATCATCCGTGGCATCCAGGGCGGGAAACGGATCGACACAACGCAACGGGTGACCAGCGTGGCGCGGGCGCTTTCGACCGCTGAAAACTGGAGCGAGGTCCAGGCGATTGTCGCCGAGGAAGCCGAGATCCTGATCTCCAATACCGGTGATACGGGTTTCCGGGTCGGCGACGACGACCTGACAACGGACGTTCCCCGCTCCTTTCCCGGCAAGCTGCTGCTGCTTTTGAAGTCGCGCTTCGAAGCGGGTGGGCGTGCGCTGACGATCCTTCCCTGCGAACTCGTGTCACGCAACGGTGACGTGTTGAAGGCGCTGATGCTGGAACTCGCGGCGGCGCGAGTCAAAGACGCCACTTTCACGAACTGGCTGGACACGGGTGTCGTCTGGGCAAATACGCTCGTAGACCGCATCGTCTCCGAGCCCCTGGAGCCCGCCGGCGCGGTTGCCGAACCCTATGCGCTCTGGGCGATCGAAAACCAGCCCGGTCTTCGCTCACCCTGCACCCATCCGTGTGTAAAGCTCGTGGATGACCTGACGCCCTACGAGAAGCTGAAGCTTCACATCCTCAATCTCGGCCACACCGTTCTGGCCGATCTCTGGCTCAAGGAAGGCCGAGACCCGAATGAGACTGTGCGGGAGATCCTGGCCGACGCCGGCGTCGCAGCGCGACTGGACCACATCTATCAAACCGAAGTGATCCCCGCTTTCGCTGCAAAGGGCCTGGAGAGCGAAGCGTTAGACTATGTCGCCGCCACACTGGAACGCTTCAGAAACCCGTTCCTCAACCACCGCCTAAGCGATATCGCCAACCACCACAGCGATAAGATAGAGCGACGGATCGCGGACTTCCGGCGCTGGAGCCCGGACACACCGATGCCCCAGCTCTCGGCGATTTCCGATCAGTAGCCGGATTCCTGCTTCTTTTGTACTGGAGCCGCCTCGCCGAGGAATTCCTGGCGCAGGGCCGTCGTCGCCCGCACCAACGAAGTGACATCGGTGCCGATCGCCATGAAGTCGGCGCCCATGTCGCGGTAGTCACGCGCCTGCTCCAGATCAAGCGTCATGATACCCCTCGCCTTGCCCGCACGCTTGATACGCTCGAACGCGTCGGCGATGGCCGCCCGCACGTCCGGATGGCCGGGCTTGCCGAGATAACCCATGTCGGCCGCCAGGTCTGATGGGCCGATGAAGAGACCGTCGACGCCGTCGAGCGCGGCAATTTCGTCGATCGCGGCAAGGCCGGCGCGGCTTTCGATCTGAAGGATCAGGCAGATTTCGTCGCCCGCTGTCTGCAGATAGTCGCCGATGCGGCCGAACTGAGAAGCACGGCCGAGGGCCGCACCGACGCCGCGAACGCCATGGGGCGGATAGCGGGTGGCGCGGACCAGCTGCCGCGCCTGCTCCAGGCTCTCGACCATCGGGATCAGTAGGGTCTGAACGCCGGTGTCGAGGATCTGCTTGATCAGCACGGTATCGCCGACCGGCAGACGAACCATCGGGTGGCTTGCCGACGCTGCGATGGCACGAAACTGCGCCGACAGCAGCGGGATATCATTCGGAGCATGCTCGCCATCAATCAGCAGCCAGTCGTAACCGCTACCGGACACCACTTCCGCCGCGTAGGGGCTGGCAAGCGCCACCCAGAGCCCGAGCTGGAAACGGTTTTCGCGCAGAGCTGCCTTGAAAGGGTTCTTTGGTGCCGGCATGGCCATCTCCTCCTGCATTGCGACGGGACCGGCGACATGTCTCAATCCCGCACTCACGAGGTTCTACCGGCAAAGAAAAAAACCGGCCAGAGCTTTCCGGCCGGTTTTCGCGATTGGGTTACCGTATCTTACGCAACGCCGCCGAGGCAGACGTATTTGATCTCGGTGAACTCCTCGATGCCGTAGCGCGAGCCCTCGCGGCCGAGGCCCGAGAGCTTGACACCGCCGAACGGTGCCTCCGCCGTCGAGATCAGACCGGTGTTGACCCCGACCATGCCGTATTCCAGCGCTTCGGCCACCCGGAACACCCGAGCAAGCTCCTTGGCGTAGAAGTAGGAGGCGAGACCGAATTCGGTGTCGTTTGCCTGCGCGATCACGTCCGATTCATCCTTGAAGCGGAAGAGCGGCGCCACCGGGCCGAAGGTTTCCTCGCGCGCGACCGCCATCGCCTGGGTGACATCGGCCAGAACCGTCGCCTCGTAGAAGGTGCCGCCAAGCGCATGACGCTTGCCGCCCTGGATGACGCGTGCACCCTTCGACGTCGCGTCGGCAATGTGCTCTTCCACCTTCTCCAGTGCCGCCTTGTCGATCAGCGGGCCGAGGATGACGCCCTCGTCGACGCCATTGCCGATCTTCAGCTTGGCGACCGCCTTGGCGAGTTTGTCGGCAAAGGCGTCATAGACCTTGTCCTGCACATAGATGCGGTTGGCGCACACACAGGTCTGGCCATTGTTGCGGAACTTGGCGATCAGCGCGCCTTCGACTGCCGCATCGAGATCGGCATCGTCAAAGACGATGAACGGCGCATTGCCGCCAAGCTCGAGACCGAGCTTCTTGATGGTGGCCGCACTCTGGCGGTAGAGCTCGGCGCCGACTTCGGTCGAGCCGGTGAAGGTCAGCTTGCGCACGACGGGGTTGGAGGTCATCTCGGCGCCGATCTCGCGGGCCGAGCCGGTGATGACGCTGAACAGGCCCTTGGGCAGGCCGGCGCGCTCGGCAAGGATGGCGATCGCGATCGCCGAGAACGGCGTCTGGGCCGCAGGCTTCAGCACCATGGCGCAACCGGCGGCAAAAGCCGGGCCGGCCTTGCGGGTGATCATCGCATTGGGGAAGTTCCACGGCGTGATCGCCGCGACGACGCCGATCGGCTGCTTCATCACCAGGATGCGCTTGTCGGGCTGGTGGCCGGGAATCAGGTCACCATAGAGACGACGCGCCTCTTCGGCGAACCACTCGACAAAGCTTGCGCCATAGACGATTTCGCCGGTGGCTTCCGCCAGCGGCTTGCCCTGCTCCAGCGTCAGGATGCGGCCAAGGTCCTCCTTGTTCTCGATCATCAGCTCGAACCAGCGGCGCAGCACGCCGGCGCGGTCCTTGGCGGTGCGGGCAGCCCAGCCCTTCTGGGCGATACGTGCCGCCTCGATCGCCGCCTTGGTTTCCCTGGCGCCGAGCTTCGGCACCCGGCCGATGATCTCGCCAGTCGCGGGGTTGTTCACCTCGATCGCGTTGGCCGCGTCCGCCTCGATCCACTCGCCACCGACAAGCGCTGCCTGGCGAAACAATGATGGGTCTTTAAACGACATGATCCGTCCTCTCTCGAAATCTACAGAACTTATACAACTTTTTTCTTGGAAACGGCAATGACCCACGCGACCGTTTCTGCACTTTCCTGGCGCGCGTCGCGTATCGACCGCGCTCGCGTTTCCGTGTGCCCACCCGGTTCCATCCGCTTCCGCCCTCATGTAGCGTCCGAAACGAATCGAGCCATAGGCGCAGGCGACGGATCAGGCGCCGAAGATCGGCCGAGGATTTAGCGAGCACATAGAAGAGGCATGTCCATGACGGCGACCGACAACAGAAAAGCCGATCACCCCATTGATGCGATGTTTATCGAGAGGTGGTCTCCCCGTGCCTTCACCAGCGAAGAAATCGAGGAAAGCACGCTGCTATCCTTCTTCGAAGCGGCCCGGTGGGCGCCTTCTGCGAGCAACCGCCAGCCCTGGCGGTTCGTCTATGCCCGTCGGGGCACCGAACATTTTCCCGTGCTGCTCGATATTCTCGATGAAGGCAACCAGCGCTGGGCGAAGAATGCCGCGGCACTTCTGATCGTCATTTCAAGGACCCATAACGCGGCACAAAGCGGTGAGATGCGGCACGCCTATACCCACGCCTTCGACACGGGCTCTGCCTGGTACAGCCTCGCTTTGCAGGCGTCGCTTGCGGGCTGGCATACCCATGGCATGGCCGGCATCGATCGCGACAAGGCGATGCGCGTTCTGAACGTTCCCGAGCATCACCGGGTCGAGGCCGCAGTTGCAATCGGCCGGCTTGCCGATCCCTCGACACTTCCGGACGACCTGCGTGCACGCGAAATCCCGAGCCAGCGCAAGCCGGTCAGCGAGTTCGCCTTCGAAGGCCAGTTCAAGGGCGAATAACCAAAAATCCCGGTGCCGCGAGGCACCGGGATCCCAAGTGGTCAAGATATCCGAATAGATCAGATGTCGAGGTTGGCGACGCTCAGGGCGTTTTCCTGGATAAAGTCGCGACGCGGTTCGACCTCGTCGCCCATCAGGCGCGAGAACAGGCCGTCGGCATCGGTGGCGTCGGTGACGCGGACCTGCAGCAGCGAGCGGACGTTCGGATCGAGCGTCGTTTCCCAGAGCTGCTCGGCATTCATTTCGCCCAGACCCTTGTAGCGCTGCATCGAGAGACCCTTGCGGCCGGCGGCGAAGATCGCATCGAGAAGCGCACGCGGTCCGCTGATTTCCTGCGTACCGTCGCGGCGGCGCAGGGCCGGCGGAGCGGCATAGACTTCCTTGAGCTTGGCGCTGAGCTGGTCGATGTAGCGGGCATCAGACGAGCCGATCAGCGCCATGTCGAGTACCGCGACTTCCTTGACGCCGCGCACCATGCGCTCGAGGCGGAGACCACCTTCTGAAGTGACCGCACCGCTCCAGCCGCGTTCGGTTTCCTCGGCAATGACATCGAGGCGACGGGCAACCTCAGCGGCGATCGCCTCGTAGGCGTCGCGCTGGCCGTTGAGTTCGACATTCAGCGCACCGGCAATCGCCGCCTGTTCGACGATCGCGCGGTTGTAGCGCGAGTGAAGGCCGTTCATGAGATTGCGCAGGCGGAGCGCATCGTTGATGACTTCGCGCAGATCCTGGCCGGCGCGCACTTCGCCCGACTCCAGCTCCAGCGCGGCTTCTTCCAGACCCATCGTGATCAGATAGTCTTCCAGTGCCTGCTCGTTCTTCAGGTACTGGGCCGACTTGCCGCGCGTCACCTTGTAGAGCGGCGGCTGGGCGATATAGAGATGTCCGCGCTCGATCAGTTCCGGCATCTGGCGGAAGAAGAAGGTGAGCAGCAGGGTGCGGATATGGGCGCCGTCGACGTCGGCGTCCGTCATGATGATGATCTTGTGGTAGCGCAACTTGTCGGCGTTGAACTCGTCCTTGCCGATCGAGGTGCCGAGTGCGGTGATCAGCGTGCCGATTTCCTGGCTCGACAGCATCTTGTCGAAGCGCGCGCGTTCGACGTTGAGGATCTTGCCGCGCAGCGGTAGGATCGCCTGGTTTTCGCGCGAGCGGCCCTGCTTGGCAGAACCGCCTGCCGAGTCACCTTCCACCAGGAAGAGTTCGGACTTGGCCGGGTCGCGCTCGGAGCAGTCGGCAAGCTTTCCAGGCAGAGACGAGATATCGAGCGCACCCTTGCGGCGCGTCAGTTCGCGTGCCTTGCGGGCGGCTTCGCGGGCGGCGGCCGCTTCGACCACCTTGCCGACGAGGATCTTGGCCTCGGTCGGATGCTCCTCGAACCAGGTGCTCAGCGCTTCGTTGACGAGGCTTTCGACAACCGGGCGCACTTCCGAGGAAACGAGCTTGTCCTTCGTCTGCGACGAGAACTTCGGATCCGGAACCTTGACCGAAAGAACGGCCGTCAGGCCTTCGCGGCAGTCTTCGCCCTGCAGTGAGATCTTTTCCTTCTTCGTGATGCCGGAGGAATCCGCATAGGAGGTGACCTGCCGGGTCAATGCGGCGCGGAAGCCCGCCATATGGGTGCCGCCGTCACGTTGCGGGATGTTGTTGGTAAAGCAGAGCACGTTTTCGTGGTAGCTGTCGTTCCACCACATGGCCACTTCGACGGTGATGCCATCCTTTTCGCCGCGAATGGCAACCGGCTTATGAACCAAAGGCTTCTTTGCCCGGTCGAGATAGGCAACGAAGGCCTCGAGGCCACCTTCATACATCAACTCGTCCTGACGGATATCGGAATGGCGCTTGTCCGTCAGCATGATGTGGACGCCGGAATTGAGGAAGGCAAGTTCGCGCAACCGGTGTTCCAGCGTCGAATAGTCGAATTCGGTCTTGGAGAAGGTCTCGCCGCTCGGCAGGAACGTTACCTCGGTGCCGGTCTCGCCACCTGCCTCGCCGGTCACGGCGAGCGGGCTATCGGCAACACCGTGGGTAAAGCTCATCTCGTGGATCTTGCCGGCGCGGCGGATCTTCAGCTTCAACGAAACGGAAAGCGCGTTGACCACGGATACGCCAACGCCGTGCAGACCGCCGGAAACCTTGTAGGAGTTCTGGTCGAACTTACCGCCGGCATGCAGCTGGGTCATGATGACCTCTGCGGCCGAGACGCCCTCTTCCTTATGGATATCGGTCGGGATGCCGCGGCCGTTGTCGGTCACCGTCACCGACCCATCCGGATTGAGCGTCACCGTGACGATGTCCGCATGGCCCGCCAGTGCCTCGTCGATCGCGTTGTCGACGACCTCGTAGACCATGTGGTGCAGACCGGAACCATCGTCGGTGTCGCCGATATACATGCCCGGCCGCTTGCGCACGGCATCCAGGCCCTTCAGCACCTTGATGGAATCGGCACCATATTCGGCGCTGGCGCCGGTTTCGGTCTCAGGATTGTCGGTCATTCAGCTACGGGTCTTTCCAGGTTCTTCGGACAGGGTGATTCGTTGCGAATCACGTCTCGGACGCCTCGTGGACTATAGAAAATTTGTCCACGGTTCCAAATCCCGACCGCGAGGCAGCAGCCGGAAACAGGCATTCATCCCCTGTCATTATCAGGAAATGTGGCTTTTTCCAAAACATCTTCCAGGGCGCGGATCGTCTCGGGCGACAAAGTGCGGATTTGTTCGCTGAGCCGGTTGGCAAATGCCGTGTGCTCCGGCGTCAGGCCTGACGTGTCCAGTACGACTCTCGGCGTGGAGACGTTGGCGATACGGAACAATTCCTCCGCCTCATCCCAGATGACGTTGAAGTAGCCAGCCACCCGCTGGAGAAAATCGAAACTAGGGGCACCGCGCTTTCCGTGTTCGAGGGCTGAGAGATAGGCGGCCGAAACGTTGATCGCCGCCGCCATCTGTTTCTGCGACACGCCCTTCCTGCGCCTCAGTTCGCGCAGCGCCTCGCCGAAGGGCGTCATATCGTGCTTCCCCTCACGCGCGCCAGGCGGACATAGAGAGCACCCTCGCCACCATGGTTGCGAGCGGCCTGCTCGTAGGATGAGATCAGCGGCCGGAACTCGGGCAGGGAAAACCAGAGCGGTACCGCCCGCTTCAAGGCACCGTCGCTGCCAAACGAGGTGCCCTTGCCGGTGATGACAAGCACATGGCGCAGCCCGCGCTCGTGCGCCCTCAAGAGAAACTGCAACAGCAGGCCATGCGCTTCGCTCTGGATCATGCCATGCAGGTCGATGCGCGCTTCAAGCGTCAGGCGCCCCTTGGCGAGCTTGCGCTTGACCGGCTTCTCGAGCGGATGATGCAGTTTCTCGCCCGCCTTCTTCGTCAGCGCGATGCCCGTCTGTTCGACGGCGTCCGTCGATTTCTGCTGCGGCTTGGCCTTCGGTTCTTCCTGCGCTTTCGGCTGCTCGTCCTCGGCCAACATGCCCATCAGGTCGTCGAGCCGACCTGGCATCGGTCTCGTGGAGCGGGTAACCTTGCCCCAGAGAATGCGGTCCTCGGACGAGAGCTTCTTTTCCTTAGGCATGGCCGTATCGTGCCGCGGCCGCCTTGGGAACGAAAACATAGAAGTCAGCCGGATTGCGAACCGCCCCGGCCCGTTCGCCCGCCTCGAAGC
Source organism: Ensifer adhaerens (assembly GCF_028993555.1). Lineage (NCBI taxonomy): Bacteria > Pseudomonadati > Pseudomonadota > Alphaproteobacteria > Hyphomicrobiales > Rhizobiaceae > Ensifer > Ensifer adhaerens. Next base: position 3,830,825 of record NZ_CP118610.1, on the reverse strand, counting down.
CGGAACCGGTGAAGATGTCACCGCGCGCAGGCCCGACGATCGCCGAACCCGTATCGAGCGCCAGCATCAGGCGCTGGAAGGGCTTGCCTTCGTCCAGGCGTGTCAGGCTCTCGCTTGCGATGTAGAAAGGCACACCGAAGGTGTGGATCAGGCGATCCACCGCCAGGGAACGGCCGGGCTCGAGCGAGACCTTTGCAGCGGCGATCGGGCCCAGTTGTTCGTCCTCGACCGCAGCCTCGCGGAAGAAGATAAACGACCTGTTGTGCCAGAGAACCTCATCGACGTCGTCCGGATGTGCCTCCAGCCAGTCTCGAATGCTCATCATCGAGACGGTCGCGGCATCGATCTTGCCGCGTTCGATCAGTAGCTTGCCGACGGCAGAGAAATAGTGGCCGGTCTTGGCGGCATAGGTCACGCGACGGCGCGAACCATCCGGGAACAGGAGCCGCGCCGCGCCCTGGACATGAACAAAGAAAACTTCGACCTTGGATTTCGCATAGGCGATCTCCAGGCCGCGGCCGGCAAGGTAGCCCTGCTCGATTGCCCGCCTGTCCGGATATTCGCTGATCCGTCCATCTTCGGAACGACCAAAGGCGAAATAGGGATCCATCCCATCGGGCCGGTTGGTATCGTCGATGTCAACCAGATCCGCAGGGCGTCGATAGAGCGGATAGCGATAGATCTCGTCCGCTTCGGTGCGAACCTCGATTTCCGGTTCATAGAAGGCGGTGACAAAGCCGGAACCGGCTTCCGGTTTGATCCGGAACGGTACGAAGTGCTTCTCGAAGAAGGCCCGCGCGCCGCCAGCCGTGCCGACTTCCGCTGAGGAAGCCGAAAAGGCCGGCATCAAATCATCGACAGAGATCCCCATCGATCCGGTACGATAGGGCTTGATCGCCACGTGCTTCAGACAGCGGCGCATCGCCTCTATCACCTTGGTCGGGTCGTCATCCCGCCAGCCCGGAAGATCGTCGAAACTGACGGGGTCAAGTTGAAAGGACATTGTCGCCACGTCCGCTCAATTTTCGGATTCGGTGGCGATCAGCTTCCAGTTCGGATCCCGCGAACGGATGTCGCGCGCAAAGGTCCAGAGGTCGTTGACCTCGGCAACCGACTCGGCATCGCCGTCGATCATGCCACCCTGCTTGTCATAGGTCGCCGAAATCAGCTGGCTGACGATACGGACCGTAATGTTCTCTTCGCTGTCCTTCACTTCGGCGTGAATGATATCAGCCTTGTCGATGCCGACGAAGGTGGACTTGACGACTTCGCCCTTGCGCTCACGATCGGTGATCGCCGCGTCGAAGCCTTCATAGACCTCGCGGGACAACAGGTTCTTCAGCGTCTTGCGGTCACCATCGGCAAAGGCCATGACGATCATCTCGTAGGCCATCTTGGCGCCGTTGACGAATTCCTTGGGATCGAAGCTCGGATCAGCGTCGCTCAGCGCCCGAAGCTGGGTGTTCAGCGTTGTGCCGGCCTTGGCGAAGGCATCGATCGATTCGTAGCGCCCCGCTTCTTCGTCCGCGTTCTCGCGTCGCGGCAATTGCACCACCTTGCCCTTGTCGCCGTTTTCCGGCCCCTGGCTCATGTCACGCGGCGAATATGGATCGAATGGCGGCCGTTCGCTTCCTGTCCGGCGGCCCAAAACGCTGCGCAGTTGCAGGAAAATGACCACCGCGGCGATCAGGAAAAAAAACGTGATGAAGTCAAAAGAGCCCATTTCCACCCGGAACCGCTGTTAGAATTTCTCGTGGTTATTCCATATAGTCCGCAAGAATAGATCATTCAAATGGCGATGTCGCACCCTTACAGCGCCGAACGCCTTTTAAGACGCACAAAGGCCGCTGTGGCGCTTTAGAGTTGCTGCATGTCTTTGCCCTTAATCCGGAGACGTTTTAAGGGAACACCAGGTTCCATTTTCGGGCAGATTGATGCGTTCATTTCTTATTCCCCTTGTCATCTTCGGGCTTCCGCTCGCCGAGATCGCCGGTTTCGTCGTCGTTGGCCGAGAGATCGGACTTTTGATGACGCTGCTTCTGGTGCTTGCAAGCGCATTTGTGGGTGTGATCCTGCTCCGAGTCCAGGGATTTACCGTCATCCGCAGGATGCAGGATGCCACCCGCACCGGCAGTGACCCGGGTCGCGAGGTGATCGGCGGCGCCTTGCTGTTCGTCGCGGCGATCCTGCTCGTCGTACCGGGCTTCGTAAGCGACGTGATCGGTCTCCTCCTGTTTCTGCCCTTTGTCCGAAATGCGGCTGCCGCCTATCTGCGCAAGAGGATGACGATCGTGACTGCGGCATCCGGGGCAAATTGGTACCCGCAGGACGACCCGCGGCAGCCACGACCCTCGACGCGCGTCATCGACCTTAACGAAGGCGAATTCTCGCGGGCGGACGATGAGGATCCGCCGCAAGGTGGGGATCGCGACCGCCCCTAGACGAGCAACGTTTGGCGGAATGCGCAGACGGCACTCTGTCGCCCACATTCCGGAGCATAATCCTGGCTTGGCGATTTGGAGCAAAGGTACGCGCATCCGGCCGAAAGCGCCGGGTCCGCAGGGTTGTAAGCCCTAGGCCGAAATGCTAGATGGCCTCACCGAATTGATGTCGAGGAACCCTTATGACGACTGATACCGCATCCAATGGCAACGGCAGCGCGCAGAGCCCGTCGCTGAACATCCTCGCCCAGTATATCAAGGACCTTTCCTTCGAGAACCCGGGCGCACCGCGTTCGCTGCAGGCTCGTGACAAGGCGCCGTCGATCAACATCAACGTCAATGTCAACGCCAATCCGCTCGCAGAGAACGATTTTGACGTCGTTCTGTCGCTGAACGCCGAAGCCAAGGACGGCGACCGCGTTCTCTTCAACGTCGAGCTCGCCTATGGCGGCGTCTTCCGCGTTGCTGGCTTCCCGCAGGAGCACATGCTGCCGCTGCTCTTCATCGAGTGCCCCCGCCTGCTGTTCCCGTTCGCGCGCCAGATCGTTGCCGACGCGACCCGCAACGGTGGCTTCCCGCCGCTGATGATCGACCCGATCGACTTTGCGCAGATGTTCGCGCAGCGCATGGCCGAAGAAAAGGTCCGTGCCCAGGTTTCGAATTCGAACGAAACCGCGAACTGATCGAAATTCAGGACGCTGAAACAATGAAGCCCGGCTCGCGCCGGGCTTTTTTGATGCCTGATTGTTATTCCTGGGGTTCGTATTTCGCCCAGATCGCCTTGGAGCCGATCTTGGCAATCAGCGCAGCGTGAGCCGCAAGGTCGTCCTCCGACAGCCGGCTCGGCAGCGGACGCGGGCGCTGGCCGATGACGATCGGCGCATCGTCGAGCTCGATCGACTGTCCCGCCGATTTGGTCGAGACAAGGCCAAGCGCCGCCTGCCGACCACCGATCATCTCGATATAGACTTCGGCCAGCAGTTCGGAGTCGAGAAGAGCGCCGTGCTTTGCGCGGTGCGAGTTGTCGATGCCGTAACGACGGCAAAGCGCATCGAGCGAGTTCGGTCCCATCGGATGCTTGCGGCGAGCGAGCGCCAGTGTGTCCGTCACCCGATCGATGGCGATCGGCGGCAGTCCCAGACGTGCGAACTCGGCGTTGACGAAGCCCATGTCAAAGGTGGCGTTGTGCGCGACCCAGCGCGCGTCGCCGAAGAAATCGAGGATCTCATCAACGACATCGGCGAAGGGCGGTTTGTCCTTCAGGAAGTCGTCGGTGATCCCGTGGATGGCGAGCGCGTCCGGGTGAACCTTGCGATTGCCGGGATTGATGAAGATATGCAGCGTACGGCCGGTCGGAAACTGGTTCTCGAGCTCGACGCCACCGATTTCGATCACCCGGTCCTCGCGATTGTCGAGGCCCGTTGTTTCCGTATCGAAGATGATCTCACGCATCCGCGTCTCCGTTGCTGGCTGCGAGTACATCGACGACGGCCTTTACCTGGCCGCGGGTGACGTCGAAACTGTCGCTGGTATCGATGATGTAGTCGGCGCGTTTACGCTTTTCGCTGTCCGGCACCTGCCGCGCAAGGATCATCGCGAGTTTTTCCTCGGTCATTCCGGGGCGTTTCAGTGCTCTTTCGCGCTGAAGATCGGCCGAGCACGTCACCACGGCGACACGATCGACCCTTTTTTCCGCGCCCGTTTCAAACAGCAGCGGAATATCCAGGACGACAAAAGGCGAGCCCGCGGCCAAGTTCTTCGCCAGGAACTCCTGCTCCTTTTTGCGCACGAGCGGATGAACGATCGCTTCGAGTTCGGGCAGCCGCCCCGGCGCTACCATGAGCTGGCGCGACAGTTCGGCCCGGTCAACCTGACCGTCTTTCACTGTTCCGGGAAAGGCCGCCTCGACCGGCGCAACCGCTTCGCCGCGATAAAGCTCATGCACGACCTCGTCGGCATCGTTCACCGGAACGCCGAAGTCACGGAACATCTGGGCCGTCGTCGACTTGCCCATGGCGATCGATCCCGTGAGCCCAAGGATAATCATCAGTGTCTTTCCATGTCATCGATGATGAGCTGTCGAAGCGTGGCATCGACCGTCGGCCGACAGCCGAACCAGAGTTCGAAACCGGGCACGGCTTGGTGCAGAAGCATGCCCAAGCCGTCGACGATCGCAAAACCCTGCGCCTCTGCCTGAGCAAGGATCGGCGTCTTCAGGGGAACATAGACGATATCCGTGACGACAGCGCCGGAAGCCATGATGCCGAAATCGATCGCCGGCGCCTCGCTGCCATCCATGCCAAGCGATGTGGTGTTGATGAACAGGCCTGCGCCCGTCATCACATCTTTGAGCGCGCCCATCGGATGCGCTTCGACCGACGGGCCGAAACGATCCGCGAGTTCCTTCGCCCTGTCGACCGTGCGATTGACAACATGGATCGTCTTGATGCCACGATCACGGACGGCCTGGATGATGGCGCGGCTGGCACCGCCGGCGCCGAGGATGACCGCGGTCGACGTCTTGTCCCAGCCGGCCGCCCGCTCATCGAGATTGGCAACGAAGCCGCGGCCGTCGGTGTTGGTAGCGTGCACCTCTCCTTCTCTGAGCCATAGCGTATTGGCGGCGCCGAGTTCCTGGCTTAGCTCATCTGGCCGATCCGCCAGACGACAGGCGAGCTCCTTGTGCGGGATGGTGACATTGCCGCCGCAGAAGCCGGACGTTCCATTCTTGAGGCCTTCGATGAAGGCGGAGAAATCTTCCGGCCTGACCTCATGTGCGCGATAGCTGCCGGGCAGACCGAGCTGTTTCAGCCAATAGCCGTGGATGAGCGGTGACCGGGAATGCTTGATCGGGTAACCGGTGACGAAGGCGTGGTTAACAAATGTTTCACGTGAATCACGCATCGATCGTTCCCAGTTCACGAAGTTTGGCGAGCAGCGGCAGCATCGGAAGACCGAGGATGGTGAAGTAGTCACCCTCGATCCTTTCGAAGAGCTGGATGCCTTCGCCCTCCAGCTGATAGGCGCCGACGCTCGAAAGCGCCTTTTCGCCAACACGCTGCAGGTGGCGCTCGACAAAACCTGCAGTCAGCGGCCGCACGCTCATGTGGGCGGAAGAAACATGTCGCCAGACGACCTCTTCACCACGCAAGAGGACGATGGCGCTGTTCAAGCGATGGGTCTTGCCGGACAGCGACAGCAGGTGCTGCGCCGCTTCCGCCATATCCCTTGGCTTATGATAGACCCTTGTGTCCAAGGACATGGTCTGATCCGAGCCGATCACCAGCACGTCGCCGAAATGCCTGACGACATCGCGCGCCTTTGCTTCTGCCAGCGCCAGCGCCACGGTTTCGGGTGCAGCACCGGCGTCTTCGAGCGGCTTTTCCAGCGCGCGTTCATCGATCTTGGCTGCCTTCGCCTCGAACACGAGGCCGGCATTCTCCAGGAGCGCACGCCGAAACGGGCTTGCCGAGGCCAGGACGAGTGAAGGTAACATCATGCAGGTTCCCGTAATGTTCGAATCGGGTCTATCACGTGATTTGGGGTCGGCTCGACCCAAATCGTAAACGTGATCGATTCTTTTAAGTGAGAGCGGGATGACGGGGCGGAAAACCGCAAGCGCTTTTCCTCATTCCGCTCTAACGCAGCCGCGGACGCAGGGCAACGATTGCCGCTGCGGTTTCCTCGATCGAGCGGCGGGTGACGTCGATGACCGGCCAATTGTTGCGGGCGCAAAGCGAGCGGGCATATTTCAGTTCTTCGGTGATCGAAGCCTTGTCCGTATACTGGTCACCGTGAAAACCCTGCGTCGTTCCGAGCACCCGGTGCTGGCGCACCTGCGAGATACGGTCAGCCGTCGCAATCAGGCCGACGACGAGGGGCTTCGTCGCCTCCATCAATCTTTCGGGTAGCGGCACGCCAGGCACGATCGGGATATTGGCGGTCTTGATGCCGCGGTTGGCAAGATAGATGCTGGTCGGCGTCTTCGACGTCCGGCTGATGCCGACGAGAACAACATCCGCCTCGTCGAAGTCGGCGGGCAACTGACCATCATCGTGGTCCATGGTAAAATTGAGCGCGTCGATGCGGGCGAAGTACTCGGCATCCATCACATGCTGGGCGCCCGAGCGGCGGCGCGACGGTGATCCCAGATAGGACTGGAACAGGTCGATGATCGGATCGAGCACCGAGACGCAAGGGACACCCATCTCGCGGCAACGCCGATCGATGATATCAGCGAGTTCCCGGTCGACGATCGTATAGAGCACGATGCCGGGCGCGCCATCGATGGCGTCGAGAACCTGCAGCAGCTGTTTGCGGTTGCGGATCAGCGGATAGACATGCTCCAGCGCATGCGAGCTCTGAAATTGAGCGGCTGCGGCGCGTCCGGCTGCGATCAGAGTCTCACCCGTTGAGTCCGAAATCAGGTGGAGGTGGAAGTAGTTTTTCTTGTTCTCCACGCAATTCTCCTGGTGCTGTTGATAAGCCGGGATGAAAGACAGCTAACGACGCGGTGCCGATCCGGGCAAGTGGAAAACAGCCGAGTTATTCACAATTGGCGCAGTCGCGGAAACTGCTCCGCGGCAAATGTGGAAAAGACTCGCGACGATGACAAAGTGTCACGCGTATCAACGGCTTGTCCACAGGTGCAATCGAAAACGCGGATCGGCTAATGGTCTGAATCCAAATGCCTTTATTCGCCACTCTGCGCTATTGTCCCAGATTGCCTGGACGTTCCCCCATCGCGGCTCGTCACGATCGGCGGCCGTGGACAAGTTGGTGGGTTGTTTTAATCCTTGATACCCACCGACTCTAAGAAATAGAAACCTTCTAAATATCTTTGATTTTAAATTGGGAGAGATGATCCGTGACCGAAACGCGCAGAAAGGTTCTGGAGGTTTTGGCAGGGAAGACGGTGTCTCCTCCACCGGTGTGGCTCATGCGCCAGGCGGGCCGTTACCTCCCGGAGTACCGGGCCACACGCGCCGTGGCCGGAAGTTTCCTCGATCTCTGTTACACACCTGATCTCGCGGTCGAGGTGACCTTGCAGCCGATCCGTCGATACGCTTTCGATGCTGCCATCCTCTTCTCCGATATCCTGGTCATTCCTGATGCTCTGAAACGCAACGTGCGCTTCGAGGAAGGCCATGGACCACGAATGGATCCGATCGATGTCGATGGTATCCTGCGCCTGAAGCCGGAGGGCATCCCTGAGCACCTCCAGCCAGTCTTTGAGACGGTGTCGCGGTTGCGCGCTGAACTTCCTGCCGAAACGACGCTGCTCGGCTTCTGTGGCGCTCCCTGGACGGTTGCGACCTATATGATCGCCGGACACGGGACGCCGGACCAGGCCCCTGCCCGCCTCTTCGCCTACCGCAACCCGGAAGCCTTCGATCATCTGCTGTCATTTCTGGCGGATGTCTCGGCCGATTATCTCGTGCGGCAGATCGATGCCGGTGCCGATGCAGTGCAGATCTTCGATTCCTGGGCCGGCGTTCTCGGCGAGGAGGAGTTTGCGCGCTACGCCGTCAAGCCGGTGCAGCGAATGATTGCCTCGGTCAGGGCGCAGCGGCCGCATGCGAAGATCATCGCTTTTGCAAAAGGTGCCGGGCAGCTGCTGAAAGCCTATCGCCAGGCGACGGGCGCCGACGCCATCGGCCTCGACTGGACCGTGCCGCTTTCCTTTGCGAAGGATCTGCAGAAGGAAGGACCCGTCCAGGGTAACCTCGATCCGATGCGGGTCGTTGCGGGTGGCATTGCGCTCGAGGAAGGCATCGACCGTATTCTCGATGCACTCGGCGATGGACCGCTGATCTTCAATCTCGGCCATGGCATCACGCCGCAGGCCGATCCCGATCACGTGTCGGCGCTGGTCGCCCGGGTCCGCGGAGCACAATGATGGCCGAGAAGCAGACTGATCAGGCGCCCGGCAACAGGGCGCGGCTCAGGGCAGCGATTGCGCTTGGTGCTTTCGTGGCGCTTCTCGTCGGTCTCTTCGTCTGGCAGCCGGATGATTTCTATCTCTGGATCAAGGCACTGCACGTCATCGCGGTGATGTCCTGGATGGCGGCCCTACTCTACATGCCGCGCCTCTTCATCTACCACACCGACGCCGAGCCAGGCTCGGCGCAGTCGGAAACCTTCAAGATGATGGAGATGCGGCTGCTGAAGGTGATCATGAACCCGGCGATGATGATCTCCTGGATACTCGGGCTCTACCTCGCCTGGAGTGTCTATGGCTTTAAGGGCGGCTGGCTGCACGCCAAGCTTCTGTTCGTCGTCCTGTTGACGGTGGTCCACATGCGTTTCAGCCGTGCCGTCCGCGAATTCCAGCGTGACCAAAACAAGCACGATGCGCGCTATTGGCGGCTGATGAACGAGGCCCCGACGCTGCTGATGATTCTCATCGTGATCATGGTCGTGGTGAAGCCGTTCTGAATTTAATCGATTGGTGATTTGCAATAGTCGTTTCTAATTTGCGACAGCCCCTTGCAGGGTTTCACGTGAATCGCTATTTTCTGCCATCTCCTCTTCATGGCTTGTGACAAAGACAAGAGCCTGCCTCTTCCAGCCGCAGCTCCCCAACGAATACTCGCCATCTCTCCATTACCCATACCAAACATGGATCCTTCATGGCTGAAATGAAGCTACAAGAACTCAAGAACAAGACGCCGACCGATCTGCTCGCCTTTGCCGAGGAGCTCGAGGTGGAAAACGCCAGCACGATGCGCAAGCAGGAGCTGATGTTTGCAATCCTCAAGATGCTCGCGGCCCAGGATATCGAGATCATCGGTGAAGGCGTCGTTGAAGTGCTGCAGGATGGTTTCGGCTTTCTCCGCTCGGCGAATGCGAACTACCTCCCCGGCCCTGACGACATCTACATCTCGCCTTCCCAGATCCGCCGCTTCTCTCTGAAGACCGGCGACACGGTTGAGGGCCCGATCCGCGGACCGAAAGAAGGCGAGCGCTACTTCGCCCTCCTCAAGGTCAACACCATCAATTTCGACGATCCGGAAAAGATCCGTCACAAGGTTCACTTCGACAACCTGACGCCGCTCTATCCGAACGAGCGCTTCAAGATGGAACTTGACGTTCCGACGTCGAAGGATCTCTCGGCCCGCGTCATCGACCTGGTGGCGCCGCTCGGCAAAGGCCAGCGTGGTCTGATCGTCGCACCGCCGCGAACCGGCAAGACCGTTCTGCTGCAGAACATCGCTCATTCGATCACCGCCAATCATCCGGAATGCTACCTGATCGTTCTTCTGATCGACGAACGTCCGGAAGAAGTGACGGACATGCAGCGCTCGGTGAAGGGTGAAGTCGTTTCCTCGACCTTCGACGAACCGGCGACGCGCCACGTTCAGGTCGCCGAAATGGTGATCGAGAAGGCCAAGCGCCTTGTCGAACATGGCCGCGACGTCGTCATCCTGCTCGACTCGATCACCCGCCTTGGCCGCGCCTACAACACGGTCGTTCCGTCATCGGGCAAGGTCCTGACCGGTGGTGTCGACGCCAATGCGCTGCAGCGTCCGAAGCGCTTCTTCGGTGCGGCCCGCAACATCGAAGAAGGTGGTTCGCTGACGATCATCGCGACGGCGCTGATTGATACCGGCAGCCGCATGGACGAAGTCATCTTCGAAGAGTTCAAGGGTACCGGTAACTCCGAAATCGTCCTCGACCGCAAGGTCGCCGACAAGCGCATCTTCCCGGCGATGGACATCCTCAAGTCCGGCACGCGTAAGGAAGACCTGCTGGTGCCGCGCCAGGATCTGCAGAAGATCTTCGTGCTCCGCCGTATTCTGGCGCCGATGGGCACGACAGATGCGATCGAGTTCCTCATCGACAAACTCAAGCAGACGAAGAACAACGGCGACTTCTTCGACTCGATGAACACGTAAGAAGCGCTCGATATCCGACATTAGAAACCGGCCGACTTGATCGTTGGCCGGTTTTTGTTTCTCTAGAAACTTAGCCGGATTCCCTAAGGCACCGTTTCGGTTTCGCAACGATCCGGTCCTTAAAAAACGCAGCCGGAACTCCCAATCGCTTTCGCTGATTCACGTGAAACACAGCGATGCCATGAAACATGCGCGTCGTGGGACCTTGATCTTTCAACGCTGTTTCGGCATAAGCTCCCCGACCCTTTGAGATACCGTTTTCATCCGGCGTGAGCATGCTCCGCACAGTAGAACGATCAGGTCCGGAACTTCGACGATCCCCATTGTTTCGATCAGCTGAGGCAATGCCGCCTCTGCGGTCCTCCAGGTGAGCCAATGACTGCAACGCAAACGGTATATGCGCTTTCCAGCGGTGCCCTGCCCGCTGGTGTCGCGGTCGTGCGTGTTAGCGGTCAGCACACGGCGACGGTGCTTCGGACATTGTGTGGCGATGTCCCGCCACCGCGGACAGCGACGCTCAAATCGATTCGGTCTCGCAACGGTCTCGTGATTGATAGCGGCCTCGTTCTCTATTTCCGTGGGCCCGCGTCCTTTACGGGCGAAGACTGTGCAGAGTTTCAGATCCACGGTGGCCGGGCTGCGGTGAATGCCCTGCTCGAAGAACTCGCCAAGTTCGATGGATTGCGCCATGCCGAGGCCGGTGAGTTTTCGCGGCGGGCGTTCCAGAATGGAAAACTGGACCTGGTGGAAGTCGAGGGGCTCTCTGACCTGATTGTCGCTGAAACCGAAATGCAGCGTCGCCTTGCGATCGAGCATTCTGGTGGCGGGCAATCGAAGGTCTATGCGGCCTGGGCGAAGCGTCTCACCCATGCGCGGGCGATGATCGAAGCAGAACTCGACTTTGCCGACGAGGATGACGTACCAGGCTCGGTGAGCGAACGCATCTGGCAGGACATGTCAAAGCTCGCGCAGGAGATTGCTGCACATATCGCCGATGCGCCGATCGCCGAGATCATCCGGGATGGATTGAAGATCGTCATCGCCGGAGAGCCGAACGCGGGAAAGTCGAGCTTGCTCAATGCATTGGCGCAGAGAGATATTGCTATTGTCACGGAAATTGCGGGTACGACGCGTGACGTGCTCTCAGTTGACCTTTCCTTAGCCGGATTCTCTGTAAAACTCTACGATACTGCGGGTTTACGTGAAACCGAGGAACGCGTTGAACAGGAGGGTATCCGTCGTGCGCGAGAAGTTATCGAACGAGCGGATCTGATCCTTCTCTTGTCGGAGACAGTGCGCGGATTTGAATCTCTGTCGAATATCGCGTCTGACGCGACGCCTGTGTTGCGGGTGGCGACCAAGGTAGATCGGGATGATCGACGATGGTCCCTGGACAAGGCGGATGTCTTGATCTCGACGAGGACGGGTGAAGGCATGGATCGCCTTTTGGATTTGATCACCGCCCATCTCCCAGACCTTAGCGGCCGAACGTCCCTCGCCTTGCCATCACGTCGCCGTCATGTCGACAACCTGCGGCAGGCTCTTCGGGCAATCGAAGAGAGTTTGGCGGGAGAGCGTTTTGGTCTGGATATCCAAGCTGAGCAACTCCGCATCGCCGGAGACGCAATTGGCCGGATTACCGGCCGGGTGGATGTCGAGAACCTTTTGGATGTGATATTTTCCGAATTCTGTATCGGAAAATAGGCTGTGGATACAACGATACAACGTTTGCGAGTCCTTCGTTGTGTTTCACGTGAAACGATTCGCGCCGGTGCCGGGGTGTGCTGGCATGGAGATATGAACAATGAACCAGTATGACGTTATCGTCATTGGCGGCGGCCATGCGGGTTGCGAAGCGGCAGCCGCGGCAGCGCGCCTCGGCGCCAATACGGCGTTGATCACCCACAAGGCGTCGACGATCGGCGTGATGTCCTGCAACCCGGCGATCGGTGGATTGGGCAAGGGCCATCTCGTGCGCGAGATCGACGCGATGGATGGCCTGATGGGTCGGGTGGCGGATGCCGGCGGAATTCAGTTTCGCCTGCTCAATCGTCGCAAGGGCCCGGCGGTCCGCGGTCCGCGCACGCAGGCCGACCGACGCCTCTATCGCGAAGCCATGCAGCGCGAGATTAGCGCCATTGCCAACTTGACGGTGATCGAGGGTGACGCCTTCGACTTGATCGAGGCTGACGGCAAGGTTGGCGGTGTCGTCATGAAGGATGGCAGGACCTTTGCATCCAAGTCCGTGGTTTTGACCACCGGCACCTTTTTGAAGGGGCTGATCCATATTGGCGACCAGAAGATTCCCGCCGGCCGTGTCGGGGAAGAGCCTTCCGTTGGTCTTTCCGGGACATTGCTACGTTACGGCCTAAAGCTCGGTCGTCTGAAGACCGGCACGCCGGCGCGCCTGGACGGGCGCACGATCGACTGGGACAGAGTCGGCCGCCAAGGTCCCGATGAGGATCCGGTACCGTTCTCCTTCATGACCGACCACATTCTGAACCGCCAGATTGATTGCGGTGTAACCCGCACGACCGAAGCCACGCACAAGATCATTGCTGACAATATCGGCAAATCAGCCATGTATTCGGGGCAGATCGAAGGCGTCGGTCCGCGCTATTGCCCGTCGATCGAAGACAAGATCGTGCGCTTTGGCGAGCGTGACGGTCACCAGATCTTCTTGGAGCCGGAAGGTTTGGATGATGATACCATCTATCCAAACGGAATCTCGACGTCGTTGCCCGCCGACATCCAGGAGGCGTTCATTCGCACGATCCCTGGATTGGCGAATGTGACGATCCTGCAGCCCGGCTATGCGATCGAGTATGATCATGTGGATCCGCGCGAATTGAATGCGACGCTGGCGGTGCGGAAAATGCCCGGCCTGTTCTTGGCGGGGCAGATCAACGGGACGACAGGTTATGAGGAAGCGGGCGCGCAGGGCCTGGTCGCCGGATTGAATGCGGCATTGTCAGCGACCGACCGGCCGGAAGTGATCTTCAGCCGCACCAACTCCTATATCGGCGTCATGATCGACGACTTGACGTCGCGTGGCATCACCGAGCCCTATCGCATGTTCACCTCTCGTGCCGAGTATCGGCTGTCGCTCCGCGCGGACAATGCCGATGCGCGTCTGACACCATTGGCGATGGAACTCGGCTGTATTTCAGATGCGCGTCGTGCCCGCTTTGTCGACTGGCGGGCGCAGTTCGATGACGGACGTCAGCTGCTGAAGAGTCTTTCGGTGACGCCGGCGGAAGGCAATCGCCATGGTCTGAAGCTGAACCAGGATGGTCAGCGGCGCACCGCCTTCGAGATCCTTTCCTATCCGGATCAATCGATTTCTGCCCTGATGCCAATTTGGCCGGAGCTATCGTCGATAGGCGCGCGGGTGGTTGAGGGCCTGGAAATTGATGCCGCCTACGCCGTGTATATGGACCGGCAGGCGGCGGATATTGCCGGCATTCGTCGCGAGGAGAATTTGGTCATCCCTGACGGCTTTGACTTTGACAAGCTCTCCGGATTGTCCAATGAGTTGAAGCAGAAGCTGAAGCAGCAGGCACCGCGCAATCTGGCTCAGGTGATGAAGGTGGACAGCATGACGCCGGCTGCCGCGTCACTGATCCTTGCCTGGTTGAAACGTCAGAACGGAACCGTAGAACGGGAAGAAAAGGCAAGTGCACAATGAAAACGAGTCCAATCGATATGTTGAACGGACTGCGTGTTTCACGTGAAACGAATGAACGGCTGGAGCATTTCGCTCGTCTCTTTCAAAAATGGGCGAAGTCGATCAATCTCGTAGCGCCGTCGACGATCGAGGATCTGTGGCGCCGCCATATCGTCGACAGCCTGCAGCTGGTGCAATTGTCGCCCAAGCCAAAGACCTGGGTTGACCTCGGCAGCGGTGGCGGCTTCCCAGGTATCATCACAGCGATCTATCTATCGGAATTCGCCGACGGTTGGGTGCATCTCGTCGAGAGCAACAATAAAAAGGCTGCGTTCTTGCGAGTCGCGCTGGCAGAAACAGGTGCACGCGGTTCCGTCTATCCGATTCGGATCGAAGAAGCCGGCAAAGCAATTCCACAAGCGGATGCGGTTTCGGCGCGCGCTTTGGCCGATTTGACGCTGTTGCTCGACTACTCGGCTCCTTGGTTACTGTCTGACGAGCATAAGACGGTCGCCTATTTCCACAAAGGGCGGGATTACCAGCGCGAGATCGATAAAGCCATTGGCCGCTACCAGTTCGATCTGGTAAAACATCCAAGCGTCGTCGAGCCGGACTCTGTTGTGCTCGAGATCGCAAATCTATCACGCAAGGTTCAGTGATCGGCGAGCGGAAATATGTTTGGCGCAAGAAATCGGATCATCACAATCGCAAATCAGAAGGGCGGAGTTGGTAAAACGACGACCGCCATCAATCTGGCGACGGCGCTCGCGGCAATCGGCGAGCGTGTCCTCATTGTCGACCTCGACCCGCAGGGCAACGCGAGCACGGGTTTGGGCATTCAACGGCGCGACAGAAATCTCTCGTCCTACGAACTGATGATGGGGTCGCACGGGATCGGTGAGATCGCGCAGCAAACCGCGGTTCCGAACCTCTCAATCGTGCCTTCGACCATGGACCTTCTCGGCGTCGAAATGGAGATTTCGCAGGAGCCGGACCGGGTTTTCCGACTGCGCAAGGCTTTGGTCAGCCCTGCTGCGATGGAATATTCCTATGTGCTCGTCGATTGCCCGCCGTCGTTCAATCTGTTGACAATGAATGCCATGGCCGCGGCGCATTCCGTGCTGGTACCGTTGCAGTGTGAGTTCTTTGCCCTCGAAGGTCTGAGCCAGCTGCTGGAAACCGTAGACCAAGTCCGCCGGTCGGTGAACCCGTCGCTGGATATACAGGGTATCGTTCTGACGATGTTCGATTCGCGCAATAACCTTGCGCAACAGGTCGTCAGTGACGTCCGGACCCATCTTGGGGATAAGGTCTATCATACGCTTATTCCGCGCAACGTTCGTGTTTCCGAGGCGCCGTCCTATGGCAAACCGGCGATCCTCTATGATCTGAAATGCGCAGGAAGCCAGGCGTACCTACAGTTGGCATCGGAAGTGATTCAACGCGAACGGCAGCGCAAGGCTGCATAATCATTTCGGTAGCGTAATTTAAGTCGGGTGACGATATGAACGACGATAGCTCGAAGAGACGGCTTGGTCGCGGACTGGCCGCATTGATCGGCGAGATGGATCAACCGTTGCAAGCGGGTGCATCGGCCCCTGCCCCGGTCAATCCGGACCGGCGGGTGCCGATCGAGTTTGTTTCGCGCAACCCGCGCAATCCGCGCCGGCAGTTCGACGAGGCCGAACTTCAGGACCTTGCCAATTCAATTCGCCAACACGGCATTGTTCAGCCCGTTGTCGCCCGCACGATCGGCGCCGATCGATTCGAGATTATCGCTGGCGAACGTCGCTGGCGGGCAGCACAGTTAGCCGGATTCACCGAAATTCCGGTGATCATCCGTGACGTTGACGATCGCACCGCTCTCGAAATCGCGATCGTCGAAAACGTTCAGCGTTCGGATCTCAACCCGCTCGACGAGGCGCTCGGCTACGAACAACTGATCGCCGAGCACGGCTATACGCAGAACGATCTCGGCGAAATCATCGGCAAGAGCCGCAGCCATGTCGCCAACAGCCTGCGTCTGCTGAAGCTGCCAGAACCGGTGCGCGACATGCTGTCGGAAGGCACGCTTTCCGCCGGTCATGCGCGGGCGCTGATTCCAACATCGGATCCGGCGACATTGGCCCGTACGATCGTCGCCAAGGGGCTTTCGGTGCGCGATGCGGAGCGCATCGCCCAGAACGATATCCGCGCGCAGAACGACCCGAGTTTCGGCAAGACGGCACGCCGCGACGAAAAGGATGCGGACACGCTGGCGCTGGAACGCACCCTGTCGGACAGCCTTGGTCTCGAGGTCACCGTCAACCACAAGGCGTCCGGCGGTCATCTCCGCATCGCCTACAAGACGCTCGATCAGCTCGAGGAAATTTGCCGGCTGCTCGAGCGCCGCTGAGAGCCTAAAAGCTGCATTTTGAGAACCATCGAGGGGCGCGTCTTGGACACAAGGCGCGCCTTAAATTATTGATTTATCTACCTCTTCTTCGCGACCAGACCCGGTCAGCGGGCTCCTTCCGTGTCGGGGAATTTGCCTACAAATGTTTCTGAAAATGAATGACAGCGGAGGGGATTTCGCTGGTGCATCAACGCCGTGCGGATTGCACCGCTATTGCCATGAGGTTCTGCAGGACCAGGCTTTCTTCGAGGCTTGCGCGACTGCGGCTCTGGAAGATCGTCGTCTGAAGGCGGTTGAGTTCACGGCGTATCGCCGGCGCCGTCCACTGTTTCAGCGCAGCTTCGACAATCGGCTTGCGCCGAAAATGCAAACCTCGGCCGAGCGTTGCAATCACCTGCCCCGCCTGCTGACGACTGGTATCCATTTCGGCGCGCATCACGTCGAGTTGCTGAAATTGTCGGAGGCAAGCCTGGAGCACGAGAAACGCCGGCGTCTTCGACGTGGTGATCTTCTGCATTGCGTGCAGCAGCCCGTCGAGATCCCCCTTCAACACTGCGTCGACCGCGTCATCCACGGAAATGGCGCTGGCGTCGCCGACAATGTCGAGCACATCCTCTTCGTCGACGGCCGTCTTGCCACGGCAATAAAGGGTTAACTTGCGCAGTTCGTTGCGGGATGCCAGGCGATCACCACCGAGAGCCTCCACCAGACGCGCACGGGCAGCCGGTGTGATTCCAAGCTTCTCGTCGCCAAGCTCTTTGTCTATCAGCGCCTGCAGGCCGCGAACGTCGTCACTGTAGCAGGCGATACAGGCGACAGAGCGGGCCGTCTCGCCGATCTTGCGAAGTGCTGATCCCTTCTTCAGGTCACCGGCTTCGACAATCACGTAGCTTCCGACCGGCGGTTCGGCGGCGAGAAGCTGCAATGCGTCGACGAGTGATTTTTCGTTGGCCGCTCCCCGCACCCAGACGAGCTTTTCACCGCCGAAGAGGCCGATGGAATTGACCTCGTCGAGCAGCCGACCCGGCGATTGCGCCAGTTCGCTGACATCGAGCTTCAATACCGAAAAGGGATCATCCAACGGAACGCCGCAGCGCGAAGCGATGGCGGATGCACGTTCGGACACGAGCCCGCGATCGGGCCCGTAGAGAATGAACAACCGGTAGACTCCGGCGGACTTCTGGAGGAAGGAGTCGAATTCGTGCGACTTGACTTCGCTCATCCCGACACCGACTAGCGGCTGAGGGCCGCGGCGATATCAGCCCGGATCAGCTCGGCCAGTTCCTTTGCAGCGCGGTTTTCGCCGTCGCGAACGGCACGCACCTTGGCAAATTCCTGGACCGGGAAGTCGACAAGCGCGACCGCTGTACGGTTGCCGGACTTGATTGTCTCACCCGTACCGATCTTCGTCAGATTGTAGTCCGCCTTGACGACAATGCGACCGGCGCTGGCGCGGTCGACGCGGTCCTTGTTCTGATCATAGAGCACGCCCATGGCGCGGGTCGTGACCTCAAGCGACAGGTGATACTGCGGGTTCACCGGTTCGCCCTGCCCGCCTGCCACCAGGAAGATCAAAGCGTTGCGGACTTCCTGCTCGACGCGGTCGTCGGCATCGGAAATCTCGATCGCCGCCAGTGCCGTCGATGTGCCGCCAGGATCGGAATAGAGCGGCCTGACCTGGCAGCCGGCGAGCGCGGCCAGCAAAAGAACACCTGCCACCACCGGAAACGACCGGACGCGGGAGCCAGCTCTATCAGACAACGACATTGACGATCCTCTGGGGCACAACGATGATTTTCTTGGGGCTGCTGCCGTTGAGCGCTGACTTGACGGCATCGAGCGCCAGGACGGCGCTTTCGATCGCACTCTGATCCGCATCGCGCGCGATTGTCAAATCGGCGCGCTTCTTGCCGTTGATCTGCACCGGCAAGGTGACCTCGTTCTCGACCACCAGTGCAGGGTTGAACACCGGCCAGCCGCGCTCCGCAATCAGCCCCTCGCCACCGATTTCACGCCAGCATTCTTCGGCGAGGTGCGGCGTCATCGGTGCGATCAGATTGATCAGGATCGTCGTGGCGTCCTTCACAGCGCTGGCGAACGCCGTATCCGCCTTGCCGGCGGCAACCTGGGTCAGCGGCGCGGCAAGCGTGTTCACGAGCTCATAGATGCGCGCCACGGCCTTGTTGAAGGCGAGCTTGTCATAGTCCGCCTCGACGGCGCGCAGCGTCTTGTGGGCCGCCTGAGAAACGGCAAGGGCCTCGCCTTCCAGCGCCGGTGCAGCTTCGATCACGCGCAGCTTTTCGGCCGCCTCGCTGATCAAGCGCCAGGCGCGCTGGACGAAGCGATGCGATCCTTCCACACCCGCTTCGGACCAGATGACGTCGCGATCCGGCGGCGAATCGGAGAGAACGAAGAAGCGCGCGGTATCGGCACCATAGGAAGCGATGATGTCATCAGGATCGACGACGTTCTTCTTCGACTTCGACATCTTTTCGATCGAGCCGATGGCGATTTCCTCACCGGTTTCGATGAGTGTCGCGCGACGACGACCATCGGTCTCCTCGATGCTGATCTCGGCTGGCGTCACCCATTCGCGCTGGGCACCCTCGCCGCGGCTATAGGTTTCATGCACAACCATGCCCTGGGTGAAGAGGCCCTTGAACGGCTCGTCGATCGCGACATGGCCGGTTGCCTTCATCGCGCGGGTGAAGAAGCGTGAATAGAGCAGGTGCAGGATCGCGTGCTCGATGCCGCCGATATATTGGTCCACCGGCAGCCAGTGGTTGGCGACCTTGGGATCCGTCGGATTGTCTTCCCACGGTGCGGTAAAGCGGGTGAAGTACCACGACGAATCGACGAAGGTATCCATCGTGTCCGTTTCGCGGCGGGCATCCTTGCCGCAATGTGGGCAGGCGACGTGGCGCCAGGTCGGATGGCGGTCGAGCGGATTGCCCGGCTTGTCGAAGGTGACGTCCGGCGGCAGCACCACAGGCAGGTCGGCCTTCGGAACCGGTACGACGCCGCAGTCGTCGCAATGAATGACCGGGATCGGGCAGCCCCAATAGCGCTGACGTGAAATGCCCCAGTCGCGGAGGCGGAAGTTCACCTTGCGCTCGGCACGAGGCGTACCGTCGAGCGTTTCCTTCTCCAGTTTCGAAGCGACCGTCTCGAAGGCTTCTTCAGCGGACAGGCCGTCGAGGAAGCGCGAGTTGATCATCACGCCGTCGCCGATATAGGCCTCGTCGCCGATGGTGAAGGTCGCGGAATCGCCGTCTTTCGGCATGACGACCGGAACGACCGGCAAGTCGTATTTGCGGGCGAAATCGAGGTCACGCTGGTCGCCGGAGGGGCAGCCGAAGATGGCGCCCGTGCCGTAGTCCATCAGCACGAAATTGGCGACATAGACCGGCAACTCCCAGCTCGGATCAAGCGGGTGCCTGGCGCGAATACCGGTGTCGATGCCCTTCTTTTCTGCCGTCTCCAGTGCGGCGAGCGAGGTGCCGGCGCGGCGGCATTCGTCGCAGAATGCGTCGACTTCCCGGTTGGTGGCTGCCACCTGCTTCGCCAGCGGATGGTCGGCAGCGATCGCCAGGAAGGAGGCGCCGAAGAGCGTGTCCGGACGGGTCGTGTAGACGGTGACTTCGCTCGCGTCGCCTGCGGTGCCTTCAACGAGTTCCCAACGCAGCGACAGGCCTTCCGAGCGGCCGATCCAGTTCTTCTGCATCAGGCGCACCTTCTCGGGCCACTGATCCAGCGTGTCGAGCGCATCGAGCAGTTCCTGGCTGAAGTCGGTGATGCGGAAGAACCACTGCGTCAGTTCGCGCTGTTCGACCAGCGCGCCAGAGCGCCAGCCACGGCCGTCGATTACCTGCTCGTTGGCGAGCACGGTGTTGTCGACCGGATCCCAGTTGACCTTGGACTGCTTGCGGTAGACGAGGCCCTTTTCCAGGAAATCCAGGAACAGGTGCTGCTGGCGCTGGTAGTACGCGGGGTCGCAGGTCGCGAACTCGCGGTTCCAGTCGAGCGACAGGCCCATGACCTTGAGCTGCGCCTTCATCGAGGCGATGTTCTGGTAGGTCCAGCTCGCCGGATGCACGCCGCGTTCCATGGCAGCGTTTTCGGCCGGCATGCCGAAGGCATCCCAGCCCATCGGGTGCAGCACGTTGAAGCCGCGGGCGCGCTTGTAGCGCGCCACCACGTCGCCCATGGTGTAGTTGCGCACGTGGCCCATATGGATGCGGCCCGACGGATAGGGGAACATTTCGAGCACGTAGTACTTTTCGCGCGGATCGTCGTTCTCGGTCTGGAAGACCTCGTTCTTTTCCCATTCCTGCTGCCAACGGGGCTCGGCATCACGCGGATTGTATCGTTCGCTAGACATATCTTTTCGATGTTCCGGAAGTTCTGCGGCGCATAGGGAGCGCCTCATGATAGTTGGGGTGACCTTCACCACGAAACCGCCTGACGGTCAAGTTTTTGGAGGGTTTGCCGCGAGACTTTGGCGGATTTGAGCCTGCCGGTGTGGCAGTGGCCTTGGCAACCGGCTCAACTTTGCCTAAGCCGCTCGGTCAGTGGTTGGGAAATCCCGTGTCGGAGAGCAGGTCCATGGAAGTTCAAGAGCGGTTGCAGGATGTCGTGAGCCGGATTCAGGCGGCGGAAAGGTCTGCCGATCCTGCCAAGGGCGCTGTCACGCTGGTCGCGGTATCCAAGACCTTCGATGCTGATGCGATCCGTCCCGTGATCGCGGCGGGCCAGCGTGTCTTCGGTGAGAACCGCGTGCAGGAAGCGCAGGGCAAGTGGCCGGAACTGAAAGCAGAGACATCCGGTCTCGAACTCCACCTGATTGGTCCGCTGCAATCGAACAAGGCCGCCGAAGCGGTTGCCCTTTTCGATGTCATCGAAACCGTTGACCGGGAGAAGATTGCCCGAGCGCTTGCAGCGGAAATGCAGAAACAGGGACGGCACCTCAGGCTCTACGTTCAGGTCAATACCGGGCTCGAGCCGCAGAAGGCCGGTATCCCACCGGAAGAGACAGCTGCCTTCGTCGATCTTTGCCGCGTGGAACTGGGGCTGCAGATCGAGGGGCTGATGTGCATTCCGCCGGTCGAGGAAAATCCCGGCCCGCATTTTGCCCTGCTCGCCAAGCTGGCCGCCGCCTGCAAGCTCCAGAAGCTGTCGATGGGGATGTCCGGCGATTTCGAGACGGCCGTGCAGTTTGGCGCTACCAGCGTGCGGGTCGGTTCGGCCATTTTCGGCGCGCGGTAACGCCAATTCGTCGCATTACGCTTTCGTCGGGGTTCCCCTCATCTCTCATTAGCCTATCCTTGTGCACGAGGAGGCCGGACATGTCCGGCAAATGCATAGGGAGGAACGGAAATGGCGAGTCGCTATTCCGAAGTGTACGCCGCCTGGAAGGCGGATCCGCAAGGCTTCTGGTCCGGTGCTGCCGACGCCATTGACTGGTTCGAGCGTCCGCAACGCGCTTTCGATGCCGAGGGCGGCACCTATGGGCACTGGTATGCCGGTGGCTCGACGAACACCTGCTACAACTGTCTCGACCGCCACGTCGAAGCCGGGCGTGGTGAGCAGATCGCTTTCATCTATGACAGTCCGGTCACCGGACGGGTCGAGCGCATCTCCTATGCGGCGCTGCTGGCCGATGTGAAGGCGCTTGCAGCCGTCTATCAGAAGCTCGGCGTTGGCAAGGGCGACCGCATCATCATCTATATGCCGATGATACCGCAGGCAGCGGTTGCCATGCTCGCCGCCGCGCGGATCGGCGCCGTGCATTCCGTGGTCTTTGGCGGTTTTGCCGCCAACGAGCTGGCGGTGCGCATTGATGATTGCCAGGCGAAACTCGTGGTTTCCGCCAGCTGCGGCATCGAACCTGGCCGTACTGTCGCCTACAAGCCGCTGCTCGACGCAGCGCTCGAGATCGCGACCCACAAGCCGGCGCATTGCCTCGTCTTCCAGCGGGAAATGGCGCAAGCCGCCATGACCGAGGGACGGGACATCGATTTCGCTGCGGCGCTGGCGGCTGCAAAGCAGGCGGGTGAACAGGTCGGGTGCACGCCCGTTGCCTCCACCGATCCGCTTTATGTACTCTACACGTCGGGCACGACCGGCCAGCCCAAGGGTGTTGTGCGTGACAATGGCGGCCACATGGTCGCGCTCAAATGGTCGATGGAGAACTTCTTTGGCGTCCAGCCGGGCGAAGTGTTCTGGGCTGCCTCCGACATCGGCTGGGTCGTTGGCCATTCCTACATCGTCTATGGCCCGCTGCTTAACGGCAGCACCTCGATCCTCTTCGAAGGCAAGCCGGTCGGCACGCCCGATCCCGGAACCTATTGGCGGATCATAGCCGAGCACGGCGTCGTGGTGATGTTCACGGCGCCGACGGCATTGCGGGCGATCCGCAAGGACGATCCCGACGCATCCTATGTCGGCCGTTATGACCTGTCGCGCTTCCGTGCGCTGTTCCTTGCCGGTGAGCGCGCGGATCCCGATACGATCCGCTGGGCGGAGAAAGCGCTTGGGGTGCCCGTTATCGACCACTGGTGGCAGACGGAGACCGGTTGGCCCGTGGCCGGCAATCCCATGGGTCTCGGCTTGCTGCCGGTCAAGTACGGTTCTCCGGCGGTTCCGTTGCCGGGCTACGATGTTCAGATTCTCGATGATGCCGGACATCCGGTCGGCCCGGGCACGCTCGGCAATGTCGTTGTAAAACTGCCGCTGCCGCCCGGCTGCCTGCCGACGCTCTGGAATGCCGACCATCGTTTCCGCGCGGCCTATCTCGAAGAGTTCCCCGGTTACTACAAGACCGCCGATGCCGGTTATCTCGACGAGGACGGCTATATCTTCATCATGGCGCGCACCGACGATATCATCAACGTTGCCGGTCACCGCCTCTCCACTGGAGCGATGGAGGAGGTCTGTGCCAGCCATCCTGACGTTGCCGAATGCGCGGTCATCGGCATCGCCGATGACTTGAAGGGTCAGGTGCCAGCCGGTTTCCTCGTCATCAATTCCAATGTTTCCCGTGAAACATCGGAAATCGAACGCGAAGTGATCAGCCTCGTGCGCGAGCGCATCGGGCCGGTGGCGGCTTTCCGCATGGCGATTTGCGTCAAGCGGCTGCCGAAGACGCGATCGGGCAAGATCCTCAGGGCCACGATCCAGAAGATCGCCGATCGCCAACCCTGGAAAATGCCGGCGACGATCGACGATCCGGTTATCCTCGACGAGATCACCGTGGCTTTGCATGGCCGCGGCATCGGCATCTAGAGGCTTGCTGAGCCGGCTTATGATGTGAGCGCCACGGCGCTCGCATCACGACCTGACAACGGTCGCAAACCAGTTGCTGAAGGCCGACACGGCCTTTGAGCATGCGGTCTTGGTGATGAGAAAGTAGCTCTCGTCTTCGAGAGTGGCGATATCGGAAAGTATCACGAGGTCGCCGCTCTCGATTTCACGCCGAAAGACCTCAACCGGGCAAAGGGCGACGCCATGGCCGGCGATGACGGCCGTGGCGAGCAGGTTGAAGTCCTGGAAGATCGGACCCCGCAGGTTTTGTCCCGCCGCCACCCCTGCCCGGGCGAACCAGTCGCGCCAGCGCGAGGTTGTCTCGTCGTGCAGCAGATCGGCGGAAGCGATCGCCTGCGCTGCCCTCAACTCACCTTTCCGTTCGATGTAGCGCGGGCTCGCAACCGGCCGATTGATTCGCGAAAACAGTCGATCTGACCGCGTCCCTTCGCTCGTATCGGCGCCGAGCGTGATGAGGATGTCGCAGCCGGTTTCGCGCAATTGCTGTTCGGCCATGGCGTAGACGACCTTGACGTCGACTTCGGGATGGCGGCCGAGAAATTCACCGAGCGCCGGGATCAGCCAGCGGGTGGCGATCGAGGGAATACAGGCGACGCTCACTTGCGCCTTGGCATTCAGTCGTAGGACCTCCGTTTCCGCAGCGATGCGCTCGAATGCCGAGGTCAGCGCCGCTGCCAGGCTCTCAGCCTCCGCTGCCAGCCGCACGCCACGCTTCTCCCGCACGAAGAGCGGCCGGCCGAACCACTCCTCCAGCAGACGGATCTGGTGGCTGATGGCTGCATGCGTCACATGCAGTTCGTCGCCGGCGCGGGAGAAACTTGCCAAGCGCGCCGCGGCTTCGAAGGCGCGCAGCATGCCGAGTGGTGGCAGGATCATCTGTAAGTTTTCCTCATCAATGCCTTGAGGAATCGTCGTTTGATTGGCTGCCGCTGTCAACAGATACTGGTTCTGTCACGGCAATGGGGCGGAAGCCCCGCCAGAAAACATTAGAAATCCTTACAGATGGAGAGGCCCATGTTCGTGCGCAGCCTGCAGCAGATCGAAGCAACCGATCATTTCGTCGAATGGGGCAGCGGCACCAGCCATCGGCTGCTTACCGAGAAGGATGGCATGGGCTTCACCGTATGCCACACAGTGGTGCGCGCCGGCACGGTGTCGCTGCTGGAGTACCGCAATCATCTGGAGGCGTGCTACTGCATCGCCGGCCACGGGGAGGTCGAAGATATGCAGGGCAAGATCTTCCCGATCAACAAGGGCGACATCTACGTGCTCGACCAGCACGACAAACACTATCTGCGCGGCGGCAAGGACGAGGACCTGATCCTCGTCAGCATCTTCAACCCGCCGCTCAAGGGGACCGAGCGCCACAACCTCAATGATGCATCCGGTTCGGCTTACTGAACACCTATTGAACATCGGCCAACAAAAAAGCCCGGATCGACGATCCGGGCTTTTTTCATCGCGCTGGACGGCGATCAGTAGTGATCGTCTTCGTCCTCGTCCTTGCGGTCCGACTTCAGCGACTTGAGCTTGGCGAAGACGGCATCGGCGTCGATTTCCTTCTCTTCCTCGCGCTCGTAGCTGAAGCCCAGCTTTTCGGTCTCCTGAGCCGATTCCAGCGTCGCGCCGAGCTCGGCGGCCGTCGGCAGCGGACGGCCCTTGGAGGCGCGTTCGACTTCGAGGTCGAGGTCGATCTGCGAGCACAGGCCGAGGGTCACCGGATCCATCGGCGTCAGGTTGGCGGAGTTCCAGTGGGTACGCTCACGGATCTGCTCGATCGTCGACTTGGTGGTGCCGACGAGACGCGAAATCTGCGCGTCCTTCAACTCCGGATGGTTGCGAACCAGCCAGAGAATGGCGTTCGGGCGATCCTGGCGCTTGGAAACCGGCGTGTAGCGCGGACCCTTGCGCTTCGAGTCAGGGACGCGGACCTTCGGCTCGGAAAGCTTCAGCTTGTGGTTGGGGTTTCCTTCTGCGCGAGCGATTTCGTCACGCGAAAGCTGGCCCGTGGCAATCGGGTCAAGGCCCTTGATGCCCTGCGCGGATTCACCGTCGGCGATCGCCTTTACTTCAAGCGGGTGCAGCTTGCAAAACTGCGCGATCTGGTCGAAGGACAGCGCGGTATTGTCAACGAGCCAGACGGCTGTTGCCTTGGGCATAAGCAGTTGCTGAGCCATGGATATAGTCCTTTTGTCCGCCGCGCCGGTGTCGCGGGCCGTGGAGTCTACCACTGATTTCCGGGAAATGTGGGCCTCTATACCGTCCTTGTCTCAAAATTGCAATTCTTCAGTTCCAAATGTCCTTTTGTCTAATTGCGGCGGGCATTTGACCTGCTATGTATGTCCGCGAAACGGGCTGGCCCTGGGAGTGGCGAGCCGCACTAGGAATGCGTAGGGAGGAAAATATGTCCGCCAAGATCTATCCGGTGTTGAAGTCTGCCAAGAGCCGGACGCTGCTCGACAATGCCACTTACCTGAAGTGGTATGAGGAGAGCGTTTCGGACCCGGCAAAGTTCTGGGGCAAGCACGGCAAACGGATCGATTGGTTCAAGCCTTATACCAAGGTCAAGAACACTTCGTTCAAGGGCAAGGTTTCGATCAAGTGGTATGAAGATGGCCTGACAAACGTCTCCTACAACTGTATCGACCGCCACCTGAAGACGCATGGCGAGAAGACCGCGATCATCTGGGAGGGCGACAACCCCTATATCGACAAGAAGATCACCTACAACCAGCTTTACGAGCAGGTTTGTCGCCTCGCAAACGTGCTGAAGAAGCACGGTGTGAAGAAGGGCGACCGCGTCACCATCTACATGCCCATGATCCCGGAAGCGGCCTATGCGATGCTCGCCTGCTCGCGTATCGGCGCGATCCATTCGGTCGTCTTCGGCGGTTTCTCGCCGGACGCGCTTGCTGGCCGTATCGTCGACTGCGAGAGCACCTTCGTCATCACCTGCGATGAGGGCGTGCGCGGCGGCAAGCCGGTACCGCTCAAGGAAAACACTGACACGGCGATCGATATCGCGGCCAAGCAGCATGTCATCGTCAACAAGGTGCTCGTGGTGCGCCGCACCGGCGGCAAGACCGCCTGGGCGCCAGGTCGTGACCTCTGGTACCACCAGGAAATTGCCACGGTGAAGCCGCATTGCGAGCCGGCGAAGATGAAGGCGGAGGATCCGCTGTTCATCCTCTATACTTCGGGCTCGACCGGCAAGCCGAAGGGCGTGCTGCACACGACCGGCGGTTACCTCGTCTACGCGTCGATGACGCATGAATATGTCTTCGACTACCGTGACGGCGAGGTCTACTGGTGCACGGCCGATGTCGGCTGGGTCACGGGCCATTCCTATATCGTCTACGGCCCGCTCGCGAATGCCGCGACGACCGTGATGTTCGAAGGTGTTCCGAATTTCCCGGATGCCGGACGCTTCTGGGAAGTGGTCGACAAGCACAAGGTCAACGTCTTCTACACGGCGCCGACGGCGATTCGCTCGCTGATGGGTGCCGGTGATGATTTCGTCAAGCGCGCCTCGCGCTCGTCGCTCCGCCTGCTCGGCTCGGTCGGTGAGCCGATCAACCCGGAAGCCTGGGAATGGTACTACAACGTCGTCGGCGAACAGAAGTCGCCGATCGTCGATACCTGGTGGCAGACGGAGACCGGCGGCATTCTGATTACGCCGCTGCCGGGCGCGACCGATCTCAAGCCCGGTTCCGCCACCCGGCCGTTCTTCGGCGTGCAGCCGCAGCTCGTCGACAATGAGGGCAACGTGCTCGAGGGCGCTGCTGACGGCAACCTCTGCATCACCGACAGTTGGCCGGGCCAGATGCGCACGATCTACGGCGATCACGCGCGCTTCGGCCAGACCTACTTTGCCACCTACAAGGGCAAGTATTTCACCGGAGACGGCTGCCGCCGCGATGAGGATGGCTACTACTGGATCACCGGTCGCGTCGACGACGTTCTCAACGTCTCCGGCCACCGCCTCGGCACGGCAGAAGTCGAATCCGCGCTGGTATCGCATCACCTCGTCTCGGAAGCCGCCGTCGTCGGTTATCCGCATCCGATCAAGGGTCAGGGCATCTACTGCTATGTCTCACTGATGGCCGGCGAAATCGGCAACGACGATCTCCGCGCTGCCCTGGTGAAGCACGTGCGTTCGGAAATCGGACCGATCGCCACGCCCGACAAGATCCAGTTTGCGCCGGGCCTGCCGAAGACCCGCTCAGGCAAGATCATGCGGCGTATCCTGCGCAAGATCGCCGAAGACGATTTCGGCGCGCTCGGCGATACTTCGACGCTTGCCGATCCGGCTGTCGTCGACGATCTGATCGCCAACCGCCAGAACAAGGCCTAACATTAACGGCCGCTGCACATTGCGTATGTGCAGCGGCCGTTTCGACTGAGTAAACAAGTTTCGCAAGAGACTTTCGGCGTCGCGACGCGCGGCGTTTTGCGTACATTACGACTTAGTGAGCCGGATTCAGATCGCAGCTAAAAAGACCGACCGCTCGCAGCCCCAAACTCAGAAGTCGATCGCCCTGCCCTTGATCTCCCAGTCGCCGTAACGGGCAGGATCTTCACCGCCGCGCCCGCCGATTTCCGGAGGCAATTCCTTCTTGATTTCCGCCTGACGCCGCTCTTCGGCTTCCTTCAGCGCGCGTATGGCCGCTGGCGGCAAGGGGCGTTTCGGGCGATCGGGAGCGTTGTCATTGTCGTTCTGCATATGAACGGTATCCGGATTCGAGCATCAATATTGAAGAATTGGGCATTTGCACCCATCATATAGGTTGCCGTTCCCCTGTCGGGAACCCTGATTCACGTGAAACATCGACGATCCGGAGACTTAGATGAACCTTGTCCGCACCGCCATGCTGCTTGCAGTCATGACCGCCTTGTGCATGGCGGTGGGCTTCGTCATCGGCGGACGTGGCGGCATGATGATCGCTTTCGTCATGGCCGCCGGCATGAACTTCTTCTCCTACTGGAACTCCGACAAGATGGTCCTGCGCATGTATCGCGCCCAGGAAGTCGATGAGCGCAGTGCGCCGGAGTATTACGGCATCGTCCGCGACCTTGCCCGAAATGCCGGCCTGCCGATGCCACGTGTCTATGTGATCGACAGCCCGCAGCCGAATGCGTTTGCCACCGGCCGCAACCCGGAAAACGCCGCGGTCGCCGCCTCCACCGGCCTGTTGCATGCGCTTAACTACGATGAAGTCGCCGGGGTCATGGCGCACGAGCTCGCGCACGTCCAAAACCGTGACACCCTCACGATGACGCTGACGGCGACGCTTGCCGGGGCGATCTCGATGCTCGGCAACTTTGCCTTCTTCTTCGGCGGCAACCGTGAAAACAACAACCCACTGGGTTTCATCGGCACGCTGGTCGCCATGATCGTGGCGCCGCTGGCGGCGATGCTGGTGCAGATGGCGATCAGCCGCACCCGCGAATACTCGGCCGACCGGCGCGGCGCCGAAATCTGCGGCAAGCCCATGGCACTGGCTTCGGCGCTGCAGAAGATCGCCGGCGCCGCGCATCAGATTCACAATGACGACGCCGAACGCAACCCGGCGACAGCGCATATGTTCATCATCAATCCGCTTTCCGGCGAGCGCATGGACAATCTGTTCTCGACCCATCCGAACACCGAAAACCGGATTGCGGCCCTGCAGCAGATGGCTCAGGAAATGTCTTCGGTCTCGACGCCGCCGGTTCGGGCTGATAATCCCGTGCGCAAATCGCGCTCTGTGCCTCCTACCGGTTGGGGTCGCGGTGGTTCCGAACCGCCCAAAGGTCCCTGGTCCTGATGTCCGCAGAAAACAAAAACGATTCACGCCCGAAACGATCACACCGAAACAGCGCCGCAGCGAAGACGAAGAAGCCCGCCGCTGCGCCTCGTGGGCTGGAGAAGCCGGGCCTGATAGCGCGCCAGGCCGCCGCTAAAATCCTTGCCGCAGTCATCGACCGCAAGACGTCGCTCGACGGCATGCTCGACAGCGAGCACGGCAACCCAGCCTACCGCGAACTCAACGAGGCCGATCGCGCACTGGCTCGGGCGATCCTGAACTCAGCGCTTCGCCATCTGCCGCGCATCCAGGCGGCCATCAATTCTCTGCTGCAGACGCCTTTGCCGGAGGGCGCGCGTGCGCTTGATCACGTGCTTGCCGTCGCGGCGGCGCAGATCCTTTATCTCGATGTGCCTGATCATTCCGCCGTCGACCTTGCCGTCGAACAGGCGCAGGCGGATCCGCGCAATCGGCGTTTTGCCAATCTCGTGAATGCGGTCCTTCGGCGCCTGTCGCGCGAGAAGGATGCCATTCTCGAAAGCGTGCGCGATTTGCCGGCGATGCCGGACTGGTTCTTCGAGCGCCTGGTCGCCCGCTATGGCGCTGGACAAGCCCAGCAGATCGCCGAAGCACAACTCACACCGGCGGCCATCGATCTATCGGTCAAATCGGAACCTGTGAGCTGGGCCGAACGTCTGGGCGGTACCGTCTTGCCGACGGGCTCGGTTCGTCTCGGCCCATTCTCTGGCTCCATCCCTTCCTTAGCCGGATTCGACGATGGTGCCTGGTGGGTTCAGGATGCAGCCGCATCGATACCGGCACGGCTATTCGGCGATCTCAGCGGCAAGCGGGTCGTCGATCTCTGTGCCGCACCGGGCGGCAAGACCGCTCAGCTCATCCTCGCCGGCGCCGAAGTGACGGCGCTCGATCAGTCCGGCAGCCGCTTGCGCCGGTTGAAGGGCAATCTGAAGCGGCTTGGCCTGGAGGCGGATACGAAGGAAGTCAACATGGCCGACTTCCAGCCGGACATGCTGTTTGATGCGGCCTTGCTCGACGCACCCTGCTCTTCCACCGGAACGACGCGTCGTCACCCCGATGTGCTCTGGACCAAGGGGCCGGAGGATATCGCAAAACTCGCCGCCTTGCAGGAGCGCCTGCTCCGCCATGCGCTCACCGTCGTCAAGCCCGGCGGCGTCGTCGTCTTTTCCAATTGCTCTCTCGATCCGCTCGAGGGCGAAGAGGTGGTCGAGCGAGTGGTCGGTTCTGGCGCCGCCTATGAACGCGTTGCGATTTCCGCTGCGGATTGGCCGGGGCTGGAGGACGCGATCACGCCGCTCGGCGAAATGCGCACCACGCCGGCCATGTTGCCGCTTAATGCTCCCTATGCGAGCGGGCTCGATGGCTTCTACGCGGCGGTGATTCGCCGCAAATAATGTCGCTGACCGTAGTCGGGTCGATCAAAATGGGGCTCAAGGCCCTGTTCTGCCGTGTCATTTGACGCTTTCGCGTCAGAGGCCTATCAAAGATGACAAGATTGATAAAAGTTTAACGGTCTCTCTGGCACCATGCGGCGGCTGGCGCGAGACCATCGCCCGTTCAGATGTTTGAGCGGTCGTGCCAGAAATGAGGAAACCGGCGGCGTTGATGTTGTTTTCCGGCAGGCGGAGGCTTTCTTACCTGTATGTGCGTGAAGGCTGGCGCCGCGTCTCGCGCCGGCTATCGATAGGTCGTGTCTCCACCTTGCGTTTTACCGGCTCGACGCCCAACCGCCTGATCGTCGCACCGACGGATCTCAGAGCGGTCGATCCCTTTGTCGCCGAGGAAGTTCTTGCCGGCCGTTTCCCGCTTGCCGGTCGCGTGCTCGATACGGAAGGCGAGTCACCGTTCGAAATCGATCTGCCGTCGCGCGAGTTCGCGGCGCGTCTCCACTCCTTCGGATGGCTGAGACACCTGCGTGCGATCCGCGAGGATGCTGGCTACGTGCGTTTGCGCCAGATCGTCGACGACTGGATCGTTACCCACGGCCGTGATCTCGGCGGTATTGCCTGGGATCCGGATATCATCGCCCAGCGCATTATCGCCTGGCTTTCCCACTCGCCCGTCGTCCTGCGCAATGCGGAACACGGTTTCTATCGCCGTTTCCTGAAGAGCCTCGCCCTTCAGGTGCGTTACCTTCGCCATATCGCCGAGACGGTGCGCGACGGCGAGGCGAGGCTTCGGGTACGGCTTGCGCTTGCCATGGCGTCTGTCGCCATGCCGGCTTCGCCGAGCGCCATTCGCAAAGCATCGCGCCATCTCGACCTCGAACTGGACCGCCAGATCCTGCCGGATGGCAGCCATTGCTCGCGCAGCCCGCGGGCTGGGCTCGAATTGCTGCTCGACCTGCTGCCGCTTCGGCAGACCTACGTCAATCTCGGCCATGACGTGCCGTCACGCTTGATCCCTTGCATCGACCGGATGTACCCGGCCCTGCGCTTTTTCCGCCATCAGGGCGGCGAACTTGCGCTGTTCAATGGCGCGACCTCGGTTCTGGCACATGAACTGGCTTCGGTGCTGCGTTATGACGAGACGGCAGGCGAACCGTTCCGTTCATTGCCGCATGCGCATTACGAGCGTCTGGCGATCGAGAACACGGTCGTCATCATGGATACCGGCCGCCCGCTTTCCGTCGATCTTTCGCGCAGCGCCCACGCCGGCTGCCTGTCCTTCGAAATGTCCTCGGGCAAGACGCGCTTCGTCGTCAATTCGGGCGCACCGAAATTTGCCGGCGATCGTTTTCGGCAGATGTCGCGCACGACCGCAGCGCATTCGACGGTCACCGTCAACGATACGTCCTCTTCGCGTTTTTCGCAGTCCCGGTTTCTGGGGCCGATCATGACGTCAGGCGTTTCCAAGGTAACGGTGGCGCGGAAAGACGAGCCAGGCGGGTTGGAGTCGGTGACGGCAAGTCATGATGGCTATCTCGCTGCCTTCGACCTGATCCACGAACGTGACATCGGCGTTCTGAACGGTGGCCGCATGATCCGTGGTCGCGACCGGCTGTCGCGGGCAGATGGCAGCAATCCGGACGAAGGCAATACCGCCACGGCGGTCGCCCGCTTCCACATCCATCCGGCCGTCAGCATTCGCCAGAACAATGCACGCGAGATTTTTCTGACCGCGCCGGATGGCGAGATCTGGCTCTTTGCCTGCCAGGACGGAGAACTCGCGGTCGAAGAGGACATCTTCTTTGCCGATCCCTCGGGTATCCGTGCGTCGTCGCAATTGACCGTGACCTTTGCCGTTGCCCGCCAACCGGAGATCCAGTGGACTTTCTCTCGGGCAATCTGACGCGCTTATTTTAGCACGATGGCTTTGCCGAGGTTCCTTCGGCGGACAAGCTATGCTAACGGGCAGCCATCCCAATCGCCGGACCTTCTCCCGGGCCTCCGGCGCCGCCAAAGGAGCATGGTGATGGCTGTCGCCTCCAAGAAAATCCCCGCCCCGAACGAGGTTACGGTCCGCACCGCCCTCCTCTCCGTGTCCGACAAATCAGGCGTCGTCGATCTTGCGCGCGCCCTTCACGAAAAGGGCATTCGGCTCGTATCGACCGGCGGCACGCACAAGGCGCTCTCGGAGGCCGGCTTGCCGGTAAGCGACGTTTCTGAGCTGACGGGCTTTCCTGAAGTCATGGATGGCCGCGTAAAGACGTTGCACCCGGGCGTTCACGGCGGCTTGCTCGCGATCCGCGACGATGCCGACCACGTAGCGGCCATGACGGCGCACGGCATCACCGCGATCGACCTTGCGATCATCAACCTCTATCCCTTCGAAGAAGTCCGCGCCCAGGGCGGCGACTACCCGACGACGGTCGAAAACATCGACATCGGTGGACCGGCGATGATCCGCGCCTCGGCCAAGAACCATGCCTATGTGACGATCGTCACCGATCCGGCCGACTATCCGGTGCTGCTCGAAGAGCTTGGTGCCGGCAAGACGACCTATGCGTTCCGCCAGAAGATGGCGGCCAAGGCCTATGCCCGCACCGCCGCCTACGATACTGCCATCTCCAACTGGTTTGCTGAAGCGCTCGATACGCCGATGCCGCGCCACCGGGTGATCGGCGGCGTCTTGAAGGAAGAGATGCGCTACGGCGAGAACCCGCACCAGAAGGCGGGTTTCTACCTCACCGGCGAGAACCGTCCGGGCGTCGCCACGGCAGCGTTGCTGCAGGGCAAGCAGCTCTCCTACAACAACATCAACGACACGGACGCGGCTTTCGAGCTGGTCGCCGAGTTCCTGCCGGAGAAGGCGCCGGCCTGCGCCATCATCAAGCACGCCAACCCCTGCGGCGTTGCGACGGCGCCGACGCTTGCCGAAGCCTATCGCCGGGCGCTTGCCTGCGATTCCACCTCGGCCTTCGGCGGCATCATCGCGCTCAATCAGGAGCTTGACGCCGAAACTGCCGAGGAAATCGTCAAGCTCTTCACCGAGGTCATTATCGCGCCTTCGGTCAGCGATGCGGCCAAGGCGGTGATTGCCCGCAAGCCCAACCTGCGCCTGCTCTCGACCGGCGGCCTGCCGGATCCGCGCATCCCGGGCCTTGCCGCCAAGACGGTCTCCGGCGGCCTGCTGGTGCAAACGCGCGACAATGGCATGGTCGAGGATCTCGAGCTCAAGGTCGTCACCAAGCGCGCGCCGACCGCCCAGGAACTCGAAGACATGAAGTTCGCCTTCAAGGTCGCCAAGCACGTGAAGTCGAACGCGATCGTATATGCCAAGGACGGGCAGACCGCCGGTATCGGTGCCGGCCAGATGAGCCGCGTCGACTCCGCCCGTATCGCGGCGATCAAGGCCGAGGAAGCGGCCAAGGCCCTGGGCCTCGCAACGCCGCTCACCAAGGGTTCTGCCGTTGCCTCCGAAGCCTTCCTGCCTTTCGCTGACGGCCTGCTCTCGGCGATCGCCGCAGGTGCCACCGCCGTCATCCAGCCGGGCGGCTCGATGCGCGACGAAGAGGTGATTGCGGCTGCGAACGAGCATGGCGTCGCCATGGTCTTCACCGGCATGCGTCACTTCCGCCACTAGGATCAACCGGGACAAGCGCCTTTACCTGTCCCGGAACTCTAAGGTTATCCGCTGATAGTCAGGAGCCGCCGCGTCCAAAGGATACGGCGGCTTTTTTGCGGCCATCATCCGCGGGATAGGGCGTGCGCAGAAGGATCAGCAGGCCGACGACCAGGAAGGCGATGAGCGCCATCATGCCGATACGCGCCGATCCCGTGGCAAGGGTGATTGTGGCGACCGAGGCAGGGGCAAGGAACGACGTGGCGCGGCCGGACAGCGCATAGAGGCCGAAGTAGCGTCCGGCCTCGTCCAGGCTGACACTGCGGGCGAGATAGGAGCGCGACGAGGCCTGGACCGGGCCGAAGGCGATGCCCACAAGCAAGCCATAGAGGATATAGGCCTTCTCGGCCGCCGTACCGAACAAGCTGCCGGAATCCTCGGTCGATAACGGTATCAGGCCAAAAAGCGTGAAGCCCGGGCCTGTCGAGACGATGCCGATCGTCGCGAGCGTCAGGCAGATCAGGCTGGCAGTGACGATCACTTTCGAACCGAGCCGCGTGTCGAGCCTGCTCGCATAGAGGCAGCCGCCGATCGCGACGACGTTGAGTATGATTCCGTAGATGCCGAGCTCCAAGG
The DNA here is from genome assembly GCF_028993555.1 of Ensifer adhaerens. Classification (NCBI taxonomy): domain Bacteria; kingdom Pseudomonadati; phylum Pseudomonadota; class Alphaproteobacteria; order Hyphomicrobiales; family Rhizobiaceae; genus Ensifer; species Ensifer adhaerens. The sequence continues at coordinate 3,795,636 of NZ_CP118610.1, read as the reverse complement.
TCCTCCAGCCGAACATTGCCGCGGCGAAGGTACCGCCAAGCGCCAGAAGGCCGTTCACGCCATCCTGGAAGATCATGCGCGCGATCAGGAAGCGCAGGATGCCTGCTCTCTCCCTGAGTTCGCCGAGCGTGCCCTTGAGCTCCCTGAGGCCTGTCACGGTTGCCTTGCCGAGCGACATGGTTGCCTTGGTCGCATCGGGCGTGAACAGGAACATCGGCAGAATGAAGATGAGGTACCAAAGCGCCGAGATCGGTCCGGTGATCCGCGCATCCTCTCCCTTGGCAGGATCGAGACCAAACAACGGATCGATGCCGGCCGCCGTCTTGCCGGTTTCCGGGCTGCCGGCGAGCAACGCAACGACTGCGATCAACACGATCATGCCGCCGAGATAGCCGAGTCCCCAGGCGATGTTGGAGATGCGGCCGACGTCTTTTTCCGGCACCAGGCGGGGCATCATCGAATCGTTGAAGACGATCGAGAACTCGGCCGCAACCGTGGCGAGGATCATGAAGATCGCCGGATAGAGGATCGGCGAGCCCGGGGCTGCGAACCAGAGCATAACCAGCGATATGATCTTGATGACGGCGAAGAAAGCGATCCATGGCTTTCGCGGGCCGGTCGCGTCGGCAATGGCGCCCAGTACCGGCGAAAGGACCGCGATAATGATGCCGGAAACGGTGAGCGTGTAGCCCCACATTGCCTGGCCGACCGCATGATCCTCCGTCAGTCGCGAGACGAAGTAGGGCCCGAAGATGAAGGTGGTGATGACCGTGAAGAAGGGTTGCGCCGCCCAGTCGAACAGCATCCAGCCGGCTACGCCCGCGCGTGATGCCCGCGGCAATTCCTCAGTCCTCTCGGCCGAAATCTGCAAGGTCCCCTCCCGAAACGACTGCGCCGCGCGTCCTCTCGAACGCGCGGCGCAGCCTATCTTCAATTCGACCGATTCCAAAAGGTCCAGAGCAGGGTGCGGGCGAAAAAACTGCCCGCATCCGCGTTCGTCCTGCTACTTCGCCCTTCCCCGTGCCAGGTCGTTGAGGAGACCTGCGGCGACGGTGATCTTGGCGAGCGTCGTTTCGCCCTTCTCGGTCAGGAGCCGCAACTGGCCCGTCGCCTGGGCGACACGGACGCGCTCGCTCTCTTCCCAGGCGGCAACCGGATTGCGGTCCTTCTTCTGCGCGCGCAGCGCTGCCGCGGTGATATCGCGCCGTGCGGCGGCGATATCCGATACGGCCCGCGACAGGGCCATTGCCTCGAACTGCTCCGTTGCCGGGACACGGTCGGAAGCGGCGAGCAGCCGGTTGATCCGAAGCGTATCGGTGACGGCGAAGTAGCCCTGGGCCGTGCGGCTCAGCGTCTCGCCGGTTTCAGCGGCAATCTGCATGATCTCGGGCACGAGCGTCATCAGCGCCAGTTCCGAAATCTCCTCGGCGAGCTTGGCCGGTACGCCGCCCTCGACGAAGGCTGCCGTCTTCAACCGTGCTTCTTCGGCACTCTCGCCCGAGACCGCGGTCCGCATCGTCGCGCGCAGCTTCTGCAGGCCGTCGCCCAGGCGTGATACGGCTTCGGAGACGGAGCCGGTTGCCGCATGGGTACGCAGCGCCCGCTCGGTGACGAGCGTGAAGATGCGGCCGACTTCCTGGTAGAGGATGTTCTGCAGGTCGCCGCCGATCTTGTTGTCGAGCGCGTCGATCTCGTCGTAGATGCGCGGCAGGTCAAAGCCGTCGAGCGCCAGCACAGCGGCCTTGACGACGTCGGCCGAGAGGAAGCCGGTGGCATCCGTCAAAGTCGACACGAAAGCCGGGCCACCGCGGTTGATGACCTCGTTGGCGAGGATCGTCGCGATGATTTCGCGGCGCAGGCGATGGCCGTGAATGTCGCCGGCATAGCTCTTGCGCATCTTCGCCGGGAAGTAACGCTCCAGCGTCGCCGTGAAGTACGGATCGTCGGGCAGTTCGCTCGCGATCAACTCATCGAAGAGAACGAGCTTGGAGTAGGAGAGCAGCACGCCGATTTCCGCACGGGTCAACGGCTTGCCGGCCTGGTAGCGTTCTGTCATCGCCTGGTCGGTCGGCAGCGTCTCGACCTTGCGGTTGAGATGGCCGTCGGCCTCGAGGCGGGTCATGAGCCGGCCAAGCGTCGTGCGGTTGCCGAGCCCTTGCATCGCGGTCAGCGAGATCGCCAGCGATTGTTCGTAGTTGTTGCGCAGCACCAGATGGCCCACTTCCTCGGTCATCGAGGCGAGCAGCGTGTTGCGCTTCGGACGGGTCAGGCGACCATCGCGCATGGCCGAAGCAAGCGCGATCTTGATGTTGACCTCGACGTCGGAGGAGTTGACGCCGGCCGAGTTGTCGATGGCGTCCGAGTTGCAGCGACCGCCGTTGAGTCCGAAGCCGATGCGGCCCTTCTGGGTAACGCCGAGGTTGGCGCCCTCGCCAATGACCCGGGCGCGAACTTCTTCGGCTGTCACGCGGATCGCGTCGTTGGCGCGGTCGCCGACTTCCGCGTCCGTTTCGTTGCTGCCTCGCACATAGGTGCCGATACCGCCGAACCAGAGAAGATCGACCTGGCTCTTCAGGATCGCGTTCATGATCTCGAAGGGCGTCGCCTTCTGCTTGTCGAGGCCGATGGCGGCCATCGCCTGCGGCGTCAGTGTCACCGATTTTTCGGCACGCGAGATGATCATCGCGCCTTCCGAAAGCGTCTTGCGGTCATAGTCCTGCCAGCTCGAACGCGGCAGGGCGAACATGCGCGTGCGCTCGGCGAAGGAGCCATCGATATCCGGCGATGGATCGATGAAGATGTCGCGGTGATCGAAAGCGGCAATCAGGCGGATCTTCTCGGAGAGCAGCATGCCGTTGCCGAAGACGTCACCGGACATGTCGCCGACGCCGGCAACGGTGAAGGGCGTCGTCTGGATGTCGGTGTCCATCTCGCGGAAGTGCCGCTTGACGGTCTCCCAGGCGCCGCGGGCGGTGATGCCCATCTTCTTGTGGTCGTAGCCGGCGGAGCCGCCGGAGGCGAAGGCGTCGTCGAGCCAGAAACCCGCTTCCTGCGCCAGGCCGTTGGCCGTGTCGGAGAAGGTTGCGGTGCCCTTGTCGGCGGCAACGACGAAGTAGGGATCGTCGCCGTCATGGCGCAGCGTATCGGCCGGCGGCACGATATCCTGGCCGACGATGTTGTCGGTGACCGACAGCAGCGTGCGGATGTAGGTCTTGTAGGCTTCGGTGCCGGCCTTGAAGATCTCGTCGCGGCTGCCGCCGACCGGCAGTTGCTTCGGATAGAAGCCGCCCTTGGCGCCAACCGGTACGATCACCGCATTCTTCACCTGCTGTGCCTTGACCAGGCCGAGCACTTCCGTGCGGTAGTCCTGCGCACGGTCCGACCAGCGCAGGCCGCCACGGGCGACCTTGCCGAAGCGCAGGTGCACGCCCTCGACTTCGGTGCCGTAGACGAAGATTTCGCGGAATGGACGCGGCTCCGGCAGGCCATCGAGCTGCTTGGGATCAAGCTTGAAGGCGAGAACCGCGCGCGGCTTGCCGTCTGCATCGTGCTGGAAGTAGTTGGTGCGAAGCGTCGCTTCGATCGCGTTGACGTAGCGGCGGAGAATCCGGTCTTCGTCAAGGCTCGGAACCGCCGAAAGCGCATCCTCGATCGAGGCGAGCAGGGCGTTGCACTTCTTGGCGCGCGGCTTTTCCTCGAGCTTCGGATCCATGCGTGTCACGAACAGCTTGAAGATATCAGCGGCAATTGCCGGATACTTGTTCAGCGTGTCGGCGATGTAGCCTTGCGAATAGGTAATGCCGGCCTGACGCAGGTAGCGGGCATAGGCGCGCAGCACCGTCACTTCGCGGGCATTGAGACCTGAAAGCAGGATCAGCCGGTTGAAGTTGTCGTCCTCGATCGTGCCGTTCCAAGCGGCAAGAAAGGCTTCTTCCAGCGCTGGGCCGCTCTTGTCGAGGTTCAGTGCATGTCCGTCGCGGTGGATCAGCTCCATGTCGTGCAGCACGACCTTGCGCTTTTCTTCGCCGTGGGCGTTGACGCCGATATCGTAAGTCTGTTCGCTGATCACCCGGAAGCCAAGGTTTTCCAACAGCGGCACGCGGCGCGACAGCGATACCGGTTCGCTGGCATGGAAGATCTTCAGCTCAGCCGTATCGGCGCGGGTGGTGGCACGCGGATAGTTGTAGAACTCGATCCGGATCGGATCCGGCCCCTTGCAGGCGGCGATATCCGAGAGATCGGCATAGGCTTCCGCCGGCGTGAAGAACGACTGGTAGGCATTGTCGACATCGAGTTCGATGCCGTCCTTGCGGGCGAGCAGGTCGAACCGGTCGATCCAGCGGGTGACGATGCCACGCACCGCTTCTTCAAGCTTGGCCTGCGGAATGCGTGGCGTCTTGCCGGCCGAGCGGCCGATGATGAAGTGAACGCGGGCGAGGCCGCCTTCCGGGAAGGCCGGGTAGTAGGCCGAGACGCGGCCGTCATAGACCGTCTTCAGGTAGTCGCCGATCTTCTCGCGGACGTCCGAATCGTACTGCTCGCGCGGCACGAAGACGATGACCGAGACGAAGCGGTCGAAATGATCGATGCGCGGCAGCACTCGGATGCGCGGCCGGTCGCCGAGTTCGTTGATCTGTTCGCAGAAGGCGGCCAGCAGACCGACATCGATCTGGAAGAGGTCGTCGCGCGGATAGGATTCCAGCGTGTTGTCGAGCATCTTGCCGGAGTGGCTCTGCGGATCATAGCCGAAATGGTCGACGATCTTCTCGATCTTGTGGCGCAAAAGCGGAATTTCGGCCGCCTGGCGGGTATAGGCCGAGGAGGTAAAGAGGCCGACGATGCGCAGTTCGCCGGCGACGTTGCCGTCGGCATCGAAACGCTTGACGCCGATATAGTCCATATAGGCGCGGCGATGGACGACCGACTTGACGTTGGCCTTGGTGACGATCAGGAAATCCGGGCTTTCGAGGAAGGCGAGGATCTCCGGCGTGGTCAGCACGGCATCCTTGCCCTGGCGCAGAACGCGCACGTCGGGGTTGGAGAGAATGCCGAGGCCCCTTCCCTTGCCGCGCTCGACCGTCGCTTTCCCGCCCTTGCCGGAATAGGTGTATTCGCGCATGCCGAGGAAGGTGAAATTGTTGTCGCGCAGCCAGCGAAGAAAGGCGAGCGCTTCGTCGCGGTCACTCTTCTTGCGAGAGGCGTTGTAGGCTTCGAGCTCCTGCATCGCCTGGTCGAGCTGCGCCGTCATCGCCGGCCAGTCGTGCACGGTCTGGTGCACCTGTTCCAGAACGTCGCGGATGCGGTTGCTGAGCTGCTCGGCCTCGACAGGCGCAAGCTTGGTCAGGTGGATCTGGATGTGGCTGACGCGGTGTGCGGGATCGCTTGGTTCTTCCGGATCGAAGAGTTTCGCGGCCTTGCCGGGCTCCTGGACCAGGATCGGGTGGATCGCAAGATGGATGTCACGGTGGGTGCTGGTGATCTCACCCATGACCGAATCATAAAGGAACGGCATGTTGTGTTCGGTAACGGCGATGACCGAAACCTCAGTACCTGCAGGTGCGATGCCGGCGACGGTCTCGACCGAAACCTGCGGCTTGCCACCATCCCAGCGGGCGAGTTCGCGATGTGCGTGGGCTGCGGTCAGCGCCAGCATGTCCGCCGAATAGAGATCGAGGTCGTCGTTGCTGGCCCCACCGAAGAGGATCTCCGGCGCCAGTGCATCGACGCCCAGTTTGATGGCGGCCGCCTTTGCTGCGTCGATGTGTCTGTCCCGCTTCGGATTGTATTTCACGCCCATGAAGTCTCTCCCATTCATGATAGGCCAAACCCTATCAGAACCATGGCTAATGGCGACCGCTTTTTACGCCGATTTCGGCAAAATCGAGCCAAAAATTGGAGAATTTCACGTGAAAACAGCTTAAATCCATTTAAATCGAAGGCAATTTCGCGAAAATTGCTCGAAAATCGATGAAAAAGCACGAAAACGCCAGCGGCTTCCACCGGACCTATCTGCCATCGCCTGTTGACAGGGCGGTGACAGTCGGGTGATCAGAGTTTCTAGACCGAAGGATTGGACTCGTCGATGCCCGAAATGCCCTCCCTGCCCGGCGCCGTCATCGTCATCTCGAGCCATGTCGTGCGTGGCAAGGTCGGCAACCGGGCTGCGGTGTTCGCGTTGGAGACGCTGGGGCATCCGGTGTGGGCACTGCCGACGGTCATTCTTCCCTGGCATCCCGGACACGGGCGCTCCACCCGCGTCACCATTTCGGATGCGGACTTCCAGTCCGTGATTGACGATCTCATCGCCGCGCCGTGGGTTGGCGAGGTGCGCGCTGTGCTTTCGGGCTATCTCGGCTCGCCCGGCCAGGCTGAAGGCGTCGCGCGGCTGGTGACAGCTCTCAGGGAGCGCAGTCCCAAGCTGATCTACGCCTGCGATCCCGTCATCGGCGATGCCGGCGGGCTCTATGTTCCGGAGGCAACCGCAACGGCCATTCGCGACCAGCTGCTGCCGCTTGCCAACCTGGCGACACCGAACCGCTTCGAGCTCGCATGGCTCGCCGGCGCGACGCTGGAAACGAATACGGCGATCCTCGATGCCGCCCTCGGCCTCGGTCCGGCCCGCGTGCTGGTGACATCAGCGGTGCCGATGATGAGCGGCGGTACCGGCAATCTCTTCCTATCGGGCAATCACGCGCTACTCGCCGAGCATCGGCTGGTCGAGAACCCGCCGAATGGCACCGGCGACCTGCTGACTGCCGTGTTTCTGGCGCGGCTTCTGGAAGGGCTGTCGGAAGAGCGCGCCTTGCAGATGGCGACCGCAAGCGTGTTCGAAATCATCGCGCGAAGCGTGAAGCGCGGCGCCGACGAGTTGACGATCGAGCAGGACGCTTCGAGCCTGTCGACGCCGATGGCGATGGTGCAGATGCGCCGCCTGGTGCATCCGAATCAGATCCGGCGCAAATAGAAGAAACTGTTCATGGGCAGCAGCCCTTGTGGCATCGTGGATTGAACTTTAGGTCATGATGATTTTCATGGCGGGGCGTGATGCGGGCGGAATTCCGCTCATCCCGCTCGAAGCAGCAGCGGAGTAATCGATGGACAAGCAGCAGCAGCGTTTTCCGGACCACCTTCTGAACGGCTACCACAACTTCATGAACGGCCGCTTCAGCGAACAGCAGAAGCGCTACAAGGCGCTGGCGGAAACCGGCCAGAAGCCGAGGACGATGGTTGTCGCCTGTTGCGACTCGCGGGCAGCACCTGAAACTGTCTTCGATAGCGGGCCGGGCGAACTCTTCGTCGTGCGCAACGTTGCCAATCTGATGCCGCCATACGAGCCGGATGGACATTACCATTCGACGTCGGCCGCGCTCGAGTTCGCCGTGCAGTCGCTGCGCGTCAGCGACATTGTCGTGATGGGACATGGCCGCTGCGGCGGTATCAAGGCGGCGCTCGATCCGGATGCCGAGCCCTTGTCGCCGGGCGATTTCATCGGTCGCTGGATGAACCTCCTGAAGCCTGCCGCCGAGCAGATCCAGAGCAACGACGTCATGACCCAGGCGGAACGGCAGCGTGCGCTCGAACGGGTTTCGATCCGCAACTCGCTTGCCAACCTGCGCACCTTCCCTTGCGTTCAGATCCTCGAGGCCAAGGGCAAGCTGCATCTGCACGGCGCCTGGTTCGACATCTCGACCGGCGAACTCTGGGTCATGGATCCGACGACCGGCGACTTCTCCCGCCCGGGCATGTAACCAGCAAAAAAGCCCGGATCGTCGATCCGGGCTTTGCAATCTTCCGAAAGGCATCGTGCATCCGGAGAGATGCGCGAATGGGATTCGATCAGAGACCGTCGATCTCGGCGCCGATGATGGCGATTGCCTGCTGGTAGACGGTCGCCGCGTTCCAGCCCTGGATAGCGCCAAAATTCGCCTGGCCTGGCTGATACCCGGCACCCGGCTGCCAGCCATGGCCACGCAGGAAGTTGGCGGTCGAGGCCAGCGCGTCGGCCTTGGAGCGAACCATGTCGATGTGGCCGTTGCCGTCGCCATCGACCCCGTACTTCAGGACGTTGGCCGGAAGGAACTGGGTCTGGCCGATCTCGCCGTGCGCCGCGCCGCGTGCATCGGGGCTCAGATCACCGCGCTGCACGAGCTGCAGGGCGGCGTAGAGCTGGTCGGTGAAGTAGTCCGAGCGGCGGCAGTCATAGGCGAGCGTCGAGACGGCCGAGAGCGTATGCTCCTTGCCCATGAAGCCGCCAAAGCCGGTTTCCATGCCCCAGATCGCGATCAGCGGGCCGGCCGGCACGCCGAAGCGGCGTTCAATGCTGGTGAAGAGCGCTGCATTCTGCTGCTTCATCTTCTTGCCGCGGGAAATGATCGTCTGACCGCCGCGCTTCTGCATGAACTGGTCGAGCGAAAGCTTGAAGCTCTTCTGGCCGCGGTCGGCACGGATCGTCGCCTTGTTGTAGGAGACGCCGGAGAGCGCACGGTCGAGCACCTGGGGGCTGATGCCGTTGCCGGAGGCTTCCTGCTTGAAGTTCTGCACCCAGGCAGCAAATCCGCTTCCGTCATTGCCGCATTGGGCGGCGGATGCCACCGCCGGAAAAACTGCAGTCGAAACCAGGGCAGCAAGCCCCACCGCTACGCACTTTGCCCTGTGCATGAAATACCCCGTCATAGCCCGAATCTCATTGCTTTCAAAAATGCCAGCCTTCGCCGGCCGTGTCACCTGCCGGAGGCGGCGGTAACTTTTTCGTGGTTTCACGTGAAGCCGGGCGAAACGGCCGCGATCGTGAAACAGGAAACCCGCCAAGCCCGAATGGGCTTGGCGGGAGCGAATTGCTCAATTGCCGTTTTCAGGCGGCCTGCTTGCGCGGCTTGATGAGACCGCGGTTGACCAGAAGCTCGGCAATCTGGATCGCGTTCAGTGCGGCACCCTTGCGCAGGTTGTCGGAGACGACCCACAGGTTGAGGCCGTTTTCGACCGTTGCGTCTTCGCGGATGCGCGAGATGTAGGTCGCGTCTTCGCCGGCGCATTCGTACGGCGTGACGTAGCCGCCGTTTTCATGCTTGTCGACGACCAGGCAACCCGGTGCCTCGCGCAGGATGTCGCGTGCCTCGTCTGCGGTGATCTCGTTTTCGAACTCGATGTTGACCGATTCCGAATGGCCGATGAAGACGGGAACGCGCACGGCCGTGCAGGTCACCTTGATCTTCGGGTCGAGCATCTTCTTGGTTTCGGCCAGCACCTTCCACTCTTCCTTCGTGTAGCCGTCTTCCATGAACACGTCGATGTGCGGGATGACGTTGAAGGCGATGCGCTTGGTGAACTTCTTCGATTCGATCGGATCGGCGACGAAGACGGCGCGGGTCTGGTTGAAGAGCTCATCCATGCCGTCCTTGCCGGCGCCGGAAACCGACTGGTAGGTCGAGACGACGACGCGCTTGATCTTGGCGTGGTCGTGCAGCGGCTTCAGCGCGACGACGAGCTGGGCGGTCGAGCAATTCGGGTTGGCGATGATGTTCTTCTTGGTGAACTGCGCAATCGCGTCCGGGTTCACTTCCGGCACGATCAGCGGTACCTCGGCGTCGTAGCGCCAGGCTGAAGAGTTGTCGATGACGACGCAGCCCTGCTGGCCGATCTTCGGCGAATACTTCAGCGATACGGCGCCGCCGGCAGACATCAGGCAGATGTCGGTATCGGAGAAATCGTAGTTTTCGAGGTTCTTGACCTTGAGGGTCTTGTCGCCGAAGGAGACTTCCGTGCCCTGGGAGCGGGCGGAAGCAAGCGCGACCACTTCATCCGCGGGAAAGCCGCGTTCGGAAAGGATGTTCAGCATCTCCCGGCCGACATTGCCGGTGGCGCCTGCAACTGCAATCTTGAAACCCATGATCTAAGCTCTCTTTTCTGTCTCTCCTCGTCGGGTGAGGGGGAAGCCGCGCGATCTGCCGCGAGGGTTCCTGTCCCCGGCCAAACCGGGGAGAGAGCGGAGGGCCAGAGACGTCAGACGGTTTTCGTCGTCGTTTTGGCCGTTGTTTTGCAAGCGAACGAAAAATCGACATCCTGCCCCGCGGCAAGAGCCGGCAGGATCAAAGCAGCGATGGCTGGACCGATCGGTCGCATGGCGGTGATTTCCTCGTTCGACGCTGCTCTTACGCGGTTTTGAAGAAGAGTCAAGACGCCGCGCCGCGCCGCGGCCTTCGGGGACGGCTCTCCGCGGTCGATCGCCGCATTAGACGAAAGTCATAAGCCGAAAGCATCTCTGCCTGCGCGGTCGCTTTTCTGACATCCTCTTCACCAGGCGCACCACGTCCGGACATTCTTGGGAGGAATGCCGGACCAGCCAATGGGCGCTCCAACAAGCTGTTTTGGAGTGGAGGATAAACAAAATGGCAAATGTCGCGACAGCGGACGACGCAAAAACGCGTCCGATGACCGGTGAGGAGAAGAAGGTCATCTTCGCCTCGTCGCTTGGTACCGTGTTCGAATGGTACGACTTCTATCTCTACGGTTCGCTCGCCGTTTACATCGGCGCGACCTTCTTCAGCTCCTATCCGGAAACGACGCGGAACATCTTCGCGCTTCTGGCTTTTGCCGCGGGCTTCCTGGTTCGCCCGTTCGGCGCTCTGGTCTTCGGTCGCCTGGGTGACCTCGTCGGCCGCAAATACACCTTCCTCGTGACGATTCTGATCATGGGCCTGTCGACTTTCCTGGTCGGCATCCTGCCAGGTGCAGCCTCGATCGGCATCGCCGCACCGATTCTGCTCATCGCGCTGCGCATGCTGCAGGGTCTGGCGCTCGGCGGTGAATATGGCGGTGCCGCAACTTATGTGGCCGAGCATGCGCCGAATGGGCGCCGCGGTTACTTCACCTCATGGATCCAGACCACGGCAACGCTCGGCCTGTTCCTGTCGCTGGTGGTGATCCTGCTCGTGCAGTTCGCCCTCGGCAAGGAAGCCTTCGCCGCCTGGGGCTGGCGCATTCCGTTCCTTCTGTCGTGCGTTCTTCTCGGTATTTCCGTCTGGATCCGCCTGAAAATGAACGAATCGCCGGCCTTCAAGAAGATGAAGGAAGAGGGCAAGACCTCCAAGGCGCCGCTGTCGGAAGCTTTCGGCCAGTGGAAGAACGCCAAGATCGCGCTACTGGCGCTCTTCGGCGCCGTCGTCGGCCAGGCCGTCGTCTGGTACTCCGGCCAGTTCTATGCGCTGTTCTTCCTGACCGGCGTGCTCAAGGTCGACGGGCAGTCGGCCAACATCATGGTTGCCATTTCGCTCTTGATCGGCACGGGCTTCTTCGTGTTCTTTGGCTGGCTCTCCGACAAGATCGGCCGCAAGCCGATCATCATGGCCGGCCTGCTGCTTGCCATGCTCACCTACTTCCCGCTGTTCAAGGCGCTGACCTGGGCCGGTAACCCGGCACTCGCTCAGGCTCAGGCAACCGTTCGCGCAACGGTCACCGCGGCTCCCGGCGATTGCAAATTCCAGTTCAACCCGACGGGTACGGCGAAGTTCACCACCTCGTGCGATATCGCAACCGCGTTCCTCACCAAGAACTCGGTACCCTATGACGTCGTGACGACGGCCGCCGCGGGTACGGCCGCGACGGTCAAGGTCGGCGAAACGACGATCAACAGCTACGACGCGGTTGCTGCAGGCGATGGTGCCAAGGCTGCCAATGGCGCCTTCGAAAAGCAGGTCAACATGGCCCTCCACGATGCCGGCTACCCGCTGGTTCGTGGTGCCGCCAAGGTTCCGGAATCCAAGCTTGACGGCTTTGTTGCCGCCAATCCGGAACTGGCGCTTGACGCCGCTGCCGTCCGCAGCGGCGAGAAGACCATGGTTCCGGCCGACAAGCTCGTGGCCGACAAGCTGCTGACGAAGGATGAAGTCGGCACTGCGACCGAAATGGCCGTCTACACGATCGCCGGCGGTGGCACCTACGCGATGGTGGCGGATCCGGCCAACGTCAACTGGACGACGATCATTGCGGTTCTGACCGTGCTCGTCATCTATGTGACGATGGTCTACGGCCCGATCGCAGCGCTGCTGGTGGAACTGTTCCCGACCCGCATCCGCTACACCGGCATGTCGCTGCCCTACCACATTGGCAACGGCTGGTTCGGCGGCCTGCTCCCGGCAACGGCCTTCGCCATGAGCGCGGCCCAGGGCGATATCTACTACGGTCTCTGGTACCCGATCGTCTTTGCAGGCATCACGCTGGTCATCGGCCTCCTGTTCCTGCCGGAAACGAAGGATCGCGACATCCACGCGATGGACTAGGACTGCAGTCATGCGCTCCCGGGAGCACATTTCCCGGGAGTGCACCAACTCTTCCCCGAGCTCTATGGCTCTCCTGACTCCGGCGCGGCCTTCCGCGCCGGCTTTTTATTGGTCGGGTGGCTTTGTCCGACGAGTGGCCATCCGCCTGGGCCGAGATGAAACAGCCGGCCGTATCTGGCGAAGAGAAACGCCACCATCACCGATGTCCATAGGCCGAGCAGCAGCCCGGCGGCGACGTCGCTCGGATAGTGCGCGCCGACGATGACGCGGGAAACGCCGATCGTCAGCGCCAGGACCAGGAAGAGTGGCCTGAACCTCGGTAGCAACATGGCGAAGACGCCGAAGAAGGCGCCGGCCGCGGTCGAATGACCAGATGGAAAGCTTTCATAGAGATTGCTGGTGGCAAACGGCGTCAGGCTGTAGGCGCCGAGTTCGGCGAACAGTACCGGCCGGGCCCGGCCGATAAAGAACTTCAGCGTATGCACCAGTGCGCTGGCAGTGCCGATCGTCAGCAGGAAGTAGGCGGCAAGATCGCGGGCGGTGCGCGCCTTCTGCCGAAGTGGCCCCTGGCTGGCCGCCCGGTGCAGCACGAAGGCTCCCGCAAGGATGGCGCCGGAAAGATAGATCATCCAGCCGAAAGTCCCGAAATCGGTGATCCTTTCGTTGAAGGTGACGATGCTGTCTGGCAGGCCTTGCGCCCGCTGCGACAGAAAAGGGTCCAGCGGGATGAGCGCGAACACGAGGACGACTGTCGTCAGCATGATCCATCCGGTGGCCGCAAGTGGTCGGTTCATGAAACTCCCATCCTGCCTCACCGCCTTGCAGGTCGTGCGGCATCGCTTGTTCTTGGGCCGTCTGTAGCGCGTTGTCGTGCACCATATGACCTCGGCCGTTTCTTCTCCCGATGTGTCGGTTCGTTTGGCAAATTCAAGGCCATGAAACGCAAAACACCTCCGGATGGGTTCCGGAGGTGTTTGTTTTCCAGGTTACCTGCTGGCGTCATGTCGACGCCTTCGGCGGCTGTTCGTCGGTTACGCCGACAGCACCTTGAACTCGGCGAGAATGGCGTCGCCCATTTCCGTGGTGCCGACCTGGCGTGCGCCTTCGGCCATGATGTCGCCGGTGCGGATGCCCTGGTCGAGCACGTTGGCGATCGCCTTTTCCAGATTGTCGGCTTCCTTCGTGAGGTTGAAGGAGTAACGCAGGCACATGGCAAACGACGCGATCATGGCGATCGGGTTGGCAATGCCCTTGCCGGCAATGTCGGGTGCCGAGCCATGCACCGGCTCGTAGAGCGCCTTGCGCTTGCCGCTGACACCGTCCGGCGCACCGAGCGAGGCCGACGGCAGCATGCCGAGCGAACCGGTGAGCATCGCGGCCACGTCCGACAGCATGTCGCCGAACAGGTTGTCGGTGACGATGACGTCGAACTGCTTGGGCTGGCGCACCAGCTGCATGCCGCCGGCATCGGCCAGCATGTGCTCGAGCTGGACGTCGGCGTATTTCGCCTTGTGCGTCTCGGTCACCACCTGGTTCCACAAGACGCCCGACTTCATGACGTTGCGCTTTTCCATCGAGCAGACGCGGTTGTTACGGGTGCGGGCCAGCTCGAAGGCGACGCCGGCGATGCGCTCGATCTCGTAGGTGTCGTAGACCTGGGTGTCGATGCCGCGCTTCTGGCCGTTGCCGAGATCGATGATCTCCTTCGGTTCGCCGAAATAGACGCCGCCGGTCAGTTCGCGCACGATCAGGATGTCGAGGCCCTCGACCAGCTCCGGCTTCAGCGACGAGGCGGCCGAAAGCGCCGGATAGCAGATCGCCGGACGCAGGTTGGCAAACAGCTGCAGGTCCTTGCGCAGGCGAAGCAGACCCGCTTCCGGGCGCACCTCATAGGGCACCGCATCCCACTTCGGACCGCCGACGGCGCCAAACAGCACCGCATCGGCGGCGAGCGCCTTTGCCATGTCCTCTTCCGAGATCGCCTGGCCGTGGGCGTCATAGGCCGAACCGCCGACCAGGCCCTCGTCGGTCACGAAGCCGGCACCAAGCTCGGCGTTCATGTAGGCGATGATCTTGCGGACTTCCGCCATGGCTTCCGGGCCGATGCCGTCGCCGGGCAGAAGGAAGAGGTTGCGCACAGTCATGGATAGTCCTTCTCGCGGGGGGAAAACTCGGCCGCGTTCTAGCGCAACTTCGTGTCGAGGGAAATCATTGCGACGAAAGAATTGTGCGCCTGGCGTGACCGTGCGTTCCCGGAGAAACAGGCGGTTGCGCAGGTAGATGGAATGCTGCCGGTGCGAGCGTGCCCGAGGGCAGGCTCACCCACCGGGAGAGGAACGCAATCATGCGGAAATTCATCCGCGCCGTAACGGCGATGCTGCAGGCGACCATCGATGCTCTGACCTTTATCGGTCGCGGTCGCGGTCGCGGACGGTGACGGCCTCAGCATTCGCCACACATGGAGCATGGGGAGCGGGGCAGGTCGCCTTCTCCGCTTCCCTGCTGCAACCGTCGGCATCGAGTGCCTTGCTTTCCTCTTGACGGAATCGGCGCCTCCGGATCGAATGCGGGCAACACAACCGGGAACCCGCCATGTCCGAGACGCTGCTGATCGGAGCCTTTCTCGCCGCCCTTTCCTATGTCCTTATTCCCGGACCGGCGTTTCTGGCGCTGCTCGGTATCGGCGCTGGCCAGGGGCGCAAGGCAGGTGCGCTGTTCATGGGCGGGCATCTCGCCGGGGACGTTCTCTGGTCGACCTTGGCGCTGGTCGCGATCGTCGGCGCGCGTTCGGTCGGCACGACGATCTTCGATATTCTCGGCCTGTTCTGCGGTGCCTATCTCGGCTGGATCGGCTGGACGGCACTCCGCGCGAGGCCGGCGGGCGAGAACCGGGCACTCCTGACCGTCGAACGTCCCTTAAGGCGCGGTCTGATCTTTGGGCTCACCAATCCCAAGGGATATCCGGTGGCGCTTGCAACCTTCACGGCGCTGCTTGCCAGCTCGGCCAACGCGCTTGAGTTCAACGCGCTGCCGGCGCTGCTTGGCGTTTCGCTCATCGGCTTTCTCGTTGCCGACCTGATCCTGATCGTCATCATCGGCACCTCTGTGGTCCGGCGTTTCTACCGACGCCACGAACTGGCAATCGTCAGACTCTCCGGTCTCCTGTTCATGGGCTTCGCCGTCCAGGCCATCTGGCATGCCGCCCCTGGCCTACTTGGTCTGCGCAAGCCTTGACGGCATCCCTGGCGACAACCACCTTCATTTTCGCCGTGTCCTGATGTCATAGGTCGGCGGCCCCTCCCCCGGTCTTGAGCCGGATCGCATGCGAAAGGATTTCTGATGACCACCAGCACCCCGCTCAATCCCGCGCTCACCTCATGGACAGGCCACGAGGGCCTGCCGCGTTTCGATCTGGTGAAGGACGAGGATTTCGCGCCGGCTTTCGACGCGGCCTTTCGCGAGCATGAGGCGGAGATCGACGCGATTGCCGAGAATTCCGCTGCTGCGACCTTCGAGAACACCATCGTCGCTCTCGAAATTGCCGGCGATGCACTGTCGCGGGTGTCCTCGATCTTCTGGAACAAGGCCGGGGCCGACACCAACGAGGCGATCCAGGCGCTGGAACGGGACATCGCGCCGAAGATGTCGCGGCACTATTCGAAGATCGGCATGAATGCTGCGCTGTTCAAGCGCATCGACACGCTATGGGAAGGCCGCCAGTCCCTGGGGCTCGATCTTGAAGCAACGCGTGTGCTCGAGCGTCACTGGAAGGGTTTCGTCAAGTCCGGCGCCAAGCTCGATAAGCCCGAGCAGGAGCGGCTGGCAGCGATCAACGAGAAGCTTGCCGGTATCGGCGCGAAATTCGGGCAGAACGTGCTTGCAGACGAGAAGAGCTGGGTTCTGTTTCTGGAGAGTGAGGAACAACTCGCCGGTCTGCCCGATTTCTTGCGCGACGCCATGGCAGCGGTGGCCGAGGATCGCGGCCAGAAGGGAAAATACGCGGTCACCCTTTCGCGCTCGATCATCGAACCGTTCCTGACCTTCTCTGACAGTCGCGAGCTTCGGGAACAGGCCTTCCGGGCCTGGATCGCGCGCGGCGAAAACGGTGGTGACACCGACAATCGCGGGCTCATCGCCGAGATGCTGGCGCTGCGCGCGGAAAAGGCGAAGCTGCTCGGCTATGAGAATTTCGCGTCTCTGAAGCTCGACGACACCATGGCGAAGACGCCTGATGCCGTGAACGGTCTCCTGATGCAGGTCTGGGAAAAGGCCGTCACTCGTGCCCGCGAGGAGGAGGCGGAGCTTGCGAGGCTCGTTGCCGACGAGGGGCGTAATCACGACGTCATGCCCTGGGACTGGCGCCACTACGCCGAGAAGCTCCGGGCCGAGAAGTTCAATTTCTCCGAAGGCGAACTCAAGCCCTATCTGCAGCTGGAAAAGATCATCGAGGCCTGTTTCGACGTTGCCACGCGCCTGTTCGGCATTACAGCCACGGAGAAGAAGGGTATTGCCGCCTACCATCCCGATGTGCGTGTCTTCGAGATCAAGGACGCATCCGGCAAGCTGGTGGCGCTCTTCCTCGGCGACTATTTCGCTCGGCCGTCGAAGCGCTCCGGCGCGTGGATGAGCTCGTTCCAGTCGCAGCACAAGCTGAAACTGAAGAACGGGGCCGAGGGCGAACTGCCGATCATCTACAACGTCTGCAATTTCGCCAAGCCCGCCGAGGGTAAACCGGCACTGCTCTCGCTCGACGATGCCCGCACGCTCTTCCACGAGTTCGGCCACGCGTTGCATGGCATGCTATCCAACGTCACCTATCCTTCGGTTTCCGGCACGGGCGTCTCGCGCGACTTCGTCGAATTGCCGTCGCAGCTCTACGAGCATTGGCTGACCGTGCCAGAGATCCTCAAGCGTTACGCGGTGCACTACCAGACCGGAGAACCGATGCCGCAGGCGCTGCTCGACAAGGTGCTCGCCGCCCGGACCTTCAACTCCGGCTTCGCCACGGTGGAGTTCACGTCTTCCGCCCTGGTCGACATGGCCTACCACACGGCCGAGGTGACGGCGGAGCCGATGGCGCTCGAGGCGAAGAAGCTCGATGAAATCGGCATGCCGAAATCCATCGTCATGCGCCACCGCAGCCCGCATTTCCTCCACGTTTTCTCGGGCGACGGCTACTCGGCCGGCTACTATTCCTACATGTGGTCGGAAGTGCTCGATGCCGACGCCTTCGCCGCCTTCGAGGAAACCGGTAATGCCTTCGATCCGGCCATGGCCGCCCGTCTCAAGGACAACATCTATTCGGTCGGCGGCTCGATCGACCCGGAAGATGCCTACAAGGCCTTCCGTGGCAAGCTCCCGAGCCCGGATGCGATGCTGGCGAAGAAGGGCCTGGCAGCCTGAGTTTCTCCAACCTCCGGTCACGCCATCCGGCGTGACCGGTTACCCCAGAGTGCCCTCGCCGTTTCGCAGGCGGCATCGAAATCATCGTGATTGCGCAGACTGATGAGAGCGGATGCCGTCGTCGTGATGATGATCGTTTCGGCGCGCTCGTCGCGGGCAGCCCCAGTCCAGACCGCCTGCCAGTATTCGCGGCTGCTGAGGCCTGTGCGCGGTTCGGCCGGTGGTGCCATCGTCGCGGGAACGATGAGGTCGCAGGCTTCACCGCCGACAAGGCGGAACACCGGCGTTTGGCGATAGGGCGTGAACTCGGCGTGGTCGCGCGTGTTGCCGAGGATGGTCAGCTCTTTGGTCCCCAGCAGCATGGCGATGTCTCGGCTGAGCGTCCGGCTTGAAGGGTTCGCAACGCCGAGCAGGCTTGCCCGCCCGCCCATCGGATTGATGAGGTGAATGGCGGCGTTCAGCGGCATGCGCATCTCCATCAGTCGATAGAGTCCGAGCAAGCGATAGATCTGCGGCGCAAACGCCGACAGCGGCAGGTAGGCGATCCCTGCGGTTCCAAGTGTTGCCTTTGCCGCTGTGATCGACGTGCAGATCGGGATGCCGGCTGCGGAAGCGGCGGTCTCCAGCTTGTGCCGCTCTTCGCTGTCCTGACCGAAGTTCCCATGCAGCACGACGCGATGCCCGGCTTCTGCGACGAGGCGCGCGGCATGCAGGAACCAGGGGGCAGTCTTCAACTTCGGCGAAAGGTAGCAGGGCCAGTCGAGGTCGGCGATGCCGCTTGCCGGTTCGATAGCGCCGACATGGCGGCGCATGGCGCGCACGAAACCGGCGACCTCGACCGCAGTCGGCCCGCGATAGTGCAGCACTGTCATCGGCGCGCCGATCTGCACCGGGTCCGCTTCGCCGGCAAGGATGATCGCCAAAGCGTCCTCCGCCTCGCCTTCGTTCAAGGGGCGGCTGCGGCCCGCGCCGGTACCGACGGTGGCGATGCAGCGCGCAAGTCTCCGTTCGGGGGCGGCGTCTTCGCCGATCTCGGCGAGTTTTGCAGCAAATTGTTCCGGTGCCGGTTCGCCTTCGAGCAGGCGGCACGGCCTGACCGCCAGCGGTGGCGCATCGGTCAGGGGGCGTCCTTCCCAGCCCGCGTGCCCGGTCTGTGCAGCGGTCGATCCGCCGTCATTTGGTTTTGCGCCAAGCAGGGCTTCGGTCTCTGCGGCAAGAGCGCGCACGCGCAGTCGCAGCGACTCGGCAAGCGGTGTCGGCCGCAGGCCATGACCGGTGCGCAGAAACAGCGGATCAGCATAGTCGTCGCGCAATTGGCCGAGCAGGCGGCTCATCGCCGAGGGCTGCAGTCCGACGCTCGCTGCGGCGCGGCTGACGCTGTTTTCCCGGAGCAGCGCATCGAGCGCCAAGAGCAGACGCAGCCTGCCCAGATCCGTCTGGCGTTCGTTCGAGGCCGACCCCTCGACTGTCTCGTTCGCCGCTCCTTTGCCCATGCCAGTGCCGCCCTCATGTCTCGTTCGGCATATTCGCAGGCCGTGTTTTGCGCCCATTCAAATTTAGAACGATTCCAAAACAGGGTCGTTGACCGCCTCCTTCGCCAATAACTAAGTGGAGTACATTACTCAAGATATATGTGGGGCGAAGATGATGAAGCGGATGGGGCTGGCAACGGAAACCGATGATCGGCGGCAACGGACCGGTCAGCGGAAACAGCGCGGCTCGACCGGATGGTCACGTCGTTTCGTTTCCGCCTGCCTCGCCGGCACGGCGCTGGCGGTGCCCGCGGAGGCCGGGGCGCAGCAGGCTAAGGAGAAGGACAAGGTGACCGAGCTCGAGCAGATCGTGGTGACCGCGACGGGTTTCGAGCAGAATGTCAAGGAAGCGCCGGCGAGCATGACCGTGATCTCGGGCGAAGACCTGCAGAAGCGCTCGTTTCGCGATCTGACTGATGCATTGCGCGACGCGCAAGGGGTGGCGGTCACAGGCGTCGCCAATGAGCGCGACATCTTCATCCGCGGTCTGCCCGGCTCCTACACCCTGATCCTCGTCGACGGCAAACGCCAGAGCACGCGCGACGCGCGTACCAACGGCAATTCCGGTTTCGAGCAGAGCTTCATCCCACCGGCAGCGGCGATCGAGCGCATCGAGATCGTGCGCGGTCCGATGTCGTCGCTTTATGGTTCGGATGCCATGGGCGGCGTCATCAACGTGATTACCCGCAAGGTCGCCGACACCTGGACTGGCTCGGTCACGACCGACGGCACGATGCAGCAACACAAGCGCTTCGGCAATTCAGGGCAACTGTCGTTCTACACCAGCGGGCCGATCCTCAAGGACACCCTCGGCGTCCAGATCTGGGGTCGCGGCCTCAAGCGCAGCGAAGACAGGTTCCTCTCCGGCATCACCGGTTCGAAAGAGCACGACCTGACGGCGCGGCTTTCCTATACGCCGAACGAGGATCACGACTTCTTCCTCGAAGGCGGTACCGCGCGGCTTCGCCGTGACGCCAATGTCGGCAAGACGATCGAGCCGGGGCCGCGCGCGGTCAGCACCTACAACGACAATGACCGCGATCATTGGTCATTCTCCCATACGGGGCGCTGGGGACCGACCACTTCGGATTTCTCCATCCTGCAGGAGTGGGCCGAGCGGCGGAACTACAACTACAGCCAGGCGGACGGTCGCTTCAACAAGCAGCCACGCGCGCCCGAGGTGCGCAACACGGTCACCGACGGCAAGTTCACCACGCCGTTTGACCTCGGCGGCAGCCACACGCTGGTGACCGGCGGGCAGTATTTCGAAGCGCGGCTTTCCGACCAGAATCCGGGCCGACGTACCGGCTTGAACGAGACCTTCTCGGCGACGCAATGGGCGCTGTTTGCCGAGGACGAGTGGCGCGTGCTCGATGACGTCGCGCTGACCACCGCCCTGCGCCTCGATCACCACCAGGAGTACGGCTACCACGTGAGCCCACGTATCTATGGTGTGTGGAACGCGACCGACATGGTCACGGTGAAGGGCGGCATTTCCACCGGCTTCCGCGCGCCCGATATCCGCAGCATCGCGCCGGGCTATGCCTATACGACCGGCGGCGGCGGTTGCTCCTACGGCCCGACCGGCACCTGCGGCGTCATCATTGCCGATCCGAACCTGAAGGCCGAATCGAGCACCAGCTATGAAATCGGCGCCGTCTGGGACAATGGCGACATCATTCTCGGCGGCACCTATTTCTACACGGATTTCAGGGACAAGATTTCCAACTCCATGGTGCTGGATTCGGCCGGCAATCCGATGCGCTGGAGCGAGGATCCGAACTACCGCCTCTGGTATAACTACAATATCGACGATGCGATCATTCAGGGCGTCGAGCTGACGGCGACGTGGAATGCGACTGCCGACCTGACGCTGCGCGCCAGCTACACCTATACCCAGTCCGAGCAGAAGACCGGAGCTTACGCCGGCTTCGCGCTGGCGCGCACGCCGGAGCACATGGCCAATCTCAGGGCCGACTGGTACACGCCGGTCGAAGGGCTCGAAGCCTGGGCCTCCGTCAACTATCATGGCGAAGAGATCGGCGCCGGCCCGCGCATCGGCACCAACGGCAAGCCGGTGACGATCAACGGCCAGCAGGGGCGCAAGTACGACGCCTACACGACCGTCGATATCGGCACGAAATACGATGTCGGCGAGGGGCTGACGCTGAATGCCGCCGTCTATAATCTCTTCGACAAGGAGGTCGAGCAGACGGACTTCAACACCGTGATGGAGGGCCGCCGCTTCTGGATGAGCCTGACGGCTACGTTCTGACCACGCGACCGGTCCCTGCCCGGCTTCAGCTTCAAGGACGACGGCGCCCTCTCCGGGCGCCGTCCGTTTCTTTTACGCGCCCTGGTCCACGCCGAGGGTCGATAGCAGGCTTTTCATTCTCTGCGCCGCCAGGTCCGGCCGGTCGAGCACATTGGCGCGGTCGGCAAGGCGGAAGATGTCGGCGTAGTGCAGCACCCCGCGGGCGGATTGCATGCCGGCGGGCATGGTGAAGTGGCGCTGATGCCCGTTTAGCCAGGCAAGGAAAACGACGCCGGCTTTGTAATATTGCGTCGGCGCCTCGAAGATCTTGCGCGACAAGGGCACGGTCGGCTCGATCACGCCGCGGAAAGTGGCGAGATCGCTCCTCGCGAGTGCTGCGAGCGCCGTGGAGGCCGAGGGTGCCACCGCATCGAAGATACCGAGAAGCGCATGGCTGTACCTGTTGCCGTCGCCCTCGATCAGTTCCGCATAGTTGAAGTCGTCGCCGGTGAAGCAGAGAACGCCGTCCGGCAGGCGATTGCGGAGCGCCACTTCCTTGGCGTTGTCGAGCAGCGAGATCTTGATGCCTTCCACCTTGTCGCGGTTGGCTTCGATGATCGATAGCACCGTATCGAGTGCCTGGTCGAAGTCTTCGGAGCCCCAGTAGCCCTTGAGTTGCGGGTCGAACATGTCGCCGAGCCAGTGCAGCACCACCTTGTGCCTGATCTGGCCGAGAATGCGTCCATAGACGTGGCGATAGTCGTCGGCGGAACGGGCGACGCGCGCAAGCGCCCGGCTGGCCATCATGATTGCCCTGCCCCCCTCACCCTCGACGAAGCCCACCTGTTCCTCATAGGCCGCAATCACGTCATCCAGCGATCGCGTATCGGCCGGCGCCAGATGGTCGGTGCCGGCGCCACAGGCGAGGTCGGCACCCGGGACCTGTCGCGCTTCGGCGAGCGAGCGGCGGATCAGTTGCTGCGCGCCCGGCCAGGCAAGCCCCATGCCGCGCTGAGCGGTATCCATCGCCTCGGCGATCTTGAAGCCGAGCCGCCAGAGGTGGTGACGGAAGGCCATCGTCGCATCCCAGTCGATGGCCGGCTTGCCCCAGGGATCGAGATCGCGCAGCGGATCCGAGACCACATGGGCGGCGGCATAGGCAATGCGATTGAAGATCGGCGGCGTCTGCGGCCGCGCGATCGGCGTTCCCGTCAGGCGGTATTCTTCTAGCGAACCGTCTTGGCGCGGCAGCGTCAGGCTAGTCATGGGGGTTGGTCTCCTCCGCGGAAGTTTGTCTTGGAATACTTTGGATCGTTCCAAATGGCAAGCGGCATTCTATTTTGGATGACGACGCGCTTCCCTCCGACAATCGCGGATTCTGGTTAATATCTTTATTTTTCAGCGCATTAATATGGAATATGATATGGGAAAGCGCGACCAGAAGACGCCAGATGTTCCTGCTCAAAGCCAGGCGACGTGAAAAAAGTGATCAGCCATCTCTTGACGAAATTGGAACGTTCCAATTATGAAGGAGGAAAGCGGCTGAGAGAATTGGGAGGATGCTGTGGTCAAGGAGAGGGTAACGGTCATCGATATTGCGCGCGCCGCCGGCGTGTCGAAGTCGACCGTGTCGCTCGTCCTCCAGGGCAGCTCGCTCGTCAACGAGGCGACGCGCGCCAAGGTCAATGCCGCCATTCGCGATCTCGGCTACGTCTATAACCGCAGCGCCGCCAACCTTCGCCAGGCGAAGTCCAAGATCATTGGCATCGTCGTCAACGATCTGACCAACAGCTTCTTTGCCGAGCTCGCTGTCGGCGTCGATACGGTCGTGCAGTCGGCCGGCTTCGTGCAGTTTCTCGCCAATACCGGCGAAAAGATCGAGCGGCAGCGCGAAGTGGTCGCATCGATGCGCGAGCACGGTGTGTCCGGCCTGATTGTCTCGCCGGCCCGCGGCACGGAAGCTGCCGATCTTGCGCCGCTCGTCGCCAGCGGCATTCCTGTCGTGCTGGTGGTGCGCGACATTGCCGACGCTCAAGTTTCGTCGCTGACGTCCGACAACCATGCCGGCGCCATGGCGGCCGTGCGGCATTTGATCGAGCGCGGCCATCAGCGCATCGCCTTCCTCGGCGGCTTTCCGGATACCGCCGTCTTCGAGGCGCGCATGCGCGGCTACCGCGATGCCCTCATCGAGGCCGGCATTCCGGTCTCCGATGCATTGATCATCAGTTCGGCGCCGTCGCGTGCCGGCGGGGTAACGGCTGTGGAGCAGGCGATGATGCTCGCCGACCGCCCGACGGCAGCGCTGTGCTTCAATGATGCGGTTGCCTTTGGCGTCTGTGATGGTCTCAGGGCGCGGCGGCTGGAGCCGGGTGCCGACTTTGCCGTCATCGGCTTCGACGACGTGATCGAGGCGAAGACCGCCGTGCCGGCACTGACGACGGTTTCCGTCGATCCTCAAGGGATGGGCCAGCGCGCCGCCGAATTGCTGCTGAAGCAGATCAAGGCCGGCAAGGCGGAGCCCGAAGCCATCGTCGGCTCGGTCCGTCTCGTCGTCCGCCAGAGCTGCGGTGCTGCGGTCGAGAGAAAAAGGGAGGCATTGGCATGACGAGGTGGGGTCTGATCGGCGCAAGCACGATTGCGCGCGAATGGGTGATCGGCGCAATCCGCGCCGCCGGCGGTGAGGTTGTCTCCGTCATGAGCACCAGCGCGGAACGAGGTGCTGCCTATGCCGAAGAGAACGGCATCGCCAAGTCGGTAACATCGGTCGCGCAACTGGTCGACGATCCCGACGTCGATGCCGTCTATGTCTCGACCACCAATGAACTGCATCGCGAGCAGACGCTGGCGGCGATCGCTGCCGGCAAGCATGTGCTCTGCGAAAAGCCGTTGGCGATGACGCTTGAGGATGCGCGCGAAATGGTGACGGCGGCACGAGAAGCCGGCGTCGTGCTCGCCACCAACCATCACCTGCGCAATGCCGCCACCCATCGGGCCATGCGCGACGCGATCGCAGACGGCAAGATCGGCCGGCCGATTGCCGCGCGCGTCTTCCATGCGGTCTATCTGCCGCCCCATCTCCAGGGCTGGCGGCTGGAGCGGCCGGATGCCGGCGGCGGCGTGATCCTCGACATCACCGTGCACGATGCCGATACGCTGCGCTTCATTCTCAATGACGACCCGATCGAAGCCGTTGCCATCAGCCACAGCGCCGGCATGGGCAAGGAAGGTCTGGAGGACGGCGTCATGGGCGTGCTCCACTTCCGCTCCGGTGTCATCGCCCAATTCCACGATGCCTTTACCGTGCGCTTCGCCGACACCGGTCTCGAAGTGCATGGCACCGAGGGCTCGCTGATCGGGCGCAAGGTCATGACCCAGCGACCGGTTGGGACCGTGACGCTGCGCAATGCCGATGGTGAGACCGAGCTCTCGCTCGATCATCGCAATCTCTACGAAACCGCACTTTCCGCCTTCCATGCCGCCGTCAGAGGCGAGGGCCGTCCTTCGGCGACGGGCGAAGATGGCGTCTGGTCGCTGGCAACGGGCCTTGCCGTGGTCAAGGCGGCTGCGACCGGCCAGGCGGTGGCGATCGAAACGGGACTTTGAACTGATGTCGATGAACAAGCATATCTCGCCGGCCGAAGCGGCTGCCCTGATCCCGGATGGCGCAGTGGTCTCCGTCTCGTCGTCCAGCGGCCTCGGTTGCCCGGACCTGATGCTGAAGGCGATCGGCGAGCGCTTCGAGACGACCGGCCACCCACGCGATCTCACCACGCTGCACCCGATCGCCGCCGGCGACATGAGCGGCATCAAGGGTGTCGACTACATCGCCAAGAAGGGCCTGCTGAAAAGGATCATCGGCGGCTCCTATCCTTCCGGTCCGTCGAGCGCGGAACCACCGCTGATCTGGCAGATGATCGGTTCAGACGAAGTGGCCGCCTACAACATCCCCTCGGGCATTCTCTTCGACATGCATCGCGAAGCCGCGGCCAAGCGACCGGGTGTGATGACCAAGGTCGGTCTCGACACCTTCGTCGACCCGGCGCGCGAAGGCTGCGCGATGAACGC
This sequence comes from Ensifer adhaerens, assembly GCF_028993555.1. Lineage (NCBI taxonomy): Bacteria > Pseudomonadati > Pseudomonadota > Alphaproteobacteria > Hyphomicrobiales > Rhizobiaceae > Ensifer > Ensifer adhaerens. Next base: position 3,770,107 of record NZ_CP118610.1, on the reverse strand, counting down.
CTCGGCTGCGGCCGAGCCTGTCGTGAAGAAAGTCTCCTTCGAGGGCGAGGACTGGCTGTATTTCAAGGCGATCGCGCCTCAGGTGGCGATCATCCGTGCGACGACGGCGGACGAACGCGGCAACCTTACCTATGAGCATGAGGGCGCCTATCTCGGCGGTCTCGACCAGGCGCTCGCCGCCCGCAACAATGGCGGCATCGTCATTGCCCAGGTCAAGCGCATCACCAAGGAAGGGTCGCTGAAGCCCCATGACGTGCGCGTGCCGGGCGTGCTGGTGGACTACGTCATCGTCGATCCCGACCAGAAGCAGACGACCCAGACGCTTTACGATCCGGCGATCTCGGGCGAGATCTTCCGGCCGCTCGACAGTTTCCGTGTGCCGGAGTTCAACATCCAGAAGGTGATTGCCCGTCGCGTGGCGCAGGAACTGCAGGCCGGCAGCGCCGTCAATCTCGGCTTCGGCATCTCGGCCAACGTGCCGCGCATCCTGCTCGAAGAGGGGCTGCATGGTGCCGTCACCTGGGTGATCGAGCAGGGCGCCGTCGGCGGCGTGCCGCTCTTGGACTTCGCCTTCGGCTGCGCCTCGAATGCCGATGCCTTCATGCCTTCGCCCTATCAGTTCACCTACTTCCAGGGTGCCGGCTTCGATGCCTCGCTGCTCTCGTTCCTCGAGATCGACCGTCATGGTTCGGTCAACGTCTCGAAGCTCTCCTTCCGCCCGCATGTGACGGCCGGTGCCGGTGGCTTCGTCGACATCACTGCACGGGCGAAGAAGATCGTCTTTTCCGGCATGTTCAATGCCGGCGCCAAGCTCGCGATCGCCGACGGCAAGCTGATGATCGAAAAGGAAGGCAAGCTGAAGAAGCTGGTCAACGAGGTCGAACACGTCACCTTCTCCGGCCGTCGCGGCATCGAGCAGGGCCAGGACATCACCTATGTGACCGAGCGCTGCGTGATGAAGCTGACGCCTGAGGGCGTGATGCTGACGGAGATCGCGCCGGGCGTCGATCTGCAGGCGCATATTCTCGACCAGTCCGAGTTCCCGCTGATCGTTTCCGACAAACTCAAGACCATGGACGCCGCGCTGTTCCAGGACGCCCTGATCGGTCTCGAATTGCCGAAGAAGCCGATGCGCAAGATTGGGGGAGGCGATCGTGGCTGAGGGACGCATCCGCATCGAGGTGGATGGGCCGATCGCGACCATGACGGTCGCCCGTCCGGAAAAGCTCAATGCCTTCGACATCGACATGCTGAAGGCATTGGCCTCTGCCTGTGACACGGTCGAGGGCGATCGCAACGTGCGCGTCGTCATTCTCACCGGCGAAGGCAAGGCATTTTCCGCCGGCGGCGACATCAAGGCCTGGGGCGGCATGGACGCGCCCGAGTTCGGTCATGACTGGGTGCGTTTCGGCCACCGCGTGTTCGAGCGGCTGGCGACCTTGCGCATGCCTGTCATCGCCGCCCTCAATGGCCACGCGCTCGGCGGCGGGCTAGAACTTGCCGCCGCTGCCGATATCCGCCTGGCCGAGGCCCAAATCAAGATCGGCCTGCCGGAGACGAGCCTCGGCATGGTGCCCGGTTGGTCGGGCACACAGCGGCTGGTCTCCCGCTTCGGCGCGCAGATCGTCAGGCGTATGGTGCTCGGCGGCGAGATGTTTACGGCCGAGGCTGCCCTGAAGGAAGGTCTGGTCGATGCCGTCGTCGAGACCGGAACGGTTCTCGCGGCTGCTCGCGACTACGCCGCGCGTGTCGCCAAACGTGGTCCCGCGGCGCTTGAAATTTCGAAACTGATGATCGCTTCGGCAAATGGCGAAGACAATGGCGCGGCGGTCGAAGCGCTCGGCTCGATCCTTGTCGCCAAGACCGGAGACCTCAAGGAAGGCGTCGCCGCCTTCACCGAGAAGCGTGAAGCCCAATTCAAGGGAGAATGGTAATGACCGTGCTCGTGAAACCCAAGCCGATCGAAGGCCACAAGGTCCGTGCCTTCCAGATGCTGATCGACGGCAAATGGGTGGACAGTGCCGAAGGGCGCACGATCGAGCGCGTGGCGCCGGGCCATGGCGTCGTCGTCAGCCGCTATCAGGCGGGCACGAAAGTCGACGCCGAAAAGGCGATCGCCGCCGCCCGCCGTGCCTTCGACGAGGGCGCCTGGCCGCGCATGACCGCATCGCAGCGCTCGCTGGTGCTGCTGCGTGCCGCTGACATCATCGCCGAGCGCGCCGACGAGCTTGCCTATCTCGACGCGATCGAATCCGGCAAGCCGATCAGCCAGGCCAAGGGTGAACTCGGCGGTGCTGCCGATATCTGGCGCTACGCCGCCGCTCTCGCCCGCGATCTGCACGGCGAAAGCTATAACACGCTTGGCGATGGCACGCTCGGCGTCGTGCTGCGCGAGGCGATTGGTGTCGTCTCGATCATCACGCCCTGGAACTTCCCCTTCCTGATCGTCAGCCAGAAGCTGCCGTTTGCGCTTGCTGCCGGCTGCACCACGGTCGTCAAGCCGTCGGAGCTGACCTCCGCCTCGACGCTGCTGCTCGGCGAAATCCTGGAAGCCGCCGGCGTTCCCGCTGGAGTCGTCAACATCATCACCGGCACGGGTCCCGAGGTCGGTGCGCCGATGACGACACATCCGGATGTCGACATGGTATCCTTCACTGGCTCGACCGGTGTCGGTCGCCTCACCATGGCCAATGCCGCACAGACCCTCAAGAAGGTGTCGCTGGAGCTCGGCGGCAAGAACCCGCAGATCGTCTTCCCGGACGCCAATCTCGACGAGTTCATCGATGCCGCCGTATTCGGCGCCTATTTCAACGCCGGCGAATGCTGCAATGCCGGCTCGCGTCTGATTCTGCACCGCGACATCGCCGACGAGGTGACGCGCCGCATCGCCGAGCTTTCGGCCAAGGTCAAGGTCGGCGATCCGCTCGACCCGGAAACCCAGGTCGGCGCGATCGTTACGCCACAGCACCTGGAAAAGATTGCCGGCTATGTTTCTGCCGCGTCGAAGGAAGGGGCAGCGGTTGCCCATGGCGGCACGGCGCTCGATCTCGGCATGGGCCAGTTCATGGCGCCGACGATCCTTTCTTCCGTCCGGCCCGACATGGCAGTGGCGCGTGAAGAAGTGTTCGGCCCGGTTCTTTCCGTCTTGACTTTCGAGACGACGGAAGAGGCGATCCGCATCGCCAATGCGATCGACTATGGCCTTTCGGCCGGTGTGTGGAGCCGCGATTTCGACACCTGCCTGGCGATCGGCCGCCGCGTGCGCGCCGGCACCATCTGGATGAACACCTTCATGGATGGTGCGTCGGAGCTTCCCTTTGGCGGCTACCGGCAATCCGGTCTTGGTCGCGAGCTCGGCCGGCACGCGGTGGAAGACTACACCGAGACGAAGACACTCAACATGCATATGGGCGCGCGCACCGGCTGGTGGATGCCGCGTTAAGACTGGAGCTCGGGAGGAGAGACCATGCGGATCGAGGGCGGGAACCAGACGCAGAAGGCAGCGCCACGCGGCGCCGTCCTTTGCGCTCGTTCCGCCCGCCTAGCCGGCCGCGTCGAAGCTCGATGGGATCTGCGGACAGAGCAGCAATTGCAGCTTGCTGACGTCGCTTTCGCCGCCGATCTTCTGCAGCAGCACCCGGCCCATGTCCTCGCCGGTTGCGGTCAGGTCCTCGTAGATCGTCTCGACCTGCGGCTGGATGGCGCTCAAGAGGTGCGAGGTCTGCTTGGCAACGATGTCGTATTCGCGGCCGAGCGTCAGCCCGCAATCGCTCATGCCGGTGATGGTCGCAAGCGCACAGACCTCGCCGCCGCACATGAAGCTGTCAGGCGGATCGGGCTCGGCGTAGCGCTGGCGGATGCGGTCGCGGATCGCGCCGGCGGGGCTGTCGAGGTCGATGCCCGAGAGGATCTCGTAGGCGCAGCCAGCCTCGCGCACGGCGGTCATGAAGCCGTGCTGCAGGTGGCCGGCGAAGGTGAAGTCGGCCGGACCGCTGATCAGCGCCGGTTTGCGCCTGCCCTTGGCGATCAGGCGCTTCGTTGCCTGATAGGAAAAGGTGAAGTTGTCGTAGTCGACGTAAGGGTGCGGGGTCGAAAGCTCCGTGCGCCCATGGGTGACGAAGGGAAAGCCCAGATCGGAGAGCAGCCGCACGCGCGGATCGAGCGGTTCGGTGCGCGAGAAGATCAGGCCGTCGGCCATGCCGTTGCGGGTGATGTAGTTGACCGCTTCGACATTGGTCGAGTTCAGGAAGTTCGGCATGACGATCAGGTGAAACGCCGTGCCCTGCAGCGCCTTGGCGATACCGCTCATGATCGAGGTGCCGTAGCCGAGGATTTCCTCATGCGGGTCGAGCAGCACGCCGATGACGTTGGTGCGGCCGGTCTTCAGGCGCTGGGCGGCGCGGTCGGGCGAGTAGCCGATCTCGTCAGCGACCTCGCGCACCCGTTTGCGGGTCTCGATGGAAATCTGCGGCGCATCGGAGAGCGCGCGCGAAACGGTGGTGACCGCAAGGCCGGTGATTTCCGCGATCGTGCGAAGGGTCGGCTTGCCGCGTTTGGCGGCGGCGCCACTGTCTTCGTGGTGGGCGGGCTTGGAGGGATCGGCCAATGCTAGTCATCCTGAAAGCGGGCGAGAGCGGGTTTTGTAACGTGGTGCGAACGCTTAGGCAATCGAATCATGAAAACGTTTTAAATCTCGCATTGCGGCATGGTTTGCTGCACTGCAAAAGCTAATGTGTGCTATATAAGTCAGTAAATTCAAACGGTTCCGAAGGTGCTAAAATACAAAATGGCGGAATGCTTGACTTGCTGAATTTATAACGTTTTAAATGGCCAGCCGCTGGCTCAAGCGGCGCGAATTCCGGGGTGGAAGGAGGTTCCATCTCGAAAACTTGCAAACGGGAGGATAACGATGCGCAAGTTGATGACGACGACGGCCGTTGTGGCGCTGATGATGGCGGCCACCGCCGCGCGCGCAGCCGAGAACGTGGAAGTTCTGCACTGGTGGACATCCGGTGGCGAAGCTGCCGCACTCGACGTTCTGAAGAAGGATCTGGAAAGCAAGGGCATTTCCTGGACCGACATGCCGGTTGCCGGCGGTGGCGGTACGGAAGCCATGACGGTTCTGCGCGCTCGCGTCACCGCGGGTAACGCCCCCACCGCCGTGCAGATGCTCGGCTTCGACATTCTCGACTGGGCCAAGGAAGGCGCACTCGGCAACCTCGACGAGACCGCTTCCAAGGAAGGCTGGGACAAGGTGATCCCGACCGCCCTGCAGCAGTTCTCGAAATATGACGGCCACTGGATCGCAGCGCCGGTGAACGTCCATTCGACCAACTGGGTCTGGATCAACAAGGCGGCACTCGACAAGGCTGGCGGCAAGGAGCCGGCCAACTGGGACGAGCTGATCGCCCTCCTCGACAACTTCAAGGCTCAGGGCATCACCCCGATCGCCCATGGTGGTCAGCCTTGGCAGGATGCGACGATCTTCGACGCCGTCGTGCTCTCGCTAGGTACGGACTTCTACAAGCAGGCCTTCATCGACCTCGACCCGGCAGCGCTCGGCGGCGACAAGATGAAGGAAGCCTTCGATCGCATGACGAAGCTGCGCTCCTATGTCGACGACAACTTCTCGGGTCGTGACTGGAACCTCGCTTCCGCCATGGTCATCGAGAACAAGGCCGGTCTGCAGTTCATGGGCGACTGGGCGAAGGGCGAATTCTTGAAGGCCAAGAAGGTGCCGGGCACCGACTTCGTCTGCATGCGCTTCCCGGGCACCCAAGGCGCCGTCACCTTCAACTCCGACCAGTTCGCGATGTTCAAGGTTGCCGACGACAAGGTTCCGGCACAGCTCGCCATGGCTTCGGCCATCGAAAGCCCGACCTTCCAGTCGGCCTTCAACGTGGTCAAGGGCTCGGTTCCGGCCCGCACCGACGTTCCGGACACGGATTTCGACGCGTGCGGCAAGAAGGGCATCAAGGACCTTGCCGAAGCCAACACCAATGGCAAGCTCTTCGGTTCCATGGCGCATGGCCATGCCAACCCGGCTGCCGTCAAGAACGCGATCTACGACGTCGTGACGCGTGAGTTCAACGGCGAACTGACGTCCGAAGAGGCCGTCAAGGAACTGGTCGCTGCCGTCGAGGCTGCGAAGTAATGGGCTCGTTCCGGGGCGCTTAAAGCGCCCCGGACACCCACTCCGACATGCAAGCGCCGTCGTACCGCCGTGGCCAATGGGACGCGGGGAAGGGCGCTTTGATACCCAGAACCTCGCGCGGATGCCGATATCAGGGACTTCCCGTCGGCCGCGCCAGAAGTGGTGAACGTTCATGGATAGCCGCAGTCGCCTGCAGGACCTGATACCGAAGCTGGTCCTTGCCCCGAGCTTCCTCATCGTCCTGATCTTTGTCTATGGTTTCATTGCCTATACCGGCTTCCTGTCGATGACGGACAGCAAGATGCTGCCGTCCTACAATTTCGTCGGCCTGAGCAACTATGCGAAGCTGTGGGCGCTGCCGCACTGGTGGCGGGCGGTAAGCAACCTGGCGATCTTCGCCGCGCTCTATATCGCCATCTGCTCGGTGCTTGGCCTTGGGCTGGCGATCCTGCTCGACCAGAAGATCCGCGCCGAAGGATTCCTGCGGCCAATCTACCTTTATCCGATGGCGCTTTCCTTCATCGTGACCGGAACGGCGTGGAAGTGGTTCCTCGATCCCGGCATCGGTCTTGAAAACACCATGCATCTCTGGGGCTGGGAGAGCTTCTCCTTCAACTGGATCAAGGACCGCAACTACGCCATCTACTGCGTCGTCATCGCTGCGGTCTGGCAGTCGACCGGCTTCATCATGGCGATGTTCCTGGCGGGTCTGCGCGGCGTCGACAACGAGATCATCAAGGCGGCGCAGATCGACGGCGCCAAGACATCGACGATCTATCGCCGGATCATCATTCCGCTGATGCGGCCGGTGTTTCTCTCGGCCTTCGTGGTGCTCGCGCATCTGGCGATCAAGGCCTACGACCTGATCATCGCCTTGACGGGCGGCGGCCCGGGCCAGGCGACCGAACTGCCGGCGACCTTCATGTATTCCTACACCTTTACCCGCAACCAGATGGGCATCGGCGCGTCCTCGGCGATCATCATGCTGGTGATGATCTTCTCGATCATCGTTCCGTATCTCTATTCCGAAATCCGGGGAGCAAAACGCTGATGAGCGCTCCGAGCCCAGACAACATCATTTCGCACAACCGCCTCACCCGGGCGTTGATCTACACCGCGCTGATCCTCTTTGCGCTCTATTCGCTGCTGCCGCTCTACGTGATGCTGGTGAATTCGGTGAAGCCGCTCGACGAGATCCGCCAGGGCGGCATGCTCAACCTGCCGCAGACCTTTACGATCGAGCCCTGGCTTCAGGCCTGGTCGACGGCGCAGATCGGCGTGCAGCCGACGGGCCTGAAACCCTTCTTCATCAATTCGATCCTGATGGTCGTTCCGGCCGTGGCGATCTCGACGATCGTCGGCGCGCTCAACGGTTACGTGCTGACGAAATGGCGCTTTCCCGGTGCCAACATCTTCTTCGGTATGCTGCTTCTGTCCTGCTTCATCCCGTTCCAGATCGTCCTGATCCCGATGGCGCGCATCCTCGGCATCCTCGGGCTCGCCGGTTCGATCTGGGGCCTGATCTTCGTTCATGTGATCTACGGCATCGGCTTCACGACACTTTACTTCCGCAACTACTACGAGGCGTTTCCGACCGAGTTGGTGCGTGCGGCGCAGATCGACGGCGCCAGCTTCTTCCAGATCTTCTGGCGCATCCTGCTGCCGTCCTCCGGTCCGATCGTCGTCGTCTCGGTCATCTGGCAGTTCACCAACATCTGGAACGACTTCCTGTTCGGTGCTTCCTTCTCCGGCCCCTATTCGACGCCGATGACGGTCGCGCTCAACAACCTCGTTTCGTCCTCGACAGGGGTCAAGGAATACAACGTTCACTTCGCGGGCGCGATCCTCGCCGCCCTGCCAACGCTCATCGTCTACATCGTGTCCGGCCGCTACTTCGTTCGCGGGCTGATGTCGGGCGCCGTGAAAGGATAAGCTCATGTCTTTCTTGAAAATCAGCAACCTGCGCAAATCCTATGGCTCGCTCGAGATCCTGAAGGACATCAACCTGGAGATCGAAAAGGGTGGTTTCCTTGTGCTTGTCGGCCCGTCCGGCTGCGGCAAGTCCACGCTTCTCAACACAATCGCCGGTCTGGAGCCGATCACCTCGGGCGAGATCGCCATCAATGGCCGCTCGGTTGCCGACCTGCATCCCTCGAAGCGCGACATCGCCATGGTGTTCCAATCCTACGCGCTCTATCCGAACATGACGGTCGCCGGAAACATCGCCTTCGGCATGGAAATCCGTGGCGTACCGAAGGAAGAGCGCGAGAAGGCGATCAAGCAGGTCGCCGACATGCTGCAGATCGGCCATCTGCTCGACCGCAAGCCAAGCCAGCTTTCCGGCGGCCAGCGCCAGCGTGTCGCCATGGGCCGTGCGCTGGTGCGCAATCCGCAGGTCTTCCTGTTCGACGAGCCGCTCTCCAACCTCGACGCCAAGCTGCGCGTCGACATGCGCACCGAGATCAAGCGGCTGCACAACCGTATGAAGACGACGATCGTCTACGTCACCCACGACCAGATCGAGGCGATGACGCTGGCAACCAAGATTGCAGTGCTGAAGGACGGCGTTTTGCAGCAGTTCGGGACGCCGGCTGAGATCTATAACAACCCGGCCAACATGTTCGTCGCCGACTTCATGGGCTCGCCGGCAATGAACCTTCTGACCGCGCGGATCGAAAAGAGCGGCTCCGATGTTGCCGTCACCCTGGCGCGGCCGAATGCCGAGCCGCTGAAGCTGGCGGTACCGCATGCCAACGGCGCACTCTCGGCCTATGCCGGCAAGGACGTAATCTTCGGCATCCGTCCGGAAGCGCTCACCGACCCTGACGGCGCCGACCGTAATGCCAAGGTGGTCGCCGAGGGCGAATGCCTGATCGAGGTGGTCGAGCCCGCAGGCTCCGATACGTTCGCGGTCACCCGCCTCGGTGGCAAGGAAATCGTTGCCCGGCTCAGGGCCGATGCCCGCATTGCGGCCGGCCAGACTTCGCGGCTTGCGTTCAATCTCGACAAGGCGGTGTTCTTCGACCCGCAAAGCCAGCAGCGGATCGCGTAACGAACAATGCAGGAGCAGCCGGACATCGTCATCATCGGATCGGGGATCGGCGGCTCCACCGTTGCGGCGGGGCTTGCCGGCTCCGGTGCCCGTATCACCATCCTCGAGCGTGGCGAGCGTCTGCCCGACACGCCGGAGGCGCGCAGCTACAGCTCGATCTTCGTCAAGGGCCATTTCCGGCCGAGGGAGATGTGGCGCGAGCCTGATGGTACCGAGTTCAATCCGGGAAACTTCTACTTCGTCGGCGGCAACTCCAAGCTCTTCGGCGCGGTGCTGTTGCGCTACCGCGCCGAAGATTTCACAGAGATGCAGCATCTCGGCGGCATTTCGCCAGCCTGGCCCTTTCCCTATGAGGAACTGGAGCCGTGGTATGGCAAGGCGGAACAACTGTTCGAGGTGCGCGGCGAACTGGGCGACGATCCGACGGAACCGTTCCATAGCTCGCCCTACGCTTTCGGCCCGGTGCCGGACGAGCCGGCCATTGCCCGCGCCCGCGCCGAATTGAAGGCACAGGGCTTGCATCCGGCGACCTTGCCGCTCGGCGTCGATATCGACACGTGGCTTGCCGGTGGGCGCACGCCCTGGGACGGATTTCCGAATACGGGCAAGGGCAAGAAGGATGCCGAGACCGCATCGCTCGCTGCTGCACTGAATGACCCCAACATCGAGCTGATCACGTCGGCGCATGTCGATACGCTGGAGGCCGGTCCGGGGGGGCGGATCGAGGCGATCCATTACACCCATCGAGGCGAGAAGAAGAAGCTGTCGCCGAAGCTGGTGATCCTGTCGGCGGGCGCGATCAACTCGGCTGCGATCCTCTTGCGCTCCGGCGACGGCAAGGGGCTCGCCAACGCGTCCGACCAGGTCGGCCGCAACTTCATGAACCACAATTGCAGCGCCATGCTGGCGATCAATCCGTTCAAGCGCAATGACAGCGTCTACCAAAAGACGCTGATGCTGAACGATTATTATCTGACTGGCGGCAGGAACGGCCTGCCCCTCGGTAATGTCCAGCTGCTCGGCAAGATCAACGCCGATATCCTCAAGGCCAATGCGCCGAGGGGATTTGGCTCCTGGGCACCGCGCTTCGCCTTCGACCTCATGGCGGGCCATGCGGTCGATTGGTACATGATGACGGAAGACCTGCCGAACCCGGAAAGCCGCATCATGGTCGATGGCAAGGGCATCATCATGCAGTGGCGACGCTCCAACATGGAAGCGCTCTCCAGTCTCGAGGCGAAGATGCGCGAGCACTTCAAGGCTGCGGGCTATCCGATCGTGCTTTCCCAAGCGTTCGACAAGCGCACGCCGTCGCACCAGTGCGGCACGGTGCGGATGGGCACCGACCCGAAGGACGCGCCGCTCGACACCTACTGCCGTGCTTTCGATCATCCCAATCTCTTTGTCGTCGATGCCGGCTGCCTGCCGACCTCAGCTGCCGTCAATCCGGCGCTGACAATTGCCGCCCAGGCGCTGAGGGTCGCCGACCATATCGCCACCAGGGAGTTCCGAACATGACGGCATCGACGCGTCCCGTCGCCATCGTCACCGGCGGCCGCCGCGGCATCGGTCTCGGCGTTGCCCGCGCGCTTGCCCGTGAGGGATTCGATATCGCCATCACCGGCCTCGGCGTCGCCGACGCCACGACCGCTCAGACGCTGTCCGAACTTGCGGGCGATAGCGGTAGGGCGATCTACATCGAGGCAAACCTTGCCGATGTCGGCGGGCATGCGGCGACCGTCGAGCGCATTCGCGCCGAGCTCGGTCCTATACGCTGCCTCGTCAACAATGCCGGCATCGCCTCGGTGGTCCGTGGTGATTTCCTCGACCTGCTGCCGGAGAATTTCGACACGATCGTGGCCACCAACCTGCGCGGCACGGTGTTTTTCACCCAGGCGGTGCTGGTGTCGATGCTGACAGATCCGACCGGTACGACACCACGGTCGATCATCAATATCACCTCGGTTTCGGCGACGATGACCTCGCCCGAGCGCCTCGACTACTGCATGACCAAGGCTGGGCTAGCCGCCTTCAGCCAGGGGCTGGCACTTCGGCTCGCCAATACCGGCATCTCGGTTTTCGAAATTCGACCCGGCATCATTCGTTCCGACATGACGGCCGGCGTCTCGGGAAAATACGACGCGCTGATCGACGGTGGACTGGTGCCGATGCGTCGCTGGGGCGAACCGGATGATATCGGCAATATCGCGGCAGGGCTTGCCGGTGGAAAATTCGCCTTTGCCACCGGCTCCGTGATCCAGGCGGATGGTGGCCTGTCGATCGGCCGACTCTAGAAACAGCCAGGATGCATAGCGGCTCGTCAGCGAGCGGGTTTGAAATTTTCACGCCGAAAATTTGGAACGTTCCAAATGGCGGCGTCGGAGGGAAACAGGGAATGAGCTACGACTACATCATCACCGGTGCCGGCCCGGCCGGCTGCGTTCTTGCCAACCGGCTCTCCGAAGACCCGTCGGTTCGCGTCCTGCTGCTGGAAGCCGGTGGCGGCGACTGGAACCCGCTGTTCCACATGCCGGCTGGTTTTGCCAAGATGACCAAGGGCGTCGCAAGCTGGGGCTGGGAGACCGTGCCGCAGAAGCACATGAAGGGCAGGGCGCTGCGCTATACCCAGGCCAAGGTCATTGGCGGCGGCTCCTCGATCAACGCCCAGCTCTATACGCGTGGCAATGCCGCCGACTACGATCTCTGGGCCTCCGAGGACGGCTGCACCGGTTGGGACTATCGCAGTGTGCTTCCCTATTTCAAGCGCTCAGAAGACAACCAGCGCTTTGCCGACGACTACCACGACTATGGCGGGCCGCTCGGTGTCTCGATGCCGGTCTCGGCGCTGCCGATCTGCGACGCGTATATCCGCGCCGGCCAGGAACTCGGCATTCCCTACAACCACGATTTCAATGGCCGCCAGCAGGCGGGCGTAGGTTTCTACCAGCTCACCCAGCGCAACCGCCGCCGCTCGAGCGCGTCGCTTGCCTATCTCTCGCCGATCAAGGACCGCCGCAACCTGACGGTTCGCACCGGCGCGCGTGTGGCGCGGATCGTGCTTGAGGGCACCCGCGCCGTCGGCGTTGAGGTTGTCACGGGCAAGGGCAGCGAGATCATCCGGGCGGAGCGGGAAGTGCTGGTTTCCTCCGGTGCCATCGGGTCGCCGAAGCTGCTGCTGCAATCTGGCATCGGCCCGGCCGATCATCTGAAATCGGTCGGCGTTTCGGTGAAACACGATCTGCCGGGTGTCGGCGGCAACCTGCAGGATCACCTCGACCTTTTCGTGATTTCCGAATGCACCGGCGACCACACCTATGACGGTGTCGCGAAACTCCATCGTACGCTATGGGCTGGCCTGCAATACGTGCTGTTCCGCTCGGGCCCCGTGGCTTCAAGCCTGTTTGAAACCGGCGGCTTCTGGTATGCCGATCCGAACGCCCGGTCGCCGGACATCCAGTTCCATCTCGGTCTCGGCTCGGGTATCGAGGCCGGCGTCGAAAAGCTGAAGAATGCCGGTGTGACGCTGAATTCGGCCTATTTGCATCCGCGCTCGCGCGGCACGGTGCGGCTCAAATCCTCCGATCCGGCGGCGGCGCCGCTGATCGATCCCAACTACTGGGAGGATCCGCATGACCGCAGGATGTCGATCGAGGGTCTGAAGATTGCCCGCGAGATCATGCAGCAGGCAGCGCTGAAGCCTTTCGTGCTGGCGGAGCGCCTGCCGGGCAATTCGGTCATGAGCGACGAGCAATTCTTCGATTACGGCTGCGCCAATGCCAAGACCGATCATCACCCCGTCGGCACCTGCAAGATGGGCACGGACGCGATGGCCGTGGTCGGCCTCGATCTCAAGGTGCGCGGGCTCGAAGGCCTGCGGGTCTGCGACAGCTCGGTGATGCCGCGCGTTCCCTCTTGCAACACCAACGGGCCGACGATCATGATGGGCGAGAAGGGCGCCGACATCATCCGCGAGCGCCAGCCCCTGCCGCCGGCGATCTTCGCCCACGAACGCAACGACAGCCGCCCGCGCGCCCGCGCCGATATCCGTTGAGGTCCCCATGATCCGCCATTGCGTCTTCATCCGCTTCCGCCCCGAAATCACCAAGGAGGAAAAGGCGGCGATCTTCGACGAGATCGTCGCGCTGAAATCACGGCTGCCCGGTTTCATGGCGGCCCATATCGGCGGCAATGTCAGCCCGGAAGTGGGCATGGACAAGGGCCATGGTCTGGGCTTCATCGTCGATTTCACCGATGCCACCGCGCGCGACGCCTATCTGGAAGACGAGGAGCATCGCAAGACCGGCGCCAAGATCGTGGCGGCGGCCGAGGGTGGTGTTGCCGGCATCTTCGTCTATGATCTCGAAATTGCCGGCTGAGTGGCGGCGATGATTGAAGCACGCCCCTTCCTGACCCGGCTGTTCGAGGAAGCCGTTCGAGCCGCCGACCCTTACGAGGCGATCAAGGCGCATCTGCCGGACCCGCCGAAAGGGCGGACGGTGGTCGTCGGCGCGGGCAAGGCGGCAAGCCAGATGGCGGCCGCTTTCGAAAAGCTCTGGCCGCACCCCTTCAGCGGCACGGTGGTGGCGCGGCACGGACCGGTGGAGAAGTGCGAGACAATCACAGTGCTTCAATCGGCCCATCCGGTGCCTGATGAGGCAGGGCTTGCCGCATCGGAGGCATTGCTAAAGGCAGTTGAGGGGCTGACATCGGACGATCTGGTTATCGCCCTGATCTCCGGCGGCGGCTCGGCCCTGTTGCCGGCTCCCCCGGAGGGCCTGGAACTCACCGACGAGATCGCGGTCAACAAGGCGCTGCTTGCCTCGGGGGCTCCGATTTCGGCGATGAACGTCGTGCGCAAGCACGTCTCGCGGATCAAGGGCGGGCGGCTTGCTGCAGCCGCCTTCCCGGCCCGTGTCGTCAGTCTGGTGGTGTCCGACGTTCCCGGCGACAACCCGGCCTTCGTCGCGTCCGGGCCGACCGTTCCGGACCGCAGCAGGGCGGCTGAAGCGCTTGAAATTGTCGCCCGCTACCGCATGGAGCTTCCCGACCCGGTGATGAGGCATCTGCGTTCGGAGGCGGCAAAGGCGCCCGATCCGGACGATCCGCGGTTTGCCGGTCATGAATGCCACGTCATCGCCTCTGCCGCCGTTTCGCTCGAAGCGGCTGCCGCCAAGGCAGGCGAACTCGGCATCGAGGCCCACATCCTTTCCGATGCGATCGAGGGTGAAGCGCGCGACATCGGCCGCATGCATGCCGCACTGGCCCGCGAAGTGGTGCTAAGGAACCGCCCCTTCGGCAAGCCGGTGGTGCTGTTTTCCGGCGGCGAGACGACGGTGACGATCTCGGGCAAGGACTATGGCAAGGGCGGACGCAACAGTGAGTTCCTGTTGTCGCTGGCGCTCGATATCGACGGTGTCTCGGGGATCGATGCGCTCGCGGCTGACACGGACGGCATCGACGGTTCTGAAGACAATGCGGGCGCCTTTGCCGATGGCGCGAGCATCGCCCGCATGCGGGCAGCTGGCATCGACCCGCGTCTGCATCTCGCCCGCCACGACGCCTGGTCTGCATTTTCGGCGAGCGGAGATCTTTTTGTCCCTGGGCCGACCGGAACCAATGTCAACGATTTCCGAGCGCTGCTGATCCGATAGGAGCACGGCGCTACCTCAGAGACGTTAGCCGGATTCTGCTCGACCCTCCAAATGCAAGCGCCGCCGCCGGGATCTTCGGCGGCGGCGTTGTCTTGACTGGCCTTGGCTTACTTGGCGCGCTTCAGCGCATCGCCGAGGATCGAGACGATCTCGCCGAAATGCTTCTCTTCGGCGATCAGCGGCGGCGAGAAGGCGATGATATCGCCGGTGACGCGGATGAGCAGGCCCTTTTCGAAGCAATCGACGAAGACGTCGTAGGCGCGGGCGCCGACAGCGCCGTCGCGCGATTGCAGCTCGATGCCGGCAATGAGGCCGATCGTGCGGATGTCGATGACGTTGGGCAGCCCCTTCAGCGAATGCATGGCGTCATGCCAGGCATCCTGCAGCTCGACGGCGCGGGTCATCAGGCCCTCGTCGCGGTAGATGTCGAGCGTGGCGATACCGGCGGCGCAGGCGGCCGGGTGGCCGGAATAGGTGTAGCCGTGGAAGAGCTCGATGGCGTTTTCCGGCCCATGCATCAGCGCGTCGTGCACCTTGCGGCTGGCAAAGACAGCGCCCATCGGGATCGCGCCGTTGGTGAGACCCTTGGCCGCCGTCACCATATCAGGGGTTACCCCAAAGAAGTCGGTGGCGAAGGCGGCACCGAGGCGGCCGAAGCCGGTGATCACTTCGTCGAAGATCAGGAGGATGCCGTGCTTGTCGCAGATCGCACGCAGGCGTTCGAGATAGCCCTTCGGCGGAATGAGCACGCCGGTCGAGCCGGCGACGGGCTCGACGATGCAGGCGGCGATGGTCTCGGCGCCGTGCAGCGCCACCAGACGCTCGAGATCGTCGGCAAGCTCGGCGCAGTGTTCCGGCTGGCCCTTGACGAAGGCGTTCTTGCCGAGGTCGTGGGTGTGGCGCAGGTGATCCGAACCCGGAAGCTGCGGGAAGACGCGGCGGTTGTTGAGGATGCCGCCGACCGAAATGCCGCCGAAGCCGACGCCGTGGTAGCCGCGTTCGCGGCCGATGAGGCGTGTGCGGGTGCCCTGGCCGATCGCGCGCTGGTAGGCGATCGCAATCTTCAGCGCGGTATCGACCGATTCCGAGCCGGAGCCGGTGAAGAACACGCGGTCGAGCTTCTGGCCCTCGGGGCCGGGCGCGATCTCGGCGAGGCGTTCGGCAAAGTCGAAGGCGATCGGGTGGCCCATCTGGAAGGAGGGGGCAAAATCCATGGTCGACAGCTGGCGCTCGACGGCGGCTGCGATCTGGCGGCGACCGTGGCCGGCGTTGACGCACCAGAGACCGGCAGTGCCGTCGAGGATCGTGCGGCCATCGGTGCTGGTGTAGTGCATGCCCTCGGCGGACGCGAGCAAACGCGGGGCCTGCTTGAACTGCCGGTTGGCGGTAAACGGCATCCAATAGCTGTCGAGTACGGGGGCGTTGGGCTTGGTGTGTTGGTTCATGGAATCCTCCTGAGGTCGGCGATTGACGCCATGATTTGATTTGCCAAACAAGTCCTTTTCTGCTGTCAGTTAAAGCATTGATTTATAACATCGTTGAGTGGCGAGTTTTCGCTATTCCGAACAACCTGAACAGGGAAATGTGCGCCCATGAGCGTCGATATCGGAAACCGGCTTCGTCATCTGAGGCTGATGCACAATCTGTCGCAGCGTGAACTCGCCAAACGTGCCGGTGTCACCAACTCTACGATCTCACTGATTGAATCGAACGCCTCCAACCCGTCAGTCGGCGCGCTGAAGCGCATTCTCGACGGGATCCCGATCGGGCTTGCTGAGTTCTTCTCCTTCGAACCGGAGAAGCCGCGCAAGGCATTCTACGCGGCCGAGGAACTGGTCGAGATCGGCAAGGGACCGATTTCCTATCGGCAGATCGGCGAAAACCTCTTCGGCCGCAGCCTGCAGATTCTGAAGGAGGTTTATCAGCCGGGCGCGGATACCGGGAAGGTACCGCTGGTGCATGATGGCGAGGAGGGGGGGATCGTGCTTTCGGGCCGTATCGAGGTCACCGTCGATGACGAGCGGCGGATCCTGGGGCCGGGAGATGCCTATTACTTCGAAAGTCGCCGGCCGCACCGGTTCCGTTGCGTCGGGCCAGTGCCGTGCGAGGTGATCAGCGCCTGTACGCCGCCAACATTTTGAGAGCGGACGGCACCGAGGCGCCGTCCGAAGTGGCTTACGAAAGCCGCGCGCAGGCGTCGGCGATGCGCGTCAGCGCTTCCTTCAATTCCGCTTCCGAGGTTGCATAGGAGATGCGGAAGAACGGCGAGAGACCGAAGGCCGAGCCCGGGACGACGGCCACATGGGCATCGTCGAGCAGGTAGGCGCAGAAGTCTGTATCCGTCTCGATCCTCTTGCCCGAGGGCGTGACCTTGCCGAGCATGCCGGCGCAGCCGGAGAAGGTGTAGAAGGCACCTTCCGGGACGCGGCAATCGAGACCGTCGATGGCGTTGAGGCCACTGACGACGAGATCGCGGCGGTGCTGGAAGCTTGCCGTGCGTTCCTTCAGGAATTCCTGCGGCCCGGTCAGTGCTGCCACCGAAGCGGCCTGGCTGACGGAAGACGGGCAGGAGGTCGCCTGGCTCTGAACCACGGCCATGGCCTTGATCAGGTCACGCGGGCCACCGGCATAACCGATGCGCCAGCCGGTCATGGCATAGGCCTTGGAGACGCCGTTGACCGTCAAGGTACGGTCCTTGAGCCGGGGCTCGAGTTGGGCCGGGGTGACGAAACGGAAGCCGTCATAGACGATGTGCTCATACATGTCGTCGACCAGCAGCCACACATGTGGGTGCCTCAGGAGCACATCCAGCAGCGGCCGGTAGTCAGCTGCGCTGTAGGCGGCACCCGAAGGGTTCGACGGCGAATTGAGCAGCACCCAGCGCGTCTTCGGCGTGATCGCCGCTTCGAGCGTTTCGGCGGTCAGGCGGAAGCCGGAGGAAGCGTCGCAGGGGATCAGAACCGGCTTACCTTCGCAGATCTGGACGATATCCGAATAGGAGGTCCAGTAGGGCGTCGGGATGACGACTTCGTCGCCAGGATTGATCGACGCCATCATGGCGTTGAACAGGATCTGCTTGGCGCCTGTCGCCACCGTGATCTCGTCCTGCTCGTAAGCGAGGCCGTTTTCACGCTGGAACTTCTCGCGGATCGCCTTCTTCAGGTCCGGCGTGCCGTCGAGTGCCGTGTATTTGGTGTCGCCGCGCTTGATTGCCTCGCAGGCGGCGTCCTTGACGTAGTCGGGCGTGTCGAAGTCCGGCTCGCCCGCGCCCAGAATGATCACCGGCTTGCCTTCACGCTTCATCGCCTGCGCGCGGGCGCCGATCTTCAGGATTTCGGAGACTCCGATCGAGGAGATCCGCGAGGCGGGCCTAAAGCCCGCCTCCTTGACCGTTTGGTTGATGGTCATGGTCGTTGCCTACCTGGGTGCGCCGGTTATTCGATGTCGAACGACACGCCCTGCGCCAGCGGCAGAGCCTTCGAATAGTTCACCGTGTTGGTGGCGCGGCGCATGTAGGCCTTCCACGAGTCCGAACCGGATTCGCGACCGCCGCCGGTTTCCTTTTCACCGCCGAAGGCGCCGCCGATTTCAGCGCCCGAGGTGCCGATGTTGACGTTGGCGATACCGCAATCCGAGCCGTCGACGGCGAGGAAGCGTTCGGATTCCTGCATGTCGCGGGTGAAGATCGAGGACGACAGGCCGGCTGCGACCGCATTGTGGTCATCGAGAACGGCGTCGAAGTCGCTGTACTTCATGACGTAGAGGATCGGCGCGAAGGTTTCTTCGAAGACCGGGCCGGCTTGGACAGGCATTTCGACCAGAGCGGGCTTGGCATAGTAGCCGTTGTCGTAGCCGAGTTCGACGCGTTCGCCGCCGGTGACGCTGCCGCCGTGCGACTTGGCTTCAGCGATCGCCTTCTGCATGCCGTCGAAGGCAGCCTTGTCGACCAGTGGGCCGACGAGCGCGGTCGATTCCAGCGGGTTGCCGACCGAAACCGAGCCATAGGCCTTCTTCAGGCGCGGAACGAGCTGGTCGTAGACGCTCTCATGCACGAACAGGCGGCGCATGGTGGTGCAACGCTGGCCGGCGGTGCCCATGGCGCCGAAGGCGATGGCGCGAAGCGCCATGTCGAGATCGGCCGAGGGGCAGACGATGCCGGCATTGTTGCCGCCGAGTTCGAGGATGGCGCGGGCGAAACGCTTGGCAAGGCGCGGGCCGACGTCGCGACCCATGCGGGTGGAGCCAGTGGCCGAAACCAGCGGAACCTTCGGGTTGTCGACGAGGACTTCACCGATGGCACGATCGCCAATCAACACCTGCGACAGGCCTTCCGGTGCGTCGCCGAAGCGGGCGACCGCGCGTTCGAAGATCGCCTGCGAGGCAAGGGCGGTAAGCGGGGTCTTTTCCGACGGCTTCCAGACGACGGAGTTGCCGCAGACGAGCGCCAGCGCCGTGTTCCACGACCAGACGGCGACCGGGAAGTTGAAGGCGGAGATGACGCCGACGACGCCCAGCGGATGCCAGGTTTCCATCATGCGGTGGCCGGGGCGCTCGGTGGCGATCGTCAGACCATAGAGCTGGCGGGAGAGACCGACGGCGAAATCGCAGATGTCGATCATTTCCTGGACTTCGCCCAGGCCTTCCGAGGTGATCTTGCCGGCTTCGATCGAAACCAGGCGGCCGAGGTCGGCCTTGAAGGCGCGCAGTTCTTCGCCGAGCAGGCGGATCAGCTCGCCGCGCTTCGGGGCCGGAACCAGGCGCCAGGCCTTGAAGGCTTCATGGGCCTTTTCGATCTTGGCGGCAGCTTCTGCGGCAGAAACCGTCTTTAGGTTGCCGATCTTCTCGCCGGTGACCGGGCTATAGGACGGCATGTCGCCGCCGGTGTAGAGTTCTTTGGCGACGCCCATCTTTTCGAGAAGCGCTGCGGCTTCCTTGGTCACGTCGACTTTCTTGGTTGCGATGTTCATGGTCTGACTCCCGTTTTCCTGGCTTTGCCTATCCGAAGCGCACGCTGCCGAGCTTTGCCGGCGAGGTGAGCATCTTCAGGCCTGCGGCCATGTCCTTGAGTTTGTCTGGTGTATAAAAGTCGTAATAGGCCTGGTTACGGCGGCCGATCGCATGTTCCGCGCTGAAGCTGCCGTGATACTCCTCAACGGCGACCGCGAAAACCCATTCGCGAAGCCGGGGTTCGAAAGTCTCGTCCTTGAGAAGGTCGCTGTCCTTCGGCACGACGAGGTTGAAGTGCACGCCGCCGTCGCCGATATGGCCGAAATCGCAGACGGTCACGTCAGGGAATTTCGAGGGCATTTCCGCCTTCATATGGTCGCAGAAGGCCATGATGTCACCCCTGCGGAAGGAGACGTCGAAGGCGATCAGCTTGCCGAGGTGCTTGACGCCCTCGGACAAGGCGTGGCGCAGTGCCCAGATCTCGTGCGGCGGGCCGACGAAAGCATCGGCGAGCGGCGCCGTTTCCATTTCCCAGATCTCGGCGAGTGCCGTTTCGAGAACGGCGTCGAGCGACTGTTCGCCTTCGCGTGGGGCCCAGGTGCGGCTGATCTCGGCGAGGATGACGTAATCAGGAACGTTGCCGCCCTGGAACGGGTTCTTGAGAGACGGCACATGGGCAAAGGCCGCCTTGACGGCGTTGCTCGACATACCCTCGAAAGCCGAGAGATATGCGCCAAGCCGCTCTTCCATGGCCCGAAGCAGCGGCAGCACATGCGCGCCGCTGGCCGGAACGAGAAGCGCTGTTGCCGTCTGCTGCGGCAAGCGCTCGAGGTTCAGCACACATTCGGTGACGATGCCGAAGGCGCCCGAAGTGCCGACGAAGAGCTGCTTCCAGTCGACGCCGGTGTTGTTCTTGCGCAGGTCGCATTGCAGGTCGAGCACGGTGCCGTCCGCGTCCGCGAGCACCACCTTGAGGCCGAGCGTATTGCGCCGCACGTCGCCGTATTTCAGAAAGCGCGAGCCGCCGGTATTGGTGGCGATCATGCCGCCGATGCGCGGGTCGGCGCCAAGGTCGATCGGGAAGAACAGGCCGTGCTCTTCCAGCCGCCGGTTGAGATCGGACAGGCGGAAGCCGGCATCGAGCCGCACCGAGCGGTTGTCGAGGTCGAGCTCGAAGCACTTGGTCAACCGGTCGAGGCTGAGGACGGCTTCGTCGCCCGATTGATCCGGGGTCGAGCCGGAGACGAGGCCCGTATTGCCGGACTGCGGGATCAGCGCGATGCCGTGCGCCACACAATAGGCGACAGCGGCGGAAACTTCCTCCGTCGTCGCCGGCCGCAGCACGAGCGAGGTCCGGCCGCGATCGTAGCGCGCGCCGGTCTCGTAGGCTTCCAGGTCTTCAGGACGCGTGACGACACCCCTGTCTCCAAGGATGCCGGCGAGCGCGTCGATGTGCAGTTGATCGATCATTAGAGAAGCATCATTCCGCAGCGATCGCGCCGGTCAAGGCCTGGATGCAGCTTTCGATCGAAGCCTGCTCGATGCCGGCATAGTGGTCGAACTCGTTGAGCACGGTGGCACCGAGATCGGCCTCGAAGCGCTTCTGGTTCGGGCTGGCGACAAAGTCCTGCTGGGCGCCGTCGCCGAGGTTCGACTGGAAGATACCTGCGGCGCTAACCGGAAGGAAGTCTTCGTAGACGATGGCGTCGAACTGGACGAGACCATCGGCGATCAGCGCTTGGATGTCGCGCTTGGCGGAGATGCCGGCCTTGCGACCCTTTTCCGTCAGCGAGTAGCTGAAATAGCCGAGGCCGGCTTCGCGGATGCCTGCCCAGGTGTCCGGGAAGGGCTCGAAGGCCTTGGCAAGGGCAGCTTCATATTCGCGGGCATTCGAGCCGTCAGCGGCCGGGCGGACGATCTTGCGCGAGGCGTCAAGCAGGTCGTCGTAGAGCGCGCGGCCCTTCGGCGTCAGCGCTATGCCGCGCTGTTCAATCTCGCCGAAACGGGCGGTGTGCGAGCCTTCCTTCCACGCGCCGCTGCCGTCCTTGAACGACACCGGCTCTTCCAGCGCCTTGAACGAGGTCTGGCGCAGCAGGATCGGGCACTTGCGGGTCGGCGGGCCCTCGACGACGGCCTTCGGCGCAATCTCGTATTCCGGCATCAGCGCCTGCACCTGATCGATGTCGAGCGTGCGCGGCGTCAGGTGGTTGATGTGCGGGCCCTTGAACGAGACGACGTCGGCGATCAGGCGATGGGCGTCATGCAGGCGCTTGTACATATCGGTGCTGACATTGGCCTTGTCGTGCCAGCGGAAGGTTTCGAGTACCTCCGAGACGAAACGCTCGGCATCCGCCTTGTCGAGGCCACCGTCGCGCTCGGCCTTCTGCGCCAGTTCCACGGCGCCATCCGTGAAGATCTGGCGCTCGGCGAGGATCACTTCCGCTTCGGCGCGCAGCGATTCGTCGGCGATGAGATCGAGGCGGAGCAGCGAGGTGAAGACGCGGAACGGGTTGCGCTTCAGCGCGGTCTCGCCGACCGGGCGGAAGGCGGTCGAGTGAACCGGGACGCCGGCGGTGGAGAGGTCGTAGTAGCCGACCGGGTACATGCCCATGACGGCGAAGACGCGACGCATCATTGCAAGTTCGGCGGGCGTGCCGAGCCGGATCGCGCCGTGCCGTTCTTCGGAGATGCGGTCGAGCGTGTCCGTGGCGTCCAGGCGCTCCTTCAGGACCGGGTCGGCGGCGAGCGTATCGGCGTTCACCTTGGCGACCAGCTCCATCAGCGTGCCGTAGGCCGGCACCTCTTCGCGGTACATGACCGACATGGCTGCGGAAAAGGCCGAACGGATGTCGTCGGCCGATACGAAACTATTCTCTTTCACTGGGGCTCGCCTCGCGCTATGGGTGAAGGACAAGGTCATTCTCATTTCGGATCATATCCGATCGAACTGGCCATTGATCGCGCTGCTTCTGACTATGTTGATGCGAGGCTGGAATGAAGTTAAGCCGCAGGCTGGTTCCCGACGTGACGACGCTGCAGGCGTTCGAATGCGCGGCGCGACATGGCAGCTTCACGCAGGCTGCTGCCGAACTGAATCTCACCCAAAGCGCCGTCAGCCGTCAGATCAAGGATCTCGAAAACCAGCTCGGCGTGCTCCTGTTCGAGCGTGTGCGCCAGCGGGTGATCCTCTCGGATGCCGGCCAGAAGTTCCTGCCCGAGGTTCGCCGTCTCCTCAATCAGACCGAGGAGCTGATGGTGCGGGCCATGGCCTCGGCCCGGGCGGACTCGACGCTCTCGATCGCGTCGCTGCCGACCTTCGGTAGCCGCTGGCTGGTGCCGCGGCTTCCCGATTTCCTCAAGCGCCATCCCGACACGGTGCTGAACATTGCTTCCCGTTCCGCGCCCTTCGATTTCGACGAGCAGAACTTCGATCTGGCCATTCACTATGGCCAGCCGGTCTGGGCGCGCGCCACCTGCAGCTATCTCTGCAGCGAGATCATCGTTCCGGCTGCAAGCCCTGCCCTGTTGGTGAACCATCCTATCGAGACCCCCGAGGATCTCGTCGCCGGCCCATTGCTGCATCTCGCCACGCGGCCGAAGCTCTGGGCGCAATGGTTCGAGGCGAATGACATGGATGGCCGAGGGGCCTATCGCGGAAACCGTTTCGACCAGTTCTCCATGGTGATCGAGGCGGCAACAGCCGGGCTCGGCTTCGCGTTGCTGCCACGCTATCTGATCGAGCAGGAAATAGCTGCCGGCACGCTCAGTATCGTGCTCGACCGGCCGATGCAGACCGAAAACAGCTATTATCTCGCCGTGCCCGAAGGCAAGCTCGAAAACCCCATCAGCCTGGCCTTTCGGGAGTGGATCACCGAACAAGTGGGCTGACCGGACCCACCCTTTTCTGAAAATCGAGGGAACCTTCCTCGCCGCTTCACGTTTCGCCTCGTCTGCCATCCGCGGTGAAGCTTGAGAAGAGGGCAATTGAGAGAGCTGTATCGAAGTGCCATTGGGGGCGCGCGCGCGGCTGGTTTCGGCTTAATTCGTCTGTGCGCAAATCGTCCATACTTGTATGAGCAATCCTTGCAAGCTGTTGGCACCACGGCTAAAAAATGCCATTTTCATGCATCACCGCGGCCTTGAAAACCAATGCGCCGCCGGCTTTGCGATCTCGGATGCCCAGTCGAGGGCGGTGCCTGTTACCGCCAGTTCCCCGCTTGCGGGAATTGACGGTGAATGGGAGGACACATGACCGTGTCTAGCAATGCGCCGGCTAAGCCTGAATTCTCAGGTCCGCAGCCAACCCGGCAACCCAACGAGGACCGGGCCGATCAACCCCGGTTGGATTCAGAACCCGTACCCATGCAGCTTCAAACTACGCCGCCCACCTCTCCGCGCGAACCGGAAGCAAAGCAGATCGATTACAACGATTCGATCCGCGCCACCTTCTTCTCGATGGAGGACCTCCGGCAATGCGGTGAGGATCTCGCAGTGAAGGGTGCCTCCTCGCTGCCGGGATTCTTCCCGTTCGAGTTCCGGCCACGGCATCGCGAGAACGAGAACGAGATCCTGCGCGTCTACCGGGCGACGGCTGCGGACGTGGAGGCCGGGGCGACGATCACGCCGGCCGCCGAATGGCTGCTCGACAACCACCACGTCGTCGAAGAGGCGATCCAGGAAGTCCGACGCGATTTCCCGCGCCGGTTCTATCGCCAGCTGCCGACGCTTTCGGTTTCCGGCACGGTGATCCCGCGCACCATGGCGCTCGCCTGGCTCTATGTGGCCCACACCCACAGCACGGTGACGCGCGAAAGCATCACGTCGATGGTCGAGGGCTTCCAGAAGCACGAGACCTTCAAGATCGGCGAACTCTGGGCGCTGCCGTCGATCCTGCGCTTCGTGCTGATCGAGAACCTTCGCCGGATCGCCATCCGTGTCGAACGCTCGCGCGGCATGCGCCGCAAGGCGAACGACATCGCCGACCAGATCATCCGCCTGAACGATCCGGAGAAATGTCGGGCACTGCTGGCGGAATCGGAAGCGCTGGCTGCCGACAACACCTTCGTCGCGCAGCTGCTGTACCGCACGCGTGACGGCTCGCAGACCTCCGGTGCCGTCATCGGCTGGATCGAGGAACAGCTTGAGAAACGCGGCAGCGACGTTGAAAACGCGCTGGTCGCCGAGCAGAACCGCCTGTCGTCCGGCAATGCGACGATGAGCAACATCATCCGCAGCCTGCGTGAGATCGACGATACCGACTGGGCCGTCTGGTTCGAAAGCGTCAGCAAGATCGACGCGGCGCTGCGTGAGGGGTCCGACTATGCGGCCCTCGATTTCGGCTCGCGCAACAAGTATCGCGACACGATCGAGAAGCTCGCGCGTCGTTCCGGCCACAGCGAATACGAGGTGACCCAGATCGCCATCGAGATGGTGCGCGAGGCGGAGACTGCGGCCGAGACCGAAGTGCCGCTGCAGGAGCCGAACGTTGGCTCCTTCCTCGTCGGCAAGCAGCGCAAGGTGCTCGAGAAAAAGATCGGTTACCGACCGTCGCTGCTGCAGACGATCATCCGCTTCAGCCGCAAGCTCGACTGGTTCGCGATCGCCGGACCGAACATTCTTCTGACCGTCCTGGCGATGATCGCCGTCTACTCCTTCGTCAGCCCGATGGATATCCCAAGCGGCGCGAAGTTGATCATGCTGCTGCTCTTCGCGCTGCCGGCGTCCGAAGGCGCGATGGGGCTGTTCAACACGCTGGTGACTCTGTTCGTCAAACCGTCCCGTCTTGTCGGCTACGAGTTCATCGACGGCATTCCCGAGCACGCCCGCACGCTCGTTGCCGTACCATGCCTGATTTCCAAGCGCGACCATGTCGACGAACTCGTGCGCAATCTTGAGGTCCACTACCTGGCCAATCCGCGCGGCGAGATCTACTTTGCGCTCGTCAGCGACTGGGCCGACAGCAAGGTCGAGGAGTCGAGCGCCGATTCCGACGTCCTCGACTACGCCAAGCGCGAGATTGCCCAGCTCTCGGCGCGCTATGCCTATGACGGCAAGACGCGCTTCTATCTCCTTCATCGCCGCCGCCTCTACAACGAGCAGGAAGGCGTGTGGATGGGCTGGGAGCGCAAGCGCGGCAAGCTGCACGAACTGAACATGCTACTTCGCGGTGACCGCGACACCTCGTTCCTGCAGGGCGCCAACACGGTGCCGGACAACGTGCAGTATGTGATGACGCTCGATTCCGACACGCGCCTGATGCGCGATGCGGTGACGAAGCTCGTCGGCAAGATGTACCATCCGATCAATCGCCCGGTCGTCGACCCCGAGACTCAGGACGTGATCGCCGGCTACAGCCTGCTGCAGCCGCGGGTGACACCGTCGCTGACCACGGGCAGTGACGCCTCGGCCTTCCAGCGCATCTTCTCGGCCAACCGCGGCATCGACCCCTACGTCTTCACCGTCTCTGACGTTTATCAGGACATCGCCGGCGAAGGCAGCTTCACCGGCAAAGGCCTCTACCATGTCGACGCCTTCGAGGCGGCGCTGAAGGGCCGCATCCAGGAAAACGCCGTTCTCAGCCATGACCTGCTCGAAGGTTCTTATGTGCGCTGCGCACTCGTCACCGACGTCGAGCTCGTCGAGGACTTCCCGACCCGCTACGAGGTCGAGATGTCGCGCCAGCATCGCTGGGCGCGCGGCGACTGGCAGCTGCTGCCTTACATCTTCAATTTCTCCAACGGGCTGTCGATGCTCGGGCGCTGGAAGATGTACGACAACCTGCGTCGCTCGCTGATCCCGCTTGCCTGGCTCGTCGCCTCGGTGATGGGCTGGTACTACATGGAGCCGACGGAAGCTCTGATCTGGCAGATCGTGCTGATCTTCAGCTTGTTCGTGGCTCCGACCCTGTCGCTGATCAACGGTCTCCTGCCGCGCCGAAACGACATCGTCGCCCGCGCCCATCTTCATGCGGTGCTCACCGAAGTGCGCGCCGCCAATGCGCAAGTGGCGCTCCGTATCGTCTTCATCGCCCATAATGCGGCGATGATGGGCGATGCGATCGTGCGCTCGCTCTACCGCACCTTTGTCAGCGGCAAGCTGATGCTCGAATGGCGCACGGCTGCGCAGGTGCAGAGCGCCGGCCACGGCACGATTGGCGACTACTATCGCGCCATGTGGATCGCGCCGGCGCTGTCGGCGATCTCGCTGGCGCTTGCCGCGATCTCCGACACCGGCCTGCCGTTCATCGGCATTCCTTTCGCGCTGCTCTGGGCACTCTCGCCTGCCGTTGCCTGGTTCGTCAGCCAGTCGGCCGAAACCGAGGACCAGCTCGTCGTTTCCGATGAGGCGATCGACGAGATGCGCCTGATTGCCCGTCGCACCTGGCGCTACTTCGAAACCTTCGTCACCGCCGAGCAGCACTTCCTGCCGCCGGACAACTTCCAGGAAACGCCGCAGCCGGTTCTCGCCGAGCGGACTTCGCCGACCAATATCGGCGTCTACCTGCTGTCGGTGATGTCGGCGCGCGATTTCGGCTGGATCGGCTTCGAGGAGACGATCAACCGGCTGGAGCAGACGATCGCCACCATCGACCGGATGCCGAAGTATCGCGGCCACCTGTTCAACTGGTATCGGACGAATACGCTCGACACCATGGAGCCGCGCTACATCTCGTCGGTCGACAGCGGCAACCTCGCCGGTCACCTGATCGCCGTATCGTCGATGTGCCGCGACTGGGCCGAGGCGCCGTCGGCGCATGTCCAGGGTAGCCTGGACGGCATCGGTGACGTGGTGGCGATCCTTCAGGAGGTGCTGCGCGAGTTGCCCGACGACCGCAAGACGGTCCGGCCGCTGCGTCGCCTGATCGAAGAACGCATCGTCGGCTTCCAGAACGCGCTTGCCGCGGTCAAGCGCGAGCGCGAGTTCGCGTCGATCCGCGTGATCAACCTCGCGGTCCTGGCGCGCGACATGCACAAGCTCACCGTCAACCTCGACCACGAGGTGCGCACGCCGCAAAGCACCGAAGTGACGAAATGGGCAAATGCGCTCGTCAGCACCTGCGAAGCCCACATTGCCGACGGTGTCTTCGACCTCGGTGCCATCGAATCGCTGCGCCAGCGCCTGCTGGTGCTGAAGGACCGGGCGCGCGACATCGCCTTCTCGATGGATTTCGGCTTCCTGTTCCGGCCGGAGCGCCGCCTGCTGTCGATCGGTTTCCGCGTCAACGCCAACGAACTCGACGAGGCCTGCTACGACCTTCTTGCTTCGGAAGCGCGCCTCACCAGCCTGTTTGCCATCGCCAAGGGGGATCTTCCGACCGAGCACTGGTACAAGCTCGGCCGTCCGATCGTGCCGATCGGCGCACGCGGTGCGCTGATCTCCTGGTCGGGCTCGATGTTCGAATATCTGATGCCGCCGCTGGTCATGCAGGAGCGACAGGGTGGCATTCTCAACCAGACCAACAATCTGGTCGTGAAGGAGCAGATCAACCACGGCCGCCGCCTCGGCACGCCCTGGGGCATTTCGGAAGCCGCCTTCAACGCGCGCGACCACGAGCTGACCTACCAGTACACCAACTTCGGCGTGCCGACGCTGGGCCTCAAGCGTGGCCTCGGCCAGAACGCGGTCATCGCCCCCTACGCCTCGATCCTTGCGTGCATGTACGATCCGAAATCGGCGCTCGCCAACCTCGGACGTCTGCGCGAGGCCGGTGCGCTCGGCGTCTACGGCTTCCATGATGCGGTCGACTTCACGCCGACGCGCGTGCCCGAGGGCCAGAAATGCGCGGTCGTGCGCAACTACTATGCGCATCACCATGGCATGTCGATCGCGGCTGTCGCCAACGTCGTCTTCAATGGCCGCTTGCGCGAATGGTTCCATGCCGATCCGGTGATCGAGGCCGCGGAACTCCTGCTGCAGGAAAAGGCGCCGCGCGATATCCCGATCATGAATGCCAAGCGCGAACCGGAATCAGTCGGCAAGGGCCAGGACGACCTCCTGCGTCCGGAAGTCCGCATCATCGAGAACCCGCTGGCGCAGGACCGGGAGACCGTGTTTCTTTCCAACGGTCACTACTCGGTGATGCTGACCGCCAACGGCGCCGGCTATGCCCGCTGGAACGGCCAGTCCGTCACCCGCTGGAAGCCGGACCCGGTCGAAGACCGCACCGGCACCTTCATCTTCCTGCGCGACACGACGACAGGCGACTGGTGGTCGGCGACCTCAGAGCCACGGCGTGCAGCCGGCGAGAAAGTGCTGACCCGTTTCGGCGATGACAAGGCGGAATTCGTCAAGACGGTCGGCGATCTCACCAGCGAGGTCGAGTGCATCGTTGCCACTGAGCACGACGCCGAAGGGCGCCGGGTCATCCTGCTCAACACCGGCACCCAGGATCGCTTCATCGAAGTGACCTCCTATGCCGAGCCGGTACTTTCGACCGACGAGGCCGACAGCGCACACCCAGCCTTCTCGAAGATGTTCGTGCGCACGGAAATCAGCCGTCGTGGCGACGTCATCCGCGTCAGCCGCAACAAGCGCAGCTCCAGCGACCCGGATATGGAGGTGGCGCATCTCGTCACCGACAATGCCGGTAGCGACCGCCACACCGAAGCGGAGACCGACCGTCGCCGCTTCATCGGCGCGGGCCGCACGCTTGCGGAAGCTGCCGCGTTTGACACCGATGCGGTGCTGTCGGGAACGGACGGCTTCACGCTTGATCCGATCATGTCGCTGCGCCGCGTCGTGCGCGTGCCTGCCGGCAAGAAGGTCAGCGTCGTCTTTTGGACGATCGCGGCACCAAGCCGCGAGGAGGTCGATCGCGCGATCGATCGCTATCGCCATCCGGAAACCTTCAACCAGGAACTCATCCACGCCTGGACCCGCAGCCAGGTGCAGATGCGCCATGTCGGCGTGACCTCGCAGGAGGCCGCGAGCTTCCAGATGCTCGGGCGCTATCTCGTCTATCCGGACATGCACCTGCGCGCTGATACCGCGACGGTACAGGCCGGTCTCGACTCGCAGTCGAAGCTCTGGCCGCTGGCGATCTCGGGCGACTACCCGATCTTCTGCCTCCGCATCAACGACGATGGCGACCTCGGCATCGCCCGTGAAGCGCTGCGCGCCCAGGAGTACCTGCGTGCCCGTGGCATCACCGCCGACCTCGTCATCATCAACGAGCGGGCCTCGTCCTACGCCCAGGACATGCAGCATGCGCTGGATTCCATGTGCGAAAACCTGAGGCTTCGCGGTCTCTCGGACGGTCCGCGTCAGCACATTTTCTCGGTGCGGCGCGACCTGATGGAACCGGAGACCTGGTCGACCCTCTTGTCGGCGTCGCGTGCGGTATTCCACGCCCGCAACGGCACGATCTCGGACCAGATCGCCCGCGCCAACTCGCTCTATTCGCCGGCACCGGCGAAAGGTGAGAAGAGCAGCGAGTTCGTTGGTCCGCTATTGGCCGCACCGCAGGAAAACACGGACGCCGCTCCGGCGGAAATCAAGGGTGATGGCCTTTCCTTCTGGAACGGCTTCGGCGGTTTCGCCGATGGCGGTCGCGAATACGTCGTGCGTCTGCGGGGTGGCGAAGCGACGCCACAGCCCTGGATCAACGTGATCTCCAATGATGCTTTCGGCTTCCACATTTCGGCGGAAGGTGCTGCCTATTCGTGGAGCCGCAATTCGCGCGACTACCAGCTGACACCCTGGACCAACGACACGGTCGTCAACCGGCCCGGCGAGGCGATCTTCATCCGCGACATGTCAAGCGGCACGGTCTCTACGCCCTATGCGGCGCTCTCGCGCCGCCGTTCCGTCGTCTTCGAGACGGCGCACGGGCTCGGCTACTCGACCTTCCGCAGCGCCCAGGACGACCTCGAGATAGAGGCCACGCAGACGGTGCACCGCAGCCTGCCGGCCAAACTCGTGCGCGTCTCGATCCGCAACCGTGCGGCGACGGCGCGACAATTGCGGCTCTATGGCTACAATGAGTGGGTGCTCGGCAACAACCGAGCCCGTTCGGCACCTTTCGTCCTTTCCAAATGGGACGAGACGGCCGAGGCGCTGGTGGCGACCAACCCCTACAGCATCGACTTTGCCGGCCGTTCCGCCTTCTTTGCGGTGGATGGTGGCGAGGCCGCCGGCTTCACCGCGAGCCGTCGCGAGTTCTTGGGCGCGATCGGCGGCATCCTGGTACCGCAGGCGGTCATTTCCGGTGCGGAGCTTTCGGGTTCCGTCGATGTCGATGGCGATCCTTGCGCCGTGGTCGCAACGGACATTACGATCGAGCCCGGTGCCGAACGGCAGGTCACGTTCATCCTCGGCGATACCGACACGGAGGATCAGCTTCGGGCCATCATCGGCGAACTGCGTGAGACCGCGTTCGACACGGTGCTTGAGGCGAACAAAGCGTTCTGGCGCGATTTCACCGACATCGTGAAGGTGGAAACGCCGGATCCGGCCTTCAACGCCATGATCAACAACTGGCTGCCCTACCAGAGCCTCGGCTGCCGCATCATGGCGCGCTCGGCCTTCTATCAGGCAAGCGGCGCCTTCGGCTTCCGCGACCAGTTGCAGGATACGCTGGCCTTCCTGATCCATCGTCCGGAGCTTGCCCGTGCGCAGATCCTGAACGCCGCCTCCCGGCAGTTTACCGAAGGCGACGTGCAGCACTGGTGGCTGCCGGGAACCGGCGCCGGGGTGCGTACGATGATCTCCGACGATGTCGTCTGGCTTGCCCACGCCGTGACCCGCTATAACACGGTGACCGGCACGTCCGACCTCCTTGCCGAACGGCTTGCCTTCATCAAGGGGCCGGCACTGGAAGCGGGGCAGCATGATGCCTTCTACAAGCCGGAGATTTCCGAAGAGGTCGGAGACGTCTACGAGCATTGCGCCCGGGCCCTCGATCTTGCGATCAGGCGCACCGGCGAGAACGGCTTGCCGCTGTTCCTCGCCGGAGACTGGAACGACGGCATGAACCGGGTCGGCGAGGCCGGCAAGGGCACCAGCACCTGGCTTGGCTGGTTCCTCGCAGGCACGCTCCGCGGTTTCCTGCCCTACGCTCGCGAGCGCAAGGACCAGACACGCGTCAGCCGCTGGGAGGCCCATCTCGAGGCCTTGAAGAAGGCACTGGCCACGGCCGGCTGGGATGGAGACTACTATCGTCGCGGCTATTACGACGACGGCACGCCGCTCGGCACCAGCGAGGCGCTGGAATGCCGGATCGATTCGATCGGCCAGTCCTGGAGCGTGCTCTCGGGCGAAGGCGACGCGCAGCGTTCGCTCAAGGCGATGGATGCTGTGATGGCTGAACTGGTCGATCCCGACCAGCGCATCGTGCGGCTGTTCACGCCGCCGCTCGAACGGACGTCGCAGGATCCGGGCTACATCAAGGCCTATCCGCCCGGCGTGCGCGAGAATGGCGGGCAATATACCCATGCAGCCACATGGGTGGCGCTGGCCTTTGCCGAACAGGGCAGGGCGGAAGAGGCCTGGCGCGTCTTCCAGATGCTGAACCCGATCTCGCATGCGGAAAACCGCGAGGCGGCGGAGCACTACCGCGTCGAGCCCTATGTCGTTGCCGCCGATATCTACGGCGAAGGCGATCTCGCGGGCCGCGGCGGCTGGACCTGGTACACCGGGTCGGCCGGCTGGCTCTATCGCGTCGGTGTCGAGGGCATTCTCGGAATCCGCAGGCAGGGCGACAAGCTGGTGATCCGGCCGGTGCTGCCGGCGGCATGGGACGGCTACTCTGCGGAAGTGACGCTCAACGGTGCACGGCACAAGATTTCGGTGCAGCGCGACCAGAAAAGTGGCGAACCGATCGTCAGTGTAAACAATAGTGTCACAAAAAACGCGCATGAAGGCATTTTGCTGTAACTGCCGGCATTGAAGACAGGGTGAGACCGGCTTTGTTCCCGCAAGGGCAAGGCCGGTTTTTCTTTGCGGAAATGCGGGCGGCATGACCTCGACGGCCGGGCGTCATGTCCTAAATCACCGGAGCGGGATGCGGGCGGAGAACCGCAACTCCTCATCCCACTCCAGTTCATGGTGCCGGGCACCTCGCGCGTTTGAATGACGGTGCGAGCTGTCGGTGCCCGTTTCAACAGGGATGGGGCAGGGGCGCCAAATCCTGGAAAACGGACCGCATGCTGCAAAAGACATTTCAGGGGAGCGCGAAGCACGCGTCTGCCCGAATGGTTCCCAAGGAGCGTGACACACGCCTCGACGTGTTTAGGGCGCTGTGCCTGTTGACGATCTTCGTCAACCACGTTCCGGGACAATATCTCGAATATCTGACGCACAAGAACGTCGGCTTTTCCGATTCCGCCGAAGCCTTCGTGCTGATCTCCGGCCTGTCGGTCGGTATCGCCTATGGTGGCAGGTTCGCCGTCGGCGGACGGCTGGCGGTGACGCTGAAGATCTGGCGCCGGGCGCTGGCACTCTACATCGCCCACATTATGACCAGCATCGTAACGCTGGCGATTTTTGCCGCTGGTGCGATCTATTTCGGCCGGCAGGACCTGATCGGCGAGATCAACATTCGCCCGATGGTGGAGCAGACGGAGCAGGGCATCGTCGCCATGGTGCTTCTGGGGCATCAGCTCGGCTACAACAACATTCTGTCGATGTATGCGGCGTTGTTCCTGATGTTGCCGGGTATTCTCTGGCTCAACGGCGTCAGCAAGAAGCTGCTGTTACTATTGTCGGCCGCGCTTTGGCTCGTCGCAGGCATCTTCAAATTCGTGCCGTCGAACTTCCTCGACGAAGGCTATTGGTTCCTCAATCCCTGGTCCTGGCAGTTCCTGTTCGTCATCGGCATCGTCATGATGACCTTCGTGCGCAATGGTGGATCGCTCCCGCGGTGGCCCTGGCTGATCGTGCTGTCCTGTACCTATCTCGCGGTTTCCGCTGTCTGGGTGCTGTTCTCCTTCTGGAGCATCGACCTTTCCTTCGGCCTTCCAGCGGTCCTGACCGGCTTCGACAAGACCTTCCTGTCGGGCCCCAGGCTGCTTCACGTGCTGGCGCTGGCCTATATCATCGCCGTGACGCCACGCATCAGTAGCCTTGCCAAACTCGACCGCGATCATCCGCTCGCGGTTGTCGGGCGACATTCGCTGCCGATCTTCATCTTCGGCACGATCCTGGCGATGTCCGGCCAGGTGCTGTTGTTCGTCACCGGGCGAAACCCGATCTTCGGCAGCCTCTTCGTACTTGTCGGCATCGGGCTGCATTTCGCCTATGCCTATTATCTCGAATGGTTGCGCGGCATCGCCTCGGCGAAACCGCTACCGGCGGCGTGAACAACGCCGCCGGCAACGCGTTTGCTGGAAATGCTCTAGCTTCTGGCGCTGAGCGCTAGGCGGCACGCCAGCCCCGTGAACACGCTGGCGAGAAGGTATTGCGGCAGTTTCGGGAAACGTCTGATGCCGGCGAGCCGCGCGCGCAGATGGCTGCCAGCCAGGATGACCGAACCGTTCACAAGGAAGCCAACCCCGTTCAACACGGTCGCGAGCAGAAGCATCTGCGCGACCATCGACCCGCTGTCAGGCCGCACGAACTGCGGGAACAGTGCCAATACGAAGAGAGCCATCTTCGGATTGAGCAGGTTCGTCATCAGCCCCTCCCCGAAGATCCGTCTGTTCGAAAGTCGCTTGGGCGTCGACACCGGCGACGTGCTCGATGCGTTCGAGCGGACCGTCTTGTAGGCAAGGTAGAGCAGATAGGCGCAGCCCGCCCACCGCACGATCTCATAGGCCACAGGCACGGCGACGAAAAGCTGGGAAAGACCGAGTGCTGCGGCAAGCGCGTGGCAATAGGTGCCGGCTGCTATGCCGGCATAGGTGAGGAACCCGGCTGCGCGCCCCTGGCTTACGCTGCGAGAAGCGATGAGCAGCATGTCAGGGCCAGGCGTGGCGGTGAGCACGAGGCTTGCGGCGGCGAAAACTGCGATAGTGGAGATATCCGGCATGGTGATTCCCTTGGAATTGAAGCCGGAATTCCGGTCTACCAGCTATCTTGAGAATGGCAAGGCTGGTCGACGTGGCTTTGTCAGACAGCCAAATGAAAAGACCACCCGCGTCGGCGGGTGGTCTGAAGTTGGTTCGCTTGACTTGAAGCGCCTGTCTTATGCTGCCGTGTGGCTCATGCGGACGTCTTCGTCCGTCAGGATGCCGCTGGCGCGCAGGAGAGCTGCGAAGCGGCCGTTGCTCTGGCTGAGCTCGTTGAAGCCGCCCATTTCGACGACACGGCCCTGATCCATGAAGATCACCAGGTCGGCCTCGCGCACCGTCGACAGGCGGTGTGCGATGATGAAGGTCGTGCGGTTCTTGCGCAGCGCATCGATCGCATCCTTGACGCGGGCCTCGGTTTCGACGTCGAGCGCGCTGGTCGCCTCGTCGAGCACCAGGATCGGCGCGTTCTTGAGGATGGCGCGGGCGATCGCCACACGCTGGCGTTCGCCGCCCGACAGGCGGTTGCCGCGCTCGCCGACCACCGTGTCGTAGCCGGTCGTCCGGCCTTCGATGAAGTCGCAGGCGGCAGCTGCCTCGGCGGCGGCCATGACCTCCTCGATCGTCGCATCGTCGCGGCCAAGCCGGATGTTGTCCGAGATCGAACGGTTCATCAGGCCCGCATCCTGGAAGACGGTGGCGATCGAACGGCGCAGCGACTTGCGCGTCACCTTCGAGATATCGTTGCCGTCGATCAGGATCTGGCCCTCGCGCGGCTCGTGGACGCGCTGCAAAAGGTTGACGAGCGTCGTCTTGCCGGCGCCGGTCGGGCCGACGATGGCGATCGTCTGGCCGGCCTTGGCGGTGAACGAGACGTTGTGCACGCCCTGGTTCGTGTTGGCAAAGTCGAAGGAGACATCGCGGAATTCGACTTCGCCGGTAACCGCTGGCAGTTCGGTCGCACCGGCAGGTTCGTCGCGTTCACGCACGGCGTCTTCGAGGTTGAAGAAGTCTTCAAGCTTGGCGCGGGCTTCGAAGATCTGCGTCACGAAAGCCTTCATCTGGTCGAGACGACCGATCAGCAGGTTGGCAAAGCCGATGAATGCGATGACTTCGCCGACGCCGAGTTCGCCGCGCTGCACGAGCACGGTGCCGATGACGAGGATCGCCATCATCGAGATGGTCGAGGCGACACGGTTCAGGCCGCTTGCGAGCGCCCACCAGTCGAGCACAGGGAACTGGGCGGAGATCAGCCGCTCCGTGAACTTCTTCAGCTCGCGGGTTTCAGCCTCGATGCGGTTGTAGCTGTGCACCACCGAAACGTTGCTGATGGCGTCGGACACGTGGGAAAAGACCGTGTGATAGTGGTTCTCGACCGAGGCCTGGCCCTCCTTGGTGCGGCTCATGACGACTTTGCTGATCAGCACATAGAGTGCACCGAGCACGACAAGCACGAGCGAGAGGCGCACGTCCATCGCAAAGGCGGTCGGAACGAGCAGCACAAGCGCCACGGCAGTCGCCAGGTGCTGGCGCATGAATTCGAGCCAGAGACCGAAGAGGGTTTCGCAAGCGCGCAGAAGCGTATGCAGCGCGTTGGACGTGCCGCGCTGGCTATGCCAGGCGAGCGGCATGGAAACGATACGGCCGAAGGCTTCCGTCAAGAGCGTGGCGCGGCGGCCATGAGCCAGCCGGTCCGCCTCGCGGGCGACGAGCACGAAGGCGACGGTGTTGAACACACCGAGACCCGCCCACATGAGCAGGATCGGCGTGACTTCGCCCTTCGACGAGATGGCGTCGATGATGCGCCCGAACAGGATCGGCTCGGCGATCGTTATGGCGGCCAGAACGACGTTGGCAAGCACGATCGCCGAGACGCGAAATTTGTGAACCGCAAGATACTGGAGCGCTCTTGCATACACCTGGAACAATGACACTGTCTCACCCCTTCCGGGTACCGGATTTGACGCGCCGCAGTCCTTCTGCGGCGGATGCACCCGCGTCCTCGAGGTCTATTGGGCGAGCTTTGCGCTCCGCACTTCAACACTCGGGGCCGCGCTGAGACGGTCTTTTGCGGCAAAGGGAAGCCGTAGCCGGACGCATGGACAGCCACTCATATTCCCGTTTCGCTCGCATGCGAGCTTGGCGAGAATATTCATAGTCTGCTATCTGTCGTGCCAACTCCGATTTCTTGCATATTTCGCATAAGACCGGGCGTGGTATGACGGATTATCGCGGGTGCAACATGAATGGTCGCTGAACGGTGCCTTTATGTCCGGATTCGGAAATGCGACCATATGCATCTACCTGGAAGGTGATCCATGAACATTACGCTGCTCGTACAGTTTCTTGCGCTTCTGGAGGAGATGAAGACACGCGAGGAAATCATCCCGGAGTTCGAGCGCCTGCTCGACCGCTGCGGCTTCGACTTCTACGGCGTCGTCCGGCAACCGAAGCCGCATGACAATCCGTTGCGACTGCTGCTTGCCGGTCGCTGGCCGGAAGGCTGGCCGCAGATCTACATCCGCAAGAAGTTCGTGGTGATCGACCCGACCATCCGCTATCTCGGCCACGCGCAGCGCGGCTTCCGCTGGCGCGACACACTGTTTGCCTTCCGCTCCGACCCGCATCGCAAGCGCATGGAAAGCATGATGATCGAGGCCCGCAACCACGGTCTCTACGACGGCTACATCTTCCCGGTGCACGGCCGGCGCGGTCTGCTCGGTAACCTGACGGTCGGCGGCCGCGTCGTCGATTTGAGCCCGGTGGAGATCAGCCTCTTCGACGCCATCGCCAAGCGGCTGTTCTGGAAGCTGCTGGAACTGACCGACCCGGAAGTTTCGGCCGAACTCGGTTCGCGCGTCGAGGTGCAGATGACGCGGCGCGAAATGGAAGCGCTCAACTATCTCGCCGACGGCATGACCTCGAACGACATCGGCAAGGTGCTCGATATTTCGAGCCATACGGTCGACTGGTACATGAACGGCATCCAGGAGAAACTGAAGGGCAAGAACCGCCATCACGTCGTGGCGATCGCCTTCCGGCTCGGGTTGATCTCCTAAAGTCAAAGGCTTTCGGTTTCCTGTCGCATCTGAAATTGCGCTCTGCTTTGCGACCCGCTAATACTTTATTTCGCGGGTGCAGCATTTCCCGCAATTTCAAGTCATTGAGGAGACCGACTTGCCCATCTCGAAGATCCTTGTTGCCAACCGTTCTGAAATTGCCATCCGCGTTTTTCGCGCTGCAAACGAACTCGGTCTGAAAACGGTCGCGATATGGGCGGAAGAGGACAAACTTGCGCTGCACCGCTTCAAGGCGGACGAAAGTTACCAGATCGGCCGCGGGCCGCACCTTGCCCGCGATCTCGGCCCGATCGAAAGCTATCTGTCGATCGAAGAGGTGATCCGGGTCGCCAAGCTTTCCGGCGCCGACGCCATCCACCCGGGCTACGGCCTGCTCTCTGAAAGCCCTGAATTCGTCGACGCCTGCGACGCCGCCGGCATCATCTTCATCGGCCCGCGGCCGGCGACCATGCGCCAGCTCGGCAACAAGGTGGCGGCGCGCAACCTCGCCATTTCCGTCGGCGTGCCGGTGGTGCCAGCCACCGATCCGCTGCCGGACGACGAAAAGGAAATCCATCGCCTGGCCGCCGAGATCGGCTATCCGGTCATGCTCAAGGCCTCCTGGGGCGGCGGCGGCCGTGGCATGCGCGCCATCCGCGACCAGAAGGACCTGATCCGTGAGGTGACGGAAGCCAAGCGCGAGGCCAAGGCCGCCTTCGGCAAGGACGAAGTTTATCTCGAAAAGCTCGTCGAGCGTGCCCGCCACGTCGAAAGCCAGATCCTCGGCGATACCCACGGCAATGTCGTGCATCTCTTCGAGCGTGACTGCTCGATCCAGCGCCGCAACCAGAAGGTCGTCGAGCGCGCGCCTGCGCCCTACCTTTCGGAGGCGCAGCGCCAGGAGCTTGCCGACTACTCGCTGAGGATTGCCAAGGCGACCAACTATATCGGCGCCGGCACGGTCGAGTATCTGATGGATGCCAACACCGGCAAGTTCTACTTCATCGAGGTGAACCCGCGCATCCAGGTCGAGCACACGGTCACCGAAGTGGTGACCGGCATCGACATCGTCAAGGCGCAGATCCACATCCTCGACGGCGAGGCGATCGGTACACCGGCGTCAGGCGTGCCTGACCAGGCCGATATTCGCCTCAATGGCCATGCGCTGCAGTGCCGTATCACCACCGAGGATCCGGAGCAGAACTTCATTCCCGACTACGGCCGCATCACCGGCTACCGGTCGGCCGCCGGTTTCGGCATCCGTCTCGATGGCGGCACGGCCTATACCGGTGCCTACATCACCCGCTACTACGATCCATTGCTGGTCAAGGTCACCGCTTCGGGCAGCACGCCTCAGGAAGCGATCAGCCGCATGGACCGGGCGCTGCGCGAATTCCGTATCCGTGGCGTCGCCACCAACCTCACCTTCCTCGAGGCGATCATCGGCCACGAGCAGTTCCGCAACAACACATACACAACGCGTTTCATCGACACGACGCCGGAACTGTTCCAGCAGGTACGGCGCCAGGATCGCGCGACGAAGCTGCTCACCTATCTCGCCGACGTCACCGTCAATGGCCATCCGGAAGCCAAGGGCCGTCCGCGGCCGCCGGCGGATGCGGCCAAGCCTGTCGTGCCGTTCATCCAGGGCGAAATCCCTGCAGGTACCAAGCAGAAGCTCGACGAACTCGGCCCGAAGAAGTTCGCCGAATGGGTGCGTGGCCAGAACCAGGTGTTCCTGACCGATACGACCATGCGCGACGGCCATCAATCGCTGCTCGCGACCCGCATGCGGACGCACGACATCGCCCGCGTCGCCGGCACCTATGCCCGCGCCCTGCCGCAGCTGTTCTCGCTCGAATGCTGGGGTGGCGCGACCTTCGACGTTTCCATGCGCTTCCTCACCGAAGACCCCTGGGATCGCCTCGCGCGCATTCGCGAGGATGCACCGAACCTGCTCCTGCAGATGCTGCTCCGTGGTGCGAACGGCGTCGGCTACAAGAACTACCCGGACAATGTCGTCAAGTACTTCGTGCGCCAGGCGGCCAGGGGCGGCATCAACGTCTTCCGCGTCTTCGACTGCCTCAACTGGGTCGACAACATGCGGGTGTCGATGGAGGCGGTCGCCGAGGAAAACCGCATCTGCGAGGCGGCGATCTGCTACACCGGCGACATCCTGAATTCGG
Source organism: Ensifer adhaerens (assembly GCF_028993555.1). Lineage (NCBI taxonomy): Bacteria > Pseudomonadati > Pseudomonadota > Alphaproteobacteria > Hyphomicrobiales > Rhizobiaceae > Ensifer > Ensifer adhaerens. The sequence goes on along the minus strand of NZ_CP118610.1, from coordinate 3,730,113 downwards.
CCCGCCCGAAATACGACCTCAAGTATTATACCGCCCTTGCTGCCGAGCTCGAAAAGGCCGGCGCGCACATGATCGCCGTCAAGGACATGGCGGGCCTGCTGAAGCCGGCGGCCGCACGCGTTCTGTTCAAGGCGCTGCGTGAGGCGACCGATCTGCCGATCCACTTCCACACGCACGACACCTCGGGCATTGCGGCTGCGACGGTGCTCGCCGCCGTCGAGTCGGGCGTCGACGTGGTCGATGCGGCAATGGATGCACTGTCCGGCAACACCTCGCAGCCCTGCCTTGGTTCGATCGTCGAGGCGCTGCGCGGATCGGACCGCGATCCGGGTCTCGATCCCGAATGGATCCGCCGCATCTCCTTCTACTGGGAAGCGGTGCGTTACCAATACGCGGCCTTCGAAAGCGACCTCAAGGGTCCGGCCTCCGAAGTCTACCTGCACGAAATGCCGGGCGGCCAGTTTACCAACCTCAAGGAACAGGCGCGTTCGCTCGGCCTTGAAACCAAGTGGCACCGCGTGGCCCAGGCCTATGCGGACGCCAACCAGATGTTCGGCGACATCGTCAAGGTGACGCCGTCCTCCAAGGTTGTCGGCGACATGGCGCTGATGATGGTCTCCCAGGACCTGACCGTCGCCGATGTCGAGAACCCGGCCAAGGACATCGCTTTCCCGGATTCGGTCGTCTCGATGCTGAAGGGCGATCTCGGCCAGCCCCCGGGCGGTTGGCCGGAAGCGCTGCAGAAGAAGGCGCTGAAGGGCGAGAAGGCCTATACCGCCGTTCCGGGCTCGCTGTTGCCGCCGGCAGATCTCGACGCGGAGCGTAAGAGCATCGAGGACAAGCTCGAGCGCAAGGTCGATGACTTCGAGTTCGCCTCCTACCTGATGTATCCGAAGGTCTTCACCGACTATGCGGTCGCCGCCGATACCTATGGTCCGGTCAGCGTCCTGCCGACGCCGGCCTATTTCTACGGGCTTGGACCTGGCGAAGAGCTGCAGCCGGAGATCGAGCGGGGCAAGTCGCTCGTCATCCTGCATCAGGCCAAGAGCGAGCCGGACGAGAAGGGCATGGTCAAGGTGTTCTTCGAACTCAACGGCCAGCCGCGCCTGATCAAGGTTCCGGACCGCAACCGCAGCGCTTCGAGCGCCGTGCGCCGCAAGGCCGAAGGGGGCAATGCCGCCCATCTCGGCGCGCCGATGCCGGGCGTCATCTCGACCGTGGCCGTCAATGCCGGTCAGGCGGTCAAGGCCGGCGACGTGCTGCTCTCGATCGAAGCGATGAAGATGGAAACGGCGCTGCACGCCGAGAAGGACGGCACGATCGCCGAAGTGCTGGTGCGTGCTGGCGACCAGATCGACGCCAAGGATCTGCTGATCGTTTACGAAGCCTAAGGGTTCCGTCCAGACAAACAGAAACGGCCGGATGCGAATCCGGCCGTTTTGCTTTTCTCTCAGTCGGTGTTTCAGATCTCGTAGTCGTGCGGAGCACTCAGCGAGGCGATGAACTTCTTGGTGCGCTCGCGCTCGGGTGCCGAGAAGATCGCCTTCGGCGCGCCGCTTTCGACGATGAGGCCACCGTCGAGGAAGATCACCTTGTCGGCGACGCGCGAGGCGAGGCGGAGATCGTGGGTTGCCATCACCATCGTCGTGCCTTCGCGGGCGAGCCGGCTCAGGACCTCGACCACTTCCTCGGCCAGCTCCGGGTCGAGTGCCGAGGTTGGCTCGTCGCAGAGCAGCACACGCGGCGAGGGGGCAAGCGCCCGGGCGATGGCCACGCGCTGCTGCTGTCCGCCCGAAAGCGTCGCCGGCCAGGCATCGGCCTTGTGCGCCATGCCGACCTTTTCCAGGAGTTCCATGGCGCGCGCCCTCGCCTTGTCCGCTGGCCACTTCAGTACCGTGACGAGGCCTTCCATGACATTGCCGAGCGCGGTCTGGTGCGGAAAGAGCTGGAAGTTCTGGAACACCATGCCGGTCTGCCGACGCAGGCGCTGGATCGAGGCCCAGCCGACCTTGCGGCCGGGTGCGAAGTCGAGCTTTTCGTCGCCAAGCCGGATCGAACCGGATGTGGGGATTTCAAGCAGGTTGATACAGCGCAGAAGGGTGCTCTTGCCTCCTCCGGAGGGGCCGACCAGCGCCGTCACGGTGCCCTCGGCAAGCGTGACCGAGATATCTTTCAGCACGAGATTGTCGCCGAAGCGCTTTTCGATATGGGAGAGCTCGATCATGCCCGTGCCTCCAGGAAGCCGCCATAGCGGGCGAAGCGTCGCTCCAGCCGGACCTGCAGGGCCGAGAGCACGGAGCTCATGGCAAGGTAGATCAGCGCCGCCAGGATGTAGAGGATCAATGGTTCGTAGGTGGTCGCGACGATGCGCTGTGCCGTCTGGAACATCTCCGGCACGGTGATCGCGGCGGCAAGCGACGTGTCCTTCACCAGCGAGATGAACGTGTTGGACAGCGGCGGCACGGCGACGCGGGTTGCCTGCGGCAGGATGGTGCGGCGCATCGCCTGGCTCCAGCTCATGCCGATGGAATAGGCGGCTTCCCATTGGCCGCGCGGGACCGAGGAAATCACCGCTCGGATGATCTCCGAGGTATAGGCGCCGACGTTCAGCGAGAAGCCGATGAGGGCGGCGGTGAAGGCATCGAGCAGGATGCCGGCGCTCGGCAGGCCGTAGAAGATCACGAAGAGCTGGACGAGCAGCGGCGTGCCGCGGATCACCCAGACGTAAAACCTGGCGATCGCGACGACGGGCGCCGGACCGAACAGCCGGGCAACGGCGGTCGCGAGCCCGAGGATCAGGCCGAAGATGAAGGAAAGCAGCGTCAGCGGGATGGTGAAGGTGAGACCGGCCCAGAGCAGGGACGGCAGCGAATCCAGCATCAGTTGGAGCCAGGTGGGCAAGGGGCGGGCCTTTCAAAAAGCGCGATCCGCCCCGGGGACCGGAACGGATCGCTTTTCATAGCCGAGAATGGCCGGTGGTAAAACTGGCCACTAAGTCGGTTGGAACTTACTTCGAGACGTCGGCGCCGAAGTACTTCTGCGAGATCTTGTCGTAGGTGCCGTCAGCCTTGATGTCGACGAGCGCCTTGTTGATGGCTTCGAGCAGTTCCGGCTCGCCCTTGCGGATGATGATGCCGGAGAAGTCGGCGTCGGCCTGCTCGGCGGCGATCTTTACCGGTGCGTCGGGCTTCTTCTTCTTGAAGTCGAGGAAGGAGAGGCTGTCGTTGATCGTCGCATCGGCGCGGCCGGTGAGCACGAGCTGGATCGACTGGTCGAAGCCGTCGGTGCCGACGAGCTCGGCGCCGGACGCGGTCGCGAGCTTGCCGAAGTTGCTGGTCAGCGACTGGGCCGAATTCTTGCCCTTGAGATCGGCAAAGCCCTTGATCTCTTCGTTGTCGGTCTTGACGATCAGCACGGCCTTGGAGGCGATATAGGGCTCGGAGAAGTCGTACTTCTTCTTGCGCTCCTCGGTGATGCCGACCTGGTTGATGACCGTGTCGTAGCGGTTGGCGTCGAGACCGGCGATCAGGCCGTCCCACTTGCCTTCGAGGAATTCAGCCTTGACGCCGAGCTTTTCCGCAACCGCCTGGCCGATCTCGACGTCGAAGCCGACGAGGGCGCCGGAGGCATCATGATAGGTGAAGGGGGCGTAGGTGCCTTCGGTGCCGATCTTCAGCACACCGGCGGATTTGATCGCGTTGAGGTTCTCGCCGGCTTCGGCGGAGGACAGCGCGGCAACCTGCATCAGAGCAGCGGCGAACAGCGTGGGGAGGAGTTTCATCGTGATTTTCCATCTTCTTTCTGGCCCGGCCCGTCGTCCGGATTGAGCGGACAATCGCATAAAAAAACAGCGATCTGAGCGTATAAAACACCAATTCCTGAGCGTTTTGATGAAGAATTTTCCCCGAAATGGCGCCAACCACGCGCAAATGGCGCGGTTTGCTCGAATTCCCGCTCCGGCCCGAATTGGCCGGCGCAGGGACTTGAAATCGGTTTCAAAAATGGATATGCACATTTGTAGCGATTCATGCACGTTTATACACGATTGGTGAAAATGTCGGGTGAACTCCTGCTCCGTGAGCGAAAGGCGCTGATCCAGGAACGGTTGAAGGCCAATGGCCGGGTGCTCGCTGTCGACCTGGCGGCCGAACTCAATGTCTCTGAAGACACGATCCGCCGAGACCTCAGGGAAATGGCGGCCGCGGGGCTCTGCGAGCGCGTCTATGGCGGTGCGCTTCCGGTCGTTCCTGCGGCGCATAGCAGTTTGAGCGAGCGGGTGGCGATGGCACCCGAGCGTAAGGCAGCGCTCGCCCGCGCGGCGGCTGAGCTTATCAAGCCGGGCATGACCGTGTTTCTCGACGCCGGCTCCACCAACCTTGCCATCGCCCAGCTGATCGAGCCGGACCTGTCAGTCACGGTCGTTACCAATACGCCGCTGATTGCCGCGGCCCTCATGGAGAAACCGGGCGTGGACCTCATCTTGCTCGGCGGGCCGCTGAACCGCGCGGTCGGCGCAGCGATCAGCGCGCGGGCCCAGCGCGATGCGGAACTGCTGAGGCCCGACCTCTGCTTTCTCGGCACCTGCGGTGCCGATGCAGCTGCGGGTCTGACGGCGATCTATTTCGAGGACGCAGAGTTCAAGCGGCTGATTGCCCAGAGAAGCCGGCGTCTCGTCGTCGCCATCACGAGCGACAAGCTCGGGACCGCGGCTGCCCACGCGATCGCCAGTATCGACGACAAGGCGACGCTGGTGCTCGAAGCGGATGCACCGGCTGAGCATCGTGCGACGCTCAAGGCGACGGGCGCGGATATTCTGATGGCGGGAGGGCCTGAGCGATGACGATTACCCATGTGGCGCTGTGGACCCGCGACCTTGAAGCGATTGCCAGCTTTTGGTCGTCCTTCTTCGGTGCAGAGGTTGGCGAGGTCTATGAAAGCCGGCGACGACCAGGCTTCCGATCGCGCTTCCTGAAGCTTGGCGACGGTCCGGCGATCGAGATCATGCAAGGTCCCTGGGTCGCTCCGGGCGATCCGGCAGAAGAGCGTACGGGCCTTGCGCATGTCGCGTTGTCGCTCGGTAGCGAGCAGGCGGTCGACGCCATGGCCGCGCGCGCCGAGGCTGACGGTATCCTTATCGCAAAGCCGCGCTTTACCGGCGATGGCTTCTACGAGGCGGTTCTTCGCGACCCCGATGGCAATCTGATCGAAATTACTGTTTGAGCCGGTCGACCCCCGGTAACGAGGCAATCCCATGGACCAACGTTCTCCCACCGCGACCGTCCGCCAGGGCTACATGACCCGCAATCGGCTGGCCGTTTCGCTGCTGTTCCTGATGAACGGCTTCGTCACCGGCAGCTGGGCGCCGAAGATCCCCGAGTTCAAGGACCGGCTCGGGATCAGCGAAAGCGTGCTTGGGCTCCTGATCCTGATGTTCGGCATCGGCTCTCTGGTGCTGATGCCGATCGCCGGCGGCTACATCGCCCGCATCGGCTCGCAGAAGGTCGTGAAGACCACGGCCATCATCCTCTCACCGCTGCTGCTTCTGTTGACCCTGGTGCCGAATGTCTGGACCGCGGCGATCGGGATGTTCGTGCTCGGTGGTTTCGTCGGCGCCATGGACGTCGCCATGAACGCCAATGCGGTCGAGGTCGAAAAGTCGATGCGCCGGGCGATCATGTCGTCCTGTCACGCCTATTGGAGCCTCGGCGGCCTGATCGGCGCCGGTATCGGCGGCTTCCTGATGGCGCGCTTCGGCGTGCTGCCGCATGTCCTCGTCGTCACCGTGATCTGCCTGTCGCTGATTGCGATCGCCTGGCCGATGATCCTTGCCGACAAGCCGCATCCGGCCGCTGCCAAGGAAAAGCTTCGTCTGCCGATGACGCCACTGCCCTGGCTGATCGGCATCATGGCGCTGTTTTCGATGGTGCCCGAGGGCACGGTGCTCGACTGGGGTGCGCTCTATCTGCGCAACGAACTCGGCGCCTCGGTAGAACTCTCGGGCTTCGGCTTTGCCGCCTTCTCGGCCACCATGGCGACCATGCGTTTTGCCGGCGACCTCGTGCGTGACCGTTTCGGCGCCAAGCGGACCTTGCGGATCTGCACGGTGACAGCCCTTGTCGGCATGGTCATCGCGGGTACCGCACCCAATGCCTATATCGCCATCCTCGGCTTCGCCATTGCCGGCGTCGGCATCTCCAACATGGTGCCGATCGCATTTTCGGCGGCCGGCAACATGCCGGGCCTGCAGCCGGGCATCGGCCTCTCGGTCGCGACCTTCATGGGCTATTCGGGCATGCTGTTCGCCCCGTCTGTCATCGGCTTCGTCGCAGAACATACGGGCTTTGCCATCGTCTTTGCCTCGGTGCCGGTGCTCTTCATCGTCGTGCTTCTCCTGTCGCACCACGCTCACCATGCGGATCACGCCAAGGGGCACTGAGCCGCGGAGGGCGCGCGTTGCCAATGGAGCTGCAGCGGGATGAGGGGCCTTCGCACCCAAGGCCGTCATCAAATCGCCGTCAGGGCATGATGTCGCCGTTGACAATCAGGCTTTCCTCATCCACCTGATGGGCAAATAGCTTGGGCAAATTGAGGAAAGTCAGTGCGGGTTCTGCCCGCACCCCCGCCCGGCTTAGTGACCACGAAGAGGCCTTCATGTCTTCCGCCTTCGATTTCGATCCGCAACCCCGCCGTGGCTCTGTCGCTGTCGATGTCGGCGGTGTCATCGTCGGGGGCGGGGCGCCGGTCGTGGTCCAGTCGATGACCAACACCGACACCGCCGATATCGATGCGACGGTGGCGCAGGTGGCAGCGTTGCACAAGGCCGGCTCGGAACTGGTGCGCATCACCGTCGACCGCGACGAGAGTGCTGCCGCCGTGCCGAAGATCCGCGAGAGGCTCGAGCGTCTGGGTCTGGACGTGCCGCTGGTCGGCGATTTTCACTATATCGGTCATAAGCTGCTCGCCGACCATCCGGCCTGCGCCGAGGCGCTGGCCAAGTACCGCATCAATCCGGGCAATGTCGGCTTCAAGGACAAGAAGGACAAGCAGTTCGCCGAGATCGTCGAGATGGCGATCCGCTACGACAAGCCGGTGCGCATCGGCGTCAACTGGGGTTCGCTCGATCAGGAGCTGCTGACGCGGCTGATGGACGAGAACAAGGCGAACGGTTTCCCGCTCACGGCCCAGGAAGTGACGCGCGAGACGATCGTGCAGTCGGCGCTGCTCTCGGCGGAACTTGCCGAAGAGATCGGCCTGCCGCGCAACCGCATCATCCTCTCGGCCAAGGTTTCCGGCGTTCAGGACCTGATCGCCGTCTACGCCATGCTGTCGGCGCGCTCCGACCATGCGCTGCATCTCGGCCTCACCGAAGCCGGCATGGGCACGAAGGGCATCGTCGCTTCGTCCGCCTCGCTCGGCATCTTGATGCAGCAGGGGATCGGCGACACGATCCGCATCTCGCTGACGCCGGAGCCCGGCGGTGACCGCACCCGCGAAGTGCAGGTGGCGCAGGAACTGCTGCAGGTCATGGGCTTCCGTCAGTTCATTCCTGTCGTTGCCGCCTGTCCGGGATGTGGGCGCACGACGTCCACGGTGTTCCAGGAGCTTGCCCAGAAGATCCAGGACGACATCCGCCGCAACATGCCGGTCTGGCGTGAGAAGTATCCCGGTGTCGAGGGCCTGAAGGTCGCGGTCATGGGCTGCATCGTCAACGGCCCCGGCGAAAGCAAACATGCCGATATTGGCATCTCGCTGCCGGGTACCGGCGAAATGCCGGCTGCTCCCGTCTTCATCGATGGCGAGAAGGCGATGACCCTTCGCGGCCCGAACATCGCCGCCGATTTCGAGACGTTGGTCTCCGACTATATCGAGAAGCGCTACGGCCACGGCCAGGCCGCTGCCGAATAGCGTCAGTCGCCAACGCGGCTCCACAAAATGCGTGAAGTGGGTTCTTCGTCCGGAATGTTTGATTCCGGACCTATAGGCGCGACGTCAGCAGCTTCAGCCCGGCAAAGGCGAAGAAGCCGGCCATCAGGCTTTCGATCAGCCGTCTGGACTTTAGATAGGCGCGGTGGACTGGCGACAGCGAAAAGGCGATCGCAAAGCCACAGAAAGTCATCAAGCCCAAGACCATGCAGCCACCGATGAAGGTGGCGGTAACGCCGACGGGCGCCCCCTCCGGCATGCCGAGAGAGACCAGCATGATCCAGGAAAAGATCGCCTTGGGGTTGGTCAGGTGGATGCCGAGCCCCTTGAGATAGAGCCGCTGCAAAGACGTTTGCGCCTTCGCACCGGCACGATCTCACTTTTGCCGCTGCGCATGGCGGCGCGCAGAGCATTGTAGGCGAGCCAGAAAAGATAGCAGGCGCCGGCAATCTTCAAGACGATGATGGCGTGGCCATAGGCGCGGATCAGCGCCGAAAGGCCGGACGCCGTCAGCATTGCCCAGGTGTAGCTGCCGGTCAGAACGCCGAAAGCGAGCGCCAGCCCCGCCTTTCGCCCCTCACTGATGGAGGTGGTGATGATCGCCAGGATTGCCGGTCCCGGTGAAGCGGTTCCGATCAGATAGGCTGTCCAGGCGACGAGAAGCTGCGGCAGATAGGGCGTCGGGTCGAACATGCGAGAAAAGCTCCGGCTCTGTCGCCGGAAGCTAGATCAGTTCATCGCTTGTTCGAAACCGCGAATTGTGCCCGTGACAAGATCTCAGAGGATCTCGTCGAGCGCTTCGATTAGCCGAGCGCACTCTTGATCGGTACCGATGGTGATGCGCAGGAAATCGGCAATGCGGGGCTTGGCGAAGTGGCGCACCAGAACGGCGCGTTCGCGCAGCGCCTTCATCAGGTGGTCGCCCGCGTGATCCGCGTGGCGGGCGAAAACGAAATTGGCTCCGGATGGCAGAACCTCGAAGCCGCGCGTGGTCAGATCCGCCGTGAGGCGCTCGCGAGACGCGATGATTTTGGCACGCGTTTCCTCGAACCACGCCTCGTCTTCCATCGCCGCGATGGCGCCGGCCTGGGCTGGGCGGCCGAGCGGATAGGAGTTGAAGCTATCCTTGACCCGTTCCAGCGCCTCGATCAGTGGTCGCTGGCCGATGGCGAAGCCGACGCGAAGCCCCGCAAGCGCGCGCGACTTGGAAAAGGTCTGCACGACCAGCAGGTTCTCGTACTTCGAAACCAGTTCTGCCGCCGAATGGCCGCCGAAATCGATATAGGCCTCGTCGATGACGACGGGTTGGTTCGGATGGTTTGCGACCAGCCGCTCGATCTCGGCGAGCGGCAAGCCGATGCCGGTGGGAGCGTTCGGGTTCGGCAGGATGATGGCGCCGCAGGTCCGGTCGTAGTCGGCGAGATCGATTTCGAACCGATCGTTGAGCGGCACCTCGGCTGCGTCGATCTCGAAGAGCCGCGCATAGGTCGAGTAGAAGCTGTAGGAGATATCCGGGTAGAGCAGCGGTGCGTCGTGCTTCAACAGGCCCGCGAAGATATGCGCCAGAACCTCGTCGGAACCGTTGCCGACGAAGACTTCCTCGGCCGAAACGCCGACGCGCGCCGCGATCGTCTGGCGAAGTTTCAACGCCAATGGGTCTGGATAGAGCCGCAAGTCATCGCTTGCCGCTGCACGGACCGCTTCCAACACCTTCTCAGAGGGGCCGTAGGGGCATTCGTTGGTGTTGAGCTTCACCAGGTTTGCGATGCGCGGCTGTTCGCCCGGCACATAGGGCTTCAGCTGGGAGACGATCGGCGACCAGTACTTGCTCACGAGTTTAGCTCCTGCGGTTGGCGATGAAGCGCGCGGTTTCGACGAGAATGGCCGAGCGCTGGCCATAGGGCGAAAGCAGCGCCTCGGCGTCTGTCACAAGCTGCTCCAGCCTTTGCTCGGCCCAGGCCTGGCCATGCAGCGCGACGAGTGTGCCCTTGCCGCGGGCGGCGTCCTTGCCCGTTGCCTTGCCCATGGTCGCCGCATCGGCGGTGAGGTCGAGCAGGTCGTCGGCGAGCTGGAACGCGAGGCCGATCTTTTCGCCGAAACTGCGAAGCCGGGCGCGGTCGTCCCTGGACGCGCCGGCGACGATGGCACCGGCCTCACAGGCAAAGCGGATCAGGGCGCCGGTCTTCATCGCCTGCAGCGTGACGATGCCGGCCTCGTCGGGGGGGGATTTTTCGGCGGCCAGATCGAGCGCCTGTCCACCGGCCATGCCGCCGTGACCGGCGGCGCGTCCGAGCGCCAGGATCAATTCCACCTTCTGAGTGTCTGTCAGCGTCGTTTCCGGGCCAGCGATGACATCGAAAGCGAAGGTCAGCAGGCTGTCGCCGGCAAGGATCGCGGTCGCCTCGTCGAAGGCCTTGTGTACGGTGGGCTGGCCCCGGCGCATGTCATCGTCGTCCATCGCCGGCAGGTCGTCATGAACAAGTGAATAGCAGTGCACGCATTCAAGCGCCGCGCCGACGCGTGAGGCCGCATCAGTGCTGCCGCCGAGAAGATCGGCGCATTCGATCACCAGGAACGGGCGCAGGCGCTTGCCACCGTTCAGCACGCCGTGGCGCATGGCGGCAAGCAGGTTTGCCGGTCGCGTGATCTCGTCCGCCTCCGTCGTCACGCCGAGCAGACGCTCGAGCAGAACCTCGACGGCGCGGGCGTTGTTGGCAAGGCGACGGGTGAAAGACGATGTATCCTGGCTCATGCGCGCTCTTTGGCATGGGCGAAGAGGGCTTTCAACGGGGATTCGTGTCGCAGCGGCGCGCTTTCTCTGGGACAGCCGCGCGGGCGGCTTGCCTTTTGCCAGAAAGCCCGTTCAACTTTGCCAGCCCATGCACTAAGAGAAGCGGATGGACAGTGAGGTGGACAGTCAGGCCGTGAACGTCGTTCCGGAAGCGCGCGAGGAGGGCGAGGTGCCTTCCAGTCGCCTGTCGTCGCTCCGCCGGACATTGCGTACGCGACGCCGCCAGATCATCCTGGCCGTCCTCGGCTTCCTCGTCCTTCCTTACGCGCTGATCGTTCTTTACCTCGTGGAGTTCATCCATCCGGTCTCGACGCTGATGCTGCGCGACCTCGTCCTGCTGCGCGGCTACGACCGCCAGTGGGTCGAGTTCGACGATATCGCTCCGGTTCTCGTACAGTCCGTGATGATGTCTGAGGACGGCCAATTCTGCGCCCATGACGGCGTCGACTGGGGCCAGATGCGCGGCGTCGTCGAGGATGCGCTCGAAGGGGAATCCACCCGCGGTGCCAGCACCATCCCCATGCAGACGGTCAAGAATCTCTATCTCTGGAACGGTCGGTCTTTCTTGCGCAAGGGCATGGAGCTGCCGCTGGCGGTCGCTGCCGATTTCGTCTGGAGCAAGCGGCGGATGATGGAGATCTACCTGAACATAGCCGAGTGGGGCGATGGGATCTACGGCATCGAGGCGGCGGCACGCCATCATTTCGGCATCTCCGCCGCCAAGCTGTCACGCCGGCAAGCAGCGTTGTTGGCAGTGTCGCTGCCCAATCCGAAGGAGCGCAACGCCGGCAAACCCGGCCGTGGGCTCAAGCGCCTGGCGAACCTGATCGAGCGTCGCGCCAGCCGCTCCGGCGGTTACATCACCTGCCTTTATGATTGAGATCAGACCTTTTCATTGGAAGCCGTTGACGGCCGATGTCATTCTGGCTTCGTAGAGTTCTGCCATCTGGGCCCTCTCTCCACCTAGAAGGCCCGATCGCTCCATGACCTCGATTTCTCCCTCGCTTCTTGCCTTTGGCCGCAGCGCCAACGGCGCGCCGCCCAAGCATCTCGGAACGCGCTATACCCCGGATGGTCACTTTCTCCGGGAACCGGGCAATACCGTGGTATCCCATATCACTGCCGGATCACCTTCCGAGGTCGCCGTGCTTGCCGTGCGCGATCGCCTGGTGGCGATGCCCGAAGCTGGACAGTTTGCCTTCACTCATCCATCCAGCCTGCACATGACGATCTTCCAGGGCATCATCGAGTATCGCCGCCGGCTGCCCTATTGGCCCGCCGACATGGCGCTCGACACGCCGATAGAGGTGATGACCGAGCACTATCGCGCGGTGCTCAAGGGGTTTGCGCCGCTCGAGCCCTTTCGTGCCCGGGTGACCGACATCACCCCGACCGGCCTCGCGCTCGAAGGCGACAGCTCTGTCGATCGGTCGTCTCTGAAGGCCTGGCGCGATACTTTCGCCGAAAACTTCGGCTATCGCCATCCGGACCATGACGACTACGAATTCCACATCACCTTCGCCTATGTCATCGACTGGCTCGATGACGCGGCACTGCCGCGCTGGCAGGAGATGTTGAGCGAACAACTGTCTTTCCTCAGGGAGCAGGCACCGGTGATCGAGCTTGATCCCCCGGCTTTCTGCTCATTCGAGGACATGAACCATTTCGAGGAACTGATCGTTTTCTCGGACGGGGCATCGCGCTTTCAGGCGGAATTGCTTGAACGGAAAGATGCCCTAGAATCAAAGTGCTAGAGTGTCCGTTGTGCGTTCGTTTATGCGCACGGCGCTCTACGCCAGCAACCAAGGAAAAGAGATGACCGGACTTACCCTCTACGTCGGCAACAAGAACTATTCGTCCTGGTCGATGCGGCCCTGGATGGCGATGACGACCGCCGGCATCGATTTCGAGGATGTGGTCATCCCGTTCGATTTCGCCGCCGGAAATCCGGAGATTCGCGCGATCTCGCCGACGGGACGCGTACCGCTGCTGCGGCATGGCGATCTCATCGTCTGGGAGTCGCTTGCGATCATCGAATATGTTGCCGAGCTTTATCCCGACGCCGGCCTCTGGCCGGCCGATCGTCAGGCCCGCGCCCGAGCACGCAGCTATTCGATGGAGATGCTCTCCGGGTTCCGGGCGCTGCGTGGGGCTTGCCCGATGAACGTTCGCCGGCCGAAGCAGGCTCTTGACGTGGCTGCGGACGTTCGCGCCGACATCGCCCGTATCGAGCAGATCTGGAAGCAGGCGCTCGCCCAATCCGGCGGGCCGTTCCTCTTCGGATCCTTCAGTGCGGCCGATGCAATGTACGCTCCTGTGGTCAACCGCTTCGACGTCTATGATCTCGTTGCGGATCCGGAATCGGTCGGCTACATGGAGCGCGTGAAGGCGCTTCCAGCCTTCCGGAAGTGGGAAGCCGCCGCCCGTGCAGAGCCGTGGGTCGTTCCTGAAGACGAGGTCTGAATCGGCGCTGCCAGATCTTGAGTCGAAAAATTGCGGCTGGGGACTGGTCAAGCAGCAGTTGGCCATGTATAAGCGCGCCAAATTTCCGTGATTGACATCTGTTTAACACGGCCATTTCGGCTGCTGAACAGTGTTTGCCCGATAAGTGGAGAATGAAATGGCTGTACCTAAAAGAAAAACGAGCCCGTCCAAGCGTGGCATGCGCCGTTCCGCCGACGCTCTGAAGACCCCGACCTACGTCGAAGACAAGAACTCCGGCGAACTGCGTCGTCCGCACCACATCGACCTGAAGACCGGCATGTACCGTGGCCGTCAGGTTCTGACCCCGAAGGAAAACGCATAAGCGTTTCCGTTCGTGGAATGGTTCAAAGGGCTGGCTCTGCCGGCCCTTTTGTTTTGCGTCTGACATTTTCTCGCTTGGACCCTGTGTTATCCGCAGGAGCCAGAGCGTCACGCGCCAAAGCGAAGTCGCTGGAAGCGGAGAGATGCTCTGGACCTTAAGTGCTAGAGCGTCCTTGGTGCGTTCATGCGAACGCACAGCGCTCTGGGCCTGAAGACGCCGCAGAACGCGGCAAAGGAGTTCGTGCCCGATGCTTGCTGCCGTTCCACTGCTGATCCTGCCGTTCGTTATCTACAATCTCGCAATGATCGGGATGTTCGGCGGCATTGCCGGGTTGAACGCCGAGATGCTGTCGCTGTCCATGCTGTCGGGTGCGACCTGGACCATGCGCTTCGGCGACCTTTTGATCGTCGTCGCACTGCTGTTGCTTTTCGTCGAATTGCTGAAGGCGACCCGCACGAGCACGCGTGCGCTGATGGATCACCTGTTGTCGATGATCCTGTTCATCGTCTTCCTCGTTGAGTTCCTGCTGCTGGCGCCGGCGGCAACCCAGCTCTTCTTCATCCTGATGACGATCAGCTTCATCGACGTCATCGCCGGTTTCGCCGTCTCGATGCGCTCTGCCGGCCGGGATGTGTCGATCGGCCTATAGGTCACGACCGATCCCGGGGCGTTAGCCCAATTCAAAGCAATAGTTCTGCTGGCCGGATATTGGGCGGGTGGCTCGCACCCGCCTTTGCGAAGAAAGGCGCTCAGCCGAGATTGTCGAGCTTGGTCTGGAGCGCGCGAAGCTGCTCCTTGAGTTCGTCGATATCCTTGGCTTCGGCCTTCTTGGTTTCCTTCACCGGTGGGGCGGTGATGAAGGGCGAGAACATCTGCATTGCCTGATGGAACATCTCAGTATTGCGACGGACCTGCTCTTCGACAAGTTGCAGCGGAACCTGCAGGTTTTTGCCAAGCGGCGTGTCGCCGAAGGCCTTGTTGATCTGCTCGCGCATCTGCGACTGCTGCTCGGTGAACGCCTGCATCGAGTGCTCGAGATAGCTCGGCACCACCATCTGCATCTGGTCGCCGTAGAACGAGATGAGCTGGCGCAGGAAGGAGATCGGCAACAGCGTATTGCCGGTCTTGGATTCCTGCTCGAAGATGATCTGCGTCAACACGGAATGGGTGATATCCTCTCCGGATTTCGCGTCCTGGACGATGAAATCCTCGCCCTTCTTCACCATGACAGCCAGGTCGTCGAGCGTGACATAGGTGCTGGTCCCGGTGTTGTAGAGCCGCCGGTTCGCATATTTTTTTATAACGATCTGGCCTTCGTGCTTCGCCATCAGGGTCTCCTCTCACCCATCGCCCCGTCTTTATTGCGTTTTTCAGAGTATCCGCAAAAGAGCGCCGCTGACAATGTCTTTGTGCGTTGCGGCGACGCAAGTGCGAAATCTTGCGGTTGCGTCTTGGGTGACGGTTTTGTGGCAGTGCATCAAGGCGTTTGACTTGCGCCGCGCGCTTTGCCAGTCTGCTTCCATTAGGCAAGAAAGATCTGAGGAAACGTCCCATGAGCAACCCTTCCATCGTGATCGCCAGCGCCGCCCGTACCGCGGTCGGATCCTTCAACGGTGCATTCGGCAACACGCCGGCGCACGAGCTCGGCGCCGCCGTCATCAAGGGCGTGCTCGAGCGCGCAGGTGTCGAGGCAGGCGAGGTCGACGAGGTGATCCTCGGCCAGGTGCTGCAGGCTGGCGAAGGCCAGAACCCGGCGCGTCAGGCGGCGATGAAGGCGGGCGTTCCGCAGGAGAAAACCGCCTGGGGCATGAACCAGCTCTGCGGTTCCGGCTTGCGCGCCGTGGCGCTCGGCATGCAGCAGATTGCAACCGGTGATGCAGATATCATTGTCGCCGGCGGCATGGAATCCATGTCGATGGCGCCGCATTGCTCGCACTTGCGCGGTGGCGTGAAGATGGGCGACTTCAAGATGATCGACACGATGATCAAGGACGGCCTGACCGACGCGTTCTACGGCTATCACATGGGCATTACCGCCGAGAACGTTGCACGCCAGTGGCAGCTGAGCCGCGAGGAGCAGGACGCGTTCGCGCTTGCCTCGCAGAACAAGGCGGAAGCGGCCCAGAAGGCCGGCCGTTTCGCCGACGAGATCATTCCCTTCATCGTCAAGGGCCGCAAGGGCGACGTCACCGTCGACCAGGACGAATACATCCGCCACGGCGCAACGCTCGACCAGATGACGAAGCTGCGCCCGGCCTTCGACAAGGAAGGCACGGTCACCGCCGGCAACGCCTCCGGGCTCAATGACGGCGCTGCCGCGACCCTGCTGATGACCGAGGCTCAGGCTTCCAAGCGTGGCATCCAGCCGCTCGCCCGCATCGTCTCCTGGGCGACCGCCGGCGTCGATCCGCAGGTCATGGGCACCGGCCCGATCCCCGCATCGCGCAAGGCGCTGGCGAAAGCCGGCTGGGCGGTCGGCGATGTCGAACTGGTCGAGGCCAACGAGGCTTTCGCCGCCCAGGCCTGCGCCGTCAACAAGGACCTTGGCTGGGATCCGTCGATCGTCAACGTCAACGGCGGCGCGATCGCCATCGGTCACCCGATCGGTGCTTCCGGCGCCCGCGTGCTCAACACGCTGCTTTTCGAAATGAAGCGCCGTGGCGTTTCCAAGGGGCTTGCAACGCTCTGCATCGGCGGCGGCATGGGCGTCGCCATGTGCGTCGAACGGCTCTAGTCGGTTTGGCGGCATGAACAGCGCCAGGTGGGTTCCGTTCTCCCTTCTTCTGGCCGGTTCGCCGATCGTTTCCGCACATGCCAACCCCGCGCCTCTTGACGAGGCGCGGCTGGTTCAGTGCATGCTGGAACATACGACTTCTGACGAGGAGGGCGTGTTCAAGGACGTGATGGTTGCCGCCTTGAACGATGACGGCGTCGCGCTGAAGGCGTCGCTGGAACAGCTCAGCATAGTGATGATGGATCTCGCGCTGACCAAGTGCGAGGTGGGAATGTCTGTGCTCGCGACGCCGCAGTTTCAGGCGGCCGCCGGGCTCTACGGACAACAGGTCGGCGAAAAGCTGATGAAGAAGGCCTTTGAGAAACTGAACTGATCAAGTGGGAGGCGTGCATGAGCAGGGTAGCATTGGTCACGGGTGGGTCGCGCGGTATCGGCGCGGCAATCTCCATCGCACTCAAGAATGCCGGCTACAAGGTGGCTGCAAACTATGCCGGCAATGACGAAAAGGCTCAGGCCTTCAAGCAGGAAACCGGCATCCCGGTCTACAAGTGGGATGTTTCCAGCTATCAGGCCTGCGCCGAAGGCATCGCCAAGGTCGAGGCTGATCTCGGCCCGGTCGACGTGCTGGTCAACAATGCCGGCATTACCCGCGACGCGATGTTCCACAAGATGACGCCCGAGCAATGGGGCGAGGTGATCGGCACGAACCTCACCGGTCTCTTCAACATGACGCATCCGCTCTGGTCGGCCATGCGCGACCGCGGTTTCGGTCGCGTCATCAACATTTCGTCGATCAACGGCCAGAAGGGCCAGATGGGCCAGGCCAATTATTCGGCCGCCAAGGCGGGTGATCTGGGCTTCACCAAGGCGCTTGCCCAAGAAGGGGCTGCCAAGGGCATTACAGTCAACGCCATCTGCCCGGGCTATATCGGTACGGAAATGGTGCGGGCGGTGCCGGAGAAGGTACTCAACGAGCGGATCATTCCGCAGATCCCGGTCGGCCGTCTCGGCGAACCGGAAGAAATCGCCCGCTGCGTGGTGTTCCTCGCCTCCGACGATGCCGGATTCATCACCGGCTCGACGATTTCGGCCAATGGCGGACAGTTTTTCGTCTGACCTTGCGATCTCAACAATGCTTTTGAGCGGCGTCCTTCGGGGCGCCGTTTTCATGCGAGGCAGCGGAAAGGGACACCTGTTCATCCGGGATTTGAAACCCGAAACTGCCCTTCGATTCTGTCGCCGGTCTGCCGCGCAGACACTATATCTTGTGGAGAACAAAAGTAGAATGATGCGCGGATCACGAGTCGCCGTCGGATGCTCCCGTATTGGTCGAGAGGGCGCGGTGCGATTCTCATTCTCTCTGGCTGATGAATCTTCGGCGAAATTCGTGAAAAATTTTCCAGGCTTTCCAGAGTCTTGGATTCGGAATCCTTGGGGTTGTCCGGCAATGGGACAGCCCTCGTTGAGGCGAGTCACGAGCCCTGAGGCGCGGAGTCAGCGCCAGATTCAGCATGTGGTGCAACGTTGGGTGTTGAAATCTATATGTAGTCGTGAACATACAGTGAATCGCGGTGAGTCTTCGATTCGTCGCCGATTCGTTCCATGGCTGTTCCAGTTTCCGGTTGCGTCAACCACAACAGGTGGTGCAATGGGCTGAGAGGCTCCGAACGATGGTTTTAGTTGTCGGCGCCCCTTGCGTTTGGCTCGGTGCGTGGGCATGTGTTTGCCGCCAGCGTGAAAAGACGCTGCCGTAATTTCTGAATGCCCGGGATCGATGACGTGTCCGTTCACCCCATGATCCTGAGCGGCCGCGGCGTCACCGCGGTGCTCGGGCCAACCAATACCGGCAAGACGCACTACGCGATCGAACGCATGATCGCGCATGACAGCGGCGTCATAGGCCTGCCGCTGCGGCTCCTCGCGCGCGAGGTCTATACGCGCCTTGTCGAAAAGGTCGGCCACCACAATGTCGCGCTGATCACCGGCGAGGAGAAGATCACGCCGCACCGCGCCCGCTACTCGGTCTGTACGGTCGAAGCCATGCCGCGCGAGACGACTGCGTCCTTCGTGGCGATCGACGAGGTGCAGCTGGCCGGCGACCTCGAGCGCGGTCACATCTTCACCGACCGGATCCTGCATCTGAGAGGACGCGGCGAGACGCTGCTGCTCGGTGCCGGAACGATGCGGCCGATCCTCGAACAGTTGTTGCCCGGCATCATGGTGGTCGAACGTCCGCGCATGTCGCAGCTTCTCTATGCCGGCTCGAAGAAAATCACTCGCCTGCCGCATCGCTCGGCGATCGTCGCCTTCTCGGCCGACGAGGTCTATGCGATCGCGGAGCTGATCCGCCGCCAGCGCGGGGGCGCTGCCGTCGTTCTCGGCGCGCTTTCGCCGCGCACGCGCAATGCGCAGGTGGCACTCTATCAGGAAGGTGACGTCGAATATCTGGTCGCCACCGACGCGATCGGCATGGGGCTCAACCTCGATGTCGATCACGTCGCCTTTGCGCAGGACCGCAAGTTCGACGGCTACCAGTTCCGAAATCTGAACCCGGCCGAATTGGCCCAGATCGCCGGGCGCGCCGGTCGGCACCTGCGTGACGGGACGTTTGGGGTAACGGGGCGTGTCGATCCTTTCGACAACGAGCTGGTTCATCGTATCGAGGCGCACGAATTCGACCCAGTGAAGGTGCTGCAATGGCGCTCGAAGGCGTTCGACTACTCGTCGCTCACTGCCTTGAAGAAGAGTCTCGACGCCGCGCCGAAAGTTCCCGGCCTTGCCCGGGCGCTACCTGCGGTAGACCAGCAGGCCTTCGAGCATCTGGCCCGCTACCCGGAGGTGGTCGACATCACGACCAATGCCGAGCGCGTCGAAAAACTATGGGAAGCCTGCGCGTTGCCGGATTATCGGCGTATTACGCCCGCCCAACACGCCGATCTGATCTCGACGATCTACGCAGATCTCGTTCGCCGAGGTACGGTGAACGAGGATTTCATGGCCGAACAGGTCAGGCGTGCCGATCATACCGACGGTGAGATCGACACACTTTCGGCGCGAATCGCGCAGATCAGAACCTGGACCTATGTGTCGAACCGGCCGGGATGGCTGGCCGATCCGACACACTGGCAAGAAAAGACGCGGGAAATTGAAGATCGATTATCCGACGCACTACATGAACGGTTGACGAAACGCTTTGTTGATCGCAGGACATCTGTGCTCATGAAGCGCCTGAGAGAGAATGCTATGCTGGAAGCTGAAATCAGTGTGAATGGTGATGTCTTCGTCGAAGGACACCACGTAGGACAACTAACCGGTTTCCGGTTTACGCTGGCGACCGGCGGCGATGGCCCGGACGCCAAGGCCGTTCAGGGGGCTGCCCAGAAGGCGCTGGCACTCGAGTTCGAGGCGCGGGCTGCACGCCTGCACGCTTCGGGCAACAACGACCTGGCGCTTTCGTCGGATGGTCTCGTGCGTTGGCTCGGTGATCCCGTCGCCCGACTGGCAGCGAGCGATCATGTCATGCGCCCGCGTGTCATCCTTTTGGCCGACGATCAGTTGCAAGCGAATGCCCGCGAGCATGTTCTGGCGCGCATCGAGCGCTTCGTGAACCACCACATCGGCACGGTGCTAAAGCCGCTCGACGATATCTCGCGCGCTGAAGACCTCGAGGGCCTGGCCAAGGGCCTCGCATTCCAGCTCGTCGAGAACCTCGGCGTGCTCTTCCGCCGCGATGTCGCCGACGATGTGAAGTCGCTCGACCAGGATGGTCGCGCTTCGATCCGCAAATACGGTGTCCGCTTCGGCGCCTACCACATCTTCCTGCCGGCGCTGCTGAAGCCGGCTCCGGCCGAGCTGATCACGCTTCTCTGGGCGTTGAAGAACGACGGCCTCGACAAGCCCGGCTATGGCGACCTCATCCCGATGCTTGCCGCCGGCCGGACGTCCGTCGTCACCGACCCGTCCTTCGAGCGCACCTTCTACAAGCTCGCCGGTTTCCGGTTCCTCGGAAAGCGTGCCGTGCGCATCGATATCCTCGAGCGCCTGGCCGATCTCATCCGGCCGCTGCTGCAGTGGAAGCCCGGCGCGCAGCCGCGCCCGGAAGGTGCGTATGACGGCCGTCGCTTCACCGCGACCACCTCCATGCTTTCGATCCTCGGTGCAACGCCTGACGATATGGAAGAGATTCTGAAGGGCCTCGGCTATCGGGCCGACAGCGTCAAGGCCGAGGAGGCTGCGGCCTTCCTCGCCAGCCAGGACGGCGCGCCGGCCTCTGCCGCCGCCGCTTCCGAGCCGGTTGCTGCCGTCGACGATGCGGATGCTGGCGACGGCGCGACGGATGCCGAGACTGCAGTTGTCGAAGCGCCTGCCGCCGAGGCGGAAAATGCCGAAGGTGACGTTGCCGCCAGTGAGGCGCAACCCGCCGAAGCGCAGGTCACGGAGGCCGGAGAACCGGTCGAAGCCAAGCCCGTGCTTTTGTGGCGTCCTGGCACCCGCCAGGACAACCAGCGTCAGGGCGGCGGTCGCCACCAGGGCGACCAGCGTCGCGGCGGCCAGCGCCATGGACAGGGTCAAGGCCAGGGCGAGGGACGTGAAGGCGGGCGCAAGGGCGGCCAGCCGGCGCGCGGCAAGCGCCATGAGGGCGGCAAGTCGGAAGGTGGTCCGCGTCAGGACCGCAGTGACCGTCATGATCGTCACGACCGCGGTGGCAAACCGGGCCAGGGCAAGTTCGAGGCGCGTCCGCCGCGTCGCGAAAAGCCGGTGGATCCGGATTCGCCCTTCGCCAAGCTCGCGGCGCTCAAGGAGCAGATGAAGAAGTAAGGCAGGTCATGGAAAAACAGCCCACGTCCAACCCGGCATCGCGCCAGCGTCTCGACAAGTGGCTGTTTTTCACGCGGCTGATCAAATCGCGATCGCTTGCACAAAAGGCGATCGAGGACGGCTGTGTCGCGGTCAATGACCAACGGATCACGCAGTCGTCGTTCCAGGTGAAAGCGGGGGACGTGCTCGAGCTCGCCCTCGACCGCCGCGACCTAATCGTACGCGTACTTGCGCCGGGGGAGCGACGGGGCCCCTATGAAGAGGCGCGGCTTCTTTACGATGATCTCACGCCGCAACAGCCGAAGGAAAAACTTTCGGCATTTGAGATCGCCACACGCGACCGTGGGGCGGGACGCCCCACCAAGAAAGAGCGGCGGGAAACCGATCGGCTAAAACCCGATTTCGATCCGCGCGAGGATTAGAAAACTCTGCCTTTGCCGCGGCGTTTCGCGCATTGAATATTCTTGCAAAGGGCCCATAAAGCCTTTACCTGACAGACCCACGTTGGGTGCATCGGGTTTGCTTCGGCAGCTATGCGCGCCGGACATTCCTAGCATGCGCGGACGACGAGCATCACCATTGATTGCCGTCTGCCATCAAACGTGAGCATTGGCTGGAGTACCTCATGACGTATGTCGTGACCGACAACTGCATTCGCTGCAAGTATACCGACTGTGTCGAAGTCTGCCCCGTGGATTGCTTCTATGAGGGTGAGAATTTCCTCGTCATTCATCCGGACGAGTGCATCGACTGTGGCGTCTGCGAGCCGGAATGTCCTGCCGAGGCGATCAAGCCGGACACCGAGCCGGGTCTTGATATGTGGTTGAAACTGAACGCTGATTTTGCCTCCAAGTGGCCGAACATCACGGTCAAGCGCGACCCGATGCCGGAAGCCAAGGAGATGGACGGCGTCGAAGGCAAGTATGAGCAGTTCTTCTCCGCCGAGCCGGGGCAGGGCGACTGAGGCGAACGATCTCTACCGTTCGTCGAAGCTGACGAAGCGAGAGCGGCCCCGCGCGCCAAAGCTGGGGAAAACACCTACCGCGCTCGCAGTTGCGAGAATGGTGGCTTGATGGCCGCCATGCAGCAAATTATTGATTTCGGCACTTTTTTGTGATAGGTTCCTTCTACTGATCCACAGAGGGTGTTTTTGCGCGCCCGAAAACCATCACGAAAGCAAACGATCTCCAAAAGGCGGTATCTCCCTATTACGCAACATGGCTTTGCTCTGTTGCGACCGCATTTCATGAGGCTGTTTGCGTTCCGTGGACGGACCAGGATGTACCCACCCGGCGGTATCCCCGTCTATCCCGGGCCTCACTGACCCGGCCCCGGCCAGAATGGCCGGCGCGAAACAGGGAGTTTTTGAAACGAATGACGACCCAGCAGAAAAAATCTCCGACACGCCAGGGCTTCAAGACCGGTGAATCGATCGTCTATCCGGCCCACGGTGTTGGCCAGATTGTGGCGATCGAGGAGCAGGAAGTCGCCGGCATGAAGCTTGAGCTTTTTGTCATCGATTTCGAGAAGGACAAGATGCGTCTGAAAGTGCCGGTGGCCAAGGCCGTCAGCATCGGCATGCGCAAGCTGTCCGAAACCGATTTTGTCGATCGCGCGTTGAAGGTTGTGCAGGGCAAGGCTCGTGTGAAGCGCACCATGTGGTCGCGCCGCGCCCAGGAATACGATGCCAAGATCAACTCCGGTGACCTGATTTCCATCGCGGAAGTCGTCCGCGATCTCTATCGCGCCGAAAACCAGCCGGAACAGTCCTATTCCGAACGCCAGCTCTATGAAGCTGCCCTTGACCGCATGGCGCGCGAAATCGCTGCCGTGAACAAAATGTCGGAGACCGAAGCCGTGCGCCTCGTCGAGGCCAACCTCAGCAAGGGTCCGAAGCGCGGTAAGGCTATCGAAGAAGACGACGCCCAGGACGAAGCCGCATAAGCGCACTACGCCCGCATCAGTACCTGCAAAAAGCCCGGCCATTGCGCCGGGCTTTTTCTTTGACCGAATGGAACCTTTCGCGCTGACGCGCATTTATATTGGCCGGCAGGAATGCGCCGCTTTCGCGCCGGGCGATCTTGGTTTTGTGATCCATCACTCTTCAGGTTCGTGACTTCGAGAATTAGGGCGCCGCGTCGTTTCTTCAAGTTCCAACGTCGCGGCTCCGGAGCGGGATGAGGAGAAGTGTTTTCGGGTTTTCGCCCGCATCCAGCTCTAACTTATTAGAAATGATCACGTTTCGACCTGGGTCTATCCGATCCAAATCGTCGTGATCTGGACGCCCCTGCCGCCGGACGCGTCATCTGTCCGGCCTTTTGGACTTCACACGCAATGGCGCCCGGGCGCCAGTCACGGAGTGATCGATGAAGACTCTCACTGCAGACCGGCGGATGATCAAGATCGCAATGGAGGCGCCTTATCTCGAGCGCGACGAGGAACACGCGCTGGCACAGGCCTGGCGGAACGACCATGATCAGGAAGCCCGCAACAAGATCGCCATGTCACACATGCGGCTCGTGATCTCGATGGCAGCGAAGTTCCGCAACTTCGGACTGCCAATGGGCGATCTGGTGCAGGAGGGCCATATCGGTCTCCTGGAAGCGGCCGCCCGCTTCGAGCCGAGCCGTGAGGTCCGATTCTCGACCTATGCGACCTGGTGGATCCGGGCATCGATGCAGGACTATGTCCTGCGCAATTGGTCGATCGTACGGGGCGGCACGAGTTCGGCCCAGAAGGCGCTGTTCTTCAACCTGCGGCGCCTGCGTGCGCGCCTTGCCCAAGGCGACAGGCAGCTTACATCGCAGGCTATGCATGAGGAGATCGCCGCGGCGCTCGGCGTCAGCATCGCCGACGTGCAGACCATGGATGCGCGGCTTTCCGGCAGCGACACCTCCTTGCAGGCGCCCGTCGGTGGCGCCGATTCCGATGGTGGCGAGCGGCTGGATTTCCTGGCGAGCGATGCGCCGCTGCCGGATGAACAGGTCAGCGACATGATCGATGGCGAGCGCGCGCGTGTGTGGCTTCGCGATGCGCTGGGCGCCTTGACCGAAAGGGAGATGCGGATCATCCGTGCACGACGACTGTCCGAGGACGGTGCGACATTGGAAGAGCTCGGCCTCGATCTCGGCATTTCCAAGGAGCGGGTGCGGCAGATCGAAACCCGGGCACTCGAGAAGCTGAGAGTGGCGCTCGCGACGAAGGCGCCGGCTCTGACCGCGGGCATTCACTAAACCGCATCGCGATCTTTCAGAGACTTGTTGCGCTTCAAGTTTCGATTGTTCAGCGTGTCGGCGTCGCAGGCTTCGGCGCGATGTGCTTCAGCGGGCTTCACAGGCGCCGCCCGCTGGCTTGTGCGCGAAAGTGCGGGCCCGAGAATCGGCGCGTGACGCATATGCGCACGCCTACCTCTGCGTACGCTCGACGGCTCGCGGTGAGCTGCCTCACCCAGTCGGATGACCACTTGCCTACTCAGAAACGATCTTGACCTTGTCGCCCGGCTTCACTGTCGAGGTGACCTGCATAGCATTGATCACCCGGAACAGGTCGAGCTTGCGGTCCGTCCCCATCATCCGGGCGGAAAGCGTGGCGATCGTCTCGCCGGGCCTTACCGTCACCACGCGGATGCGCAGGGGCTTCAGCGACTGGGCTTCACCCTGCGTCATGCGGCGGAACGAGCTGCGCAGCTGGTTCGCGGTCGGCTCAAGCGCGTTCGAACCCTTGGGAACGGCGGTCAGGAAGCGGTAGATGCGGGTGTCGATCCGGATGACCGTCACATCGAAGTCCCAGCGATCGGCCGAGGCGCGCGCGGTCGCGGCTTCCAGACCGTTGACGCTGATCGGCTTGATCGTGTCGGGCTGCAGGCCGGTGACCCAGCCGCTGGCGATATAGTCGGTCAGGCTGCGCCCGCCCGTGTCGGCGACGCCGTCGAAGCGCACGGCGATATCACCGGCGCCGGTTGCCAGAACTGCTTCCGCCTTGTTGTCGATCTGGAAGCCGGTCGGGACGTCGAAACGGATGCCGAGCTGGCCGTGCAGGAAG
>NZ_CP118610.1:3265000-3400000 GCF_028993555.1 Ensifer adhaerens | reverse complement strand
CCTACAAACAGTTGGAGCCCGCAAGGGTGACAGCGTACCTTTTGTATAATGGGTCAACGACTTAGTGTGACGAGCAAGCTTAAGCCGATAGGTGAAGGCGCAGCGAAAGCGAGTCTGAACAGGGCGTTCAGTTCGTCGCATTAGACCCGAAACCGAGTGATCTAGCCATGAGCAGGTTGAAGGTTGGGTAACACCAACTGGAGGACCGAACCCGCATCTGTTGCAATAGATTGGGATGACTTGTGGTTAGGGGTGAAAGGCCAATCAAACTCGGAAATAGCTGGTTCTCCGCGAAATCTATTTAGGTAGAGCGTCGACCGAATACCCTCGGGGGTAGAGCACTGGATGGGCTATGGGGACTCACCGTCTTACTGATCCTAACCAAACTCCGAATACCGAGGAGTACTAGTCGGCAGACACACGGCGGGTGCTAACGTCCGTCGTGAAAAGGGCAACAACCCTGACCTCCAGCTAAGGTCCCCAAGTCATGGCTAAGTGGGAAAGGATGTGAGGATCCCAAAACAACCAGGATGTTGGCTTAGAAGCAGCCATCATTTAAAGAAAGCGTAACAGCTCACTGGTCTAAATAAGGGTCTTTGCGCCGAAAATGTAACGGGGCTAAAGCCATGCACCGAAGCTGAGGATACGTCGCAAGACGTGTGGTAGCGGAGCGTTCCGTAAGCCTGTGAAGGGATACCCGTGAGGGGTCCTGGAGGTATCGGAAGTGCGAATGTTGACATGAGTAACGATAAAGAGGGTGAGAGACCCTCTCGCCGAAAGACCAAGGGTTCCTGCTTAAAGTTAATCTGAGCAGGGTTAGCCGGCCCCTAAGACGAGGCGGACACGCGTAGTCGATGGGAACCACGTTAATATTCGTGGGCCTGGTGGTAGTGACGGATCGCTTAACTTGTTCGGACTTATTGGATTGTCCGGGCGGGGACGCGGTTCCAGGAAATAGCTCCACCATTATAGACCGTACCCGAAACCGACACAGGTGGTCAGGTAGAGTATACCAAGGCGCTTGAGAGAACTATGCTGAAGGAACTCGGCAAATTGCACGCGTAACTTCGGAAGAAGCGTGACCCCAATGGACGCAAGTCTTTTGGGGTGGCACAGACCAGGGGGTAGCGACTGTTTATCAAAAACACAGGGCTCTGCGAAGTCGCAAGACGACGTATAGGGTCTGACGCCTGCCCGGTGCTGGAAGGTTAAGAGGAGGGGTGCAAGCTCTGAATCGAAGCCCCAGTAAACGGCGGCCGTAACTATAACGGTCCTAAGGTAGCGAAATTCCTTGTCGGGTAAGTTCCGACCTGCACGAATGGCGTAACGACTTCCCCGCTGTCTCCAGCATAGACTCAGTGAAATTGAATTCCCCGTGAAGATGCGGGGTTCCTGCGGTCAGACGGAAAGACCCCGTGCACCTTTACTATAGCTTTACACTGGCATTCGTGTCGGCATGTGTAGGATAGGTGGTAGGCTTTGAAGCAGGGACGCCAGTTCTTGTGGAGCCATCCTTGAAATACCACCCTTATCGTCATGGATGTCTAACCGCGGTCCGTCATCCGGATCCGGGACAGTGTATGGTGGGTAGTTTGACTGGGGCGGTCGCCTCCGAAAGAGTAACGGAGGCGCGCGATGGTGGGCTCAGACCGGTCGGAAATCGGTCGTCGAGTGCAATGGCATAAGCCCGCCTGACTGCGAGACTGACAAGTCGAGCAGAGACGAAAGTCGGTCATAGTGATCCGGTGGTCCCGCGTGGAAGGGCCATCGCTCAACGGATAAAAGGTACGCCGGGGATAACAGGCTGATGACCCCCAAGAGTCCATATCGACGGGGTTGTTTGGCACCTCGATGTCGGCTCATCGCATCCTGGGGCTGGAGCAGGTCCCAAGGGTTTGGCTGTTCGCCAATTAAAGCGGTACGTGAGCTGGGTTCAGAACGTCGTGAGACAGTTCGGTCCCTATCTGCCGTGGGTGTAGGAATATTGACAGGATCTGTCCCTAGTACGAGAGGACCGGGATGGACATATCTCTGGTGGACCTGTTGTCCTGCCAAGGGCATAGCAGGGTAGCTATATATGGAATGGATAACCGCTGAAGGCATCTAAGCGGGAAACCAACCTGAAAACGAGTATTCCCTTGAGAACCGTGGAAGACGACCACGTTGATAGGCTGGGTGTGGAAGTGCGGCAACGCATGAAGCTTACCAGTACTAATCGTTCGATTGGCTTGATCGTTCCCATTGCTCATGCTCATCACTAGATGTGCATCACAAGACGTGTTCAAAGACAAAACGAGTTCGCAAAACGAACTCACCAGCTTCTCATCCGGTTTGCGCTTAAGCTAAGCGCAAATCTTGCGCTTTGCCGACCTGGTGGTTCTGGCGGGGTGGCTGCACCCGTTCCCATTCCGAACACGGCCGTGAAACGCCCCAGCGCCGATGGTACTTCGTCTTAAGACGCGGGAGAGTAGGTCGCTGCCAGGTCTGCAAATCGCAAGACAAATCCGGAAATCAAACGATCATCTTCTCTTCATCCCTCGGCCCAGCCGAACACGGGCCGCCCTCAAGCGGCCCTTTTGTTTTGCTAGACCGAGACAAACAACGGGATTTTGCTTCGCAAAACCCGGTAAGTGCCTTCCTTACGCGAGACAAATTGCTTCGCAATTTGCTCGGCAGAGACCATAAATCCCTTCGGGATTTACATTACCGCGACAAATCCCATAGGGATTTGCGCTGACCGGATAAACCGCTTCGCGGTTTACCTAGATGGCGCGGGGTGGAGCAGCCCGGTAGCTCGTCAGGCTCATAACCTGAAGGCCGCAGGTTCAAATCCTGCCCCCGCAACCAAATCAAACAAAAAGCCCGCCAGACAAAAACGTCCGCGGGCTTTTTGACGTTAAAGCACATGCTCAAGGGCTCGCGCCGCCGGGCGACCGGCAACGCCGCCCCAAGTTCAGGCGACGGCGGCCGACCCTGTCCGATCTGCGCCGCCCCACCGGCGCAACCCGTTGAGCACGGCTCAATGCTCAAGAGGGACATGACAGTCCGCACCCGTACCAACGCCCCGGCGCACAACAGAACGCCCAAACTCGATCCGACGTATCTGGTTTCCGCCGCAATCCCGTTTTCCCGCAACGACCCTGCGCCTGGCCTTGATCTACGCGGCCGCGGAGTTGCTGATCAGCAGTCCGATCTGGCTCACGATCGGTGACAACCCGCTCAAGCCTTTCCTTGGCAAGCTTGTCCTTGAAGCGGTCTTTGTCGCTCTGGCCATTCTATTTGCGCATCTGCTCAGCCGCATGAGAAGGCAGCGCTACGCCACGCAAATTTTCGCGTGTCTGGTGCTTTCTCTGGTCAGTTCGCTCGCCATGTCCCTCATGGACTACTACCTCTATACGCTGATCATGTCGCCCGTCGTCGTTCAACATCATGGATTACGGCTATGCGGTCTGTTACCGCATGTCGATCTTCTTTGGCTGGTCGTTCCTCTTCGTGGCGCTGCTCCACATGGACGTCCGCGATAGGGACTTGAAGCTGATCGCCTCCCGCGAAGAGGCGCTGGCGGCGCAGATGCGCGCCCTGCAAGGCGGGTGAGGGCCTCGGCATTGGCCTTGCCAATGTCGCTCATCGCGTCAGGACTCATTTTCCGGAAGGTGCATCATTGACCGCCGGTCATGTCGGACCCACGCGCTATCGCGTTTCGCTACACATGCCGCTGAGAGTTGCAGAGGCTGACGCATAGTTGGCCGAAGCCGTCAGAGAACCTCGGCAACCGGTGTGGCCGATACGTTTGCCATTTCCAGGCCGGATCGGAAATCCGGCCCGACGAGATCCTCAACTGAAACTGCCGCTCAATCGGGCACCACGTCCCATTTGTCATCGGGATCGAAACGATCGATGAAGGGCACGATCTGTTCGGTGCTCGGCCCGAGGTCACGTTCGTAGACGATCCCCTGCTGGTTGACGACGAAGGTCTTGACTCCGGTCTCGGCGTAAGTGACCGGCCAGGCGATCAAGGCGAAACCGCCGATCATGTTGCCGTTGATGACATAGTCATATTGGCCGCCGGCAATGTTATCGCCTTGCGACGTCAGGATGCGGAAACGGTAGCCGAAATAGCCTTGGCCGGCCTTTGCCTTTTCCAGCGCTGCCTCGTTGATTGAGTCGCCGACCGGGCTCTCGCCGTCGCCCTGATCGGCCGGCCAGTAGAGCCCGTCCGTCTGGCCAGGCGTGCTGATCAGCTTCTGGGCGTATTCGAGCACGCCATCGGCGTCGCGGTCCTGCGAGGCGTATTCCTTTTGCGCATCGACATAGGCCTGTACCGTGTCGATCGCCTGGAGCTCGTTCTCGCCGACGCGACGGTTGATGATCTCCTCAAGCCCGACATAGGTGTCGAAAGCCCACTTTCCGTCCTCGCCCTTGGTGAGCGGGAAGGGCAGCGGCCAGAGCCGATCGCCGAGCTGGATGATCTTGCGTCCTTCGAGATCGCGCACGACGACGTTGCGAGCGGCACCTTCGCGAATGAGCGCGAAGGTATCCATCACCCCTTCACCGGCCTTCAGCTTCTCCGCATTGAGTCCCAGAAGCTTCGCCAGACCGTCGAAATCGTTGGCGGCGAGCCTTGCCTTGAATTCGTCGACCGCCTTGGCTGGATCATCGAAAACAGGCGGATCCTCGTCGGCTGCAAAGGCATCGAGGCCTGCAGGCATTTGATCCGTTGGCGCCTGATCCGCCGCAGTCTGTGTCTGCGAGAAAGAAGCGTTGAGTGGCACGGCGGCCAACGTGAGGGCGATCGCCGTTCCGAGGAGAAACGGATGAAAGAGCTTTGCCATGGTCGTTCTCCTATGATCCGTTCAACGTCTGCGTCCGCCGCCGCCGCGACCACCGCCGCCGCCGCCGCGACCACCGCCGCCGCCACGGTGCATTTGCGGCCTGCCGCCACCGCGGCTCATCTGTGGCCGTCCCCCGCCGCGCTGGCCGCCGCCCATGCTCTGACCGCCGCGGCGTGACGAGTTGATTTCGCGCCGCCCGGGATTGACGTTGCCAAGGCCGGACGGTTTGTTCGGCCGGTTCTGCGCCTTGGCGGCCATCTTCTTCTTGCCGCCCTGACGGTTGGCCTGAGAGGGGTTTTTGCCCGCAGGACGATTGATGCTCGGCTTGCCGTCTCCGGCCCGCGCGTTCGCGAGCGCCTGCCCGCCCCCGGCCCCGCCCGGTCGGGCAGCCGGCCTCTGCTGGGCCTTCAGCCCATCAAGCGTGCTCTTGCGCACGTCCCTGATCTGACCGCCGCCGCCACCGCCGGGCCGCGCGTTCGGCCGATCGCGGTTGATCTCGGCGGCGCGGTTGCGCAGGTTGTTGTTGCCGTTCGCCTTGATGTTGTTCTTGATGCTGTTTCGGTCGAAATGCTGAAGCTGGTCGCGGTCGAAGTTGATCTTGCTGCGATCGACATTCTTCCAGTCGACGTCGTTCCACTTCACCTTACCGTTGATATTGTTGAAGCAGTTGTTGCAGTCGATGTCCATGTCGCCGCCGTTCCAGCGGCCACCCCAGACGCCCCAATCGTCCCAGTCGACGATCGCGGCGAAGGCAGCTCCGGTTACCGCGCCGGCGAAGAAGGCTGCTCCGGGATACCAATAGGCCGGATAGGATTCGTCATAGTAGCCGATCGGCGCCGGTGCATAGTCAGGCTCGTACAGCATCTCCGGCGGATACTGCGGCACGTAGATCGTTTCGGGGTTGGCAGCCTGGATGATGACATTATCGCCTTCCTGGACCACCTTCACCTTGTCGTCGCTCTTGATGATGTTCTTGGCGACGGCCTCGTCACGCAATTGCTGTATCGCGATCAGCACATCCTTCTGCTGATTGGCGATCGCATCGCCGAAGGACTGAGTCCATTCGAGGTCTTCGCTCATCATCTTGACGATCTGGGGATAGTTGAGAAGTGAGATGACGCTGCCGTCCCAATCGTCTTTCGGCTTCATGTCGGGTTTCTTCGCACGGGCCTCCAGGAACCGTTCCGCCTCGACGATCTGCAGAGGATAGAGCGCGGCAGCGGAAATAAGCGCCACCAGTTCGTCAGGATAGAGCGCGATGCGGGCGACCAGAACTTCGAGTTCGTCGTCGCTGAGCGGTTCCGGCGCTGTCTGCTGTTCAGCGGCCGGCGCACTCGCCGTCTGCTGGGCCATGACGGCCGTGATCGGTGTTGAAACCAGTATCGTCACTGCGCTGCCGAGCGCGATGATCGTTTTCCGGATCATCTATCCAGCCTCCCTTTGTTGGCTGAGGCGCGCGGGCGCTTGCATAAGCGCGCGTGACAGCCCCCTGTCGACGCTTTCGCTGCAACCAGAGCTTGATCCAGTCGCGGCTCATATTTCTACTTTCGTCTGTCACAGGTATCTCTAGAGGAGGCTAGCCGATGGGGAAGCCCGAATGACGTATGCTACTGTATATTACTGCCTATCGGCCATCGCCGGCGTACAGTCCGAATGACTGTTGCACGAGGGAAGGTATGCTGAGTGGCTGGGTCGCGGGGGCAGATAGCGGCGCATCGATTTGCCACATCAAGGGTGAGGGGCGAGCATGGTTGATGATCCTTCCCGAACGGGCGCGGTCCGCGAGGGAGCGGACGGTCCTCCGTCCTTCGAGGCGAAGATCACCGACATCGCCAGGATCGGCATCGTCGGGCTCTTTGCCTATTGGGCGCTGACGCTGATTGCGCCATTCGCCATCATTCTCATCTGGGCGGCCATTCTTGCCGTGGCGCTCTACCCGGCCTATGCCCGACTTGGCCGCCTTCTCGGCTCGCGGCGATTGGCTTCATTTCTCATCACGCTGACCTGTCTGGCCGTCATCGTCGCGCCATTGACGGCGATTGCGTTCAGCTTTGCCGAAGGGCTTCAGGCGCTGCTTGCCAAACTTGCCGACGGTTCTCTGAGGGTACCAGTCCCGCCGGAATTTGTGCGCGACTGGCCGATCATCGGTGAACGGGTTCATGCCGCCTGGAGCATGGCATCGGATAACCTTGAGGCTCTCTTGAGCAAGCTCGAACCTTCGCTCGTCCAGGCGGGCAGCAAGGCGCTCGGCAAGATTGCGAGCATCGGCGCCGAGGTGTTGAGCTTCGTGGTGTCCGTCCTGGTGGCCGGCTTTCTGTTCGGCTCCGGCGAACGACTGGCGGAGATGGCGCAACGCTTCTCCGGCAGGATCGGCGGCGACAGGGGCATCGGCTTCCTGCGTCTGGCGGCAGCGACGATCCGCAACGTGGCACGCGGTGTCATCGGCGTCGCCTTGCTGCAGGCCTTTCTCTGCGCCTTGGTGCTCGGCCTGTTCCATGTTCCGGCGCCGGGTGCGATCGCATTCGTCGTGCTTGTTCTCTGCATCATCCAGATCGGGCCCGCGCTGGTCCTGCTTCCGGTGATCATCTGGGCCTGGATGACGATGGATTTCGGCCCGGCGCTGCTCATGACAATTCTGTTGGTCCCGCTCTTTGTCATCGACAATGTGATGAAGCCGATCCTGGTGGCTCGCGGACTTTCGACGCCGACGCTGGTCATCCTGCTCGGGGTGCTCGGCGGCACGCTTTCCTACGGGCTGATCGGCCTCTTCCTCGGCCCGATCGTTCTCAGTGTGGTTCACGATCTGCTGATGGTCTGGATGCAGGGGGGCACTGTTCGGGAAAAACCTCAAGCCGACGCATCGCAAACGCCGCGCCCGGTTTGATCGCGCATCGGTCAGTGGATCGAACTGTCGGTGCGTGCCTGTTCGAATTCGGTTTCGAGGACCGGTACGCCCGCCTTGCGCAAGCCGTCAAGAAGCTGTTGCCGATCCTGCGGACGACGCAGCCTCAAAGTGACCTCCTGAGGGACACCTTCAAGCAGGCCCGGCAGGTTGGTTTCGATCCACTTTCTTTCTTCCTGCGCCTCAGCGCCTTTGCCGAGCTTGCCCAGCGTGGCGAGAAGCATGACGCGGGAGAATGGGTGGCTGCGAAGATCGGCCATGCGCGACCATCGCTCGGCTGTGACATAGTCGCCCCCGAAATAGGAGCAGACCGAGAGTGCTGCTTCGAAGTAGCGGACGGGCCCAATGTTGCGGGCGACGCTTTGCTCCAGGAGTTTGCAGCCGGAATCCCATTGGCCTGAAAGCGCCAGCCGGAACCCGTACTCACCAGCAAGCTCTGCGTCGTTGGGATTGATCGCAAGTGCGCGCGCGCCGACGGCCAGGGCAGCATCGACATCGCCGCGGAAGAACAGGGCAAGCATTCGCGCCTCAAGTGCGCGCACGTCCTGAGGATCCAGTTCCACGGCACGGGCCGCCGCTTCGGTTGCCTGCTCCAGCTCTGTTGAGGTGGAACGATCGAGGCGATCCTGGAAGGCGTCGACATAGGACATCGACAGCAGGGCCCAGGCGGTCGCGTAGGTTGGAACCTGTTGCGTCGCCTGTTGCAGACATTCCTGCACCCCGGCATGGCCTTGCGCGCCGACGTCCCCGCGATGACCGTAATAGCTCAAGGTGCAGGCATAAGCCTGCCAGTCATCGGGAACCGATCGTTTGAATGCAGTGAGACTTGCCTGGAAAATGGCACCATAGGGCTGTGCCACGGCACCAGCCACAGTCGCGGCCGCCGTTACCTGCAGGTCGATTGTCTGTCCGGTTCCAAGGCGCTCGTCATAGGTGTTCGCCCACACCACCGATCCATCTGACCGCTGGATGAGTCTTGCCACGAGCCGAAGTCTTTCTCCGTCGAACCGGACCCGACCCTCCAGGGCAAAGGCTGGCCCACCCTGCAGCGACGCATCGGACCCTTCCCGGGTGGTGACGGTGATCTCCTTGAACTTGGCGATGTTGCCAACGACCTCGTCAGTGAGCCCGCGGGCCATCATCGCCGATTGTGAGGTTCCTGACAGGTCTTCAAAGGGTGTGACGACGAGCCTCGGGATTGTTGGCTGCAGGCGGACGATCGACTTGTCTTCCTGGTGGAGAAGCAGCGCCCCGGCTGTCAGGCCACTGCAGACGCAGACAACGGTGACCGCCGCGAGCCAGGTTCCTCGGCCGGCGCGTAGAGCGGCCGGTTTTTGTGCGGAACTTTCGCTGGTTTCCGTAGGTGACGGCAGCCACGCATCGATGCGCCGTTCGAAGGTTGGTACGTAGGCGCCCTTGGGTATGCTGATGACGATCGGGTCGGTTCGTCCGGCAACGAGATAATAGCGTTCGAGCGCCCGGCGAATGCGGCCCGCTTCGATCCGCACCGCCGGATCTGTCTGCGGGTCGAAAGAGGAATCCCGGCCGAAAACCTCGGTTGCGATCGAATAGGCCTTTATGCGATCGCCCCGGCCCGCAATCGTTTCCTCGATGACATAGGTCAGGAATTTGCGGTCACGCTCCGGCGCATCGAACTCGGCGCTGCAGCGAATTCGATCGAGCTGCGCCAGAACTTCCGCGTCGGTGGGTGGAGCAACTGCCGGCCCTGCCCGGCTGTCCTGCCGACTTTCCATGGTCATGCGCGCTCCCATGGTTACAATGTGGGATTGTATCCGGCGGCACTGTAAACTCCGGTATCCTACGTCTCCACCCGGTCGAAGCGCAATACGTATTCGCGGGCTATGTTAAGGTTGTGCTTCGGCGGTAGCGCGCCATTGCGTTTCCTGATCGAGCGCGTAGCTGCTTTCAGAGCAGCAGACGTTTCGCCGACGCAACACGGCTGAAAGGCCCTGTTGCTGATGGTCCGCGAGACGAGACGGTGTCGGTTAGGATCGGGCGCTGTTTCGCAGTGGCATACGGGGCTTGTCCGGCGGCGTGCGGAAAGTCTCTGCCGGTGCAGGGCGGCCGACGTGGAAGCCCTGGACCTGGTCGATCCGGAAGCGCCGCATCAGCGCCAGTTGCTCGTCGGTCTCGACGCCTTCGATCAGGATCTTGTGGCCGCGGTTTCGCACCAGCCCGATGATGTCCTGCAGCATGGCGCGCCCCTTGGGGGTATTGCAATCGTGCAGGAACGAACGGTCGACCTTCACGGTATCGAAATCGATCAGGCGCAGCCAGGAGAGTCCGGCAAAGCCCGTACCGAAGTCATCCAGCCATATCCTGATGCCCAGCGTTTCGAGGTCGCTGATGCAGCGCAGGATGCCCGAATGCATCTCCATTTCGAGCCCTTCGGTGATCTCGAAGGCAAGACGGCTGCCGGCCACGCCGGTCTCGCCAAGGATCGCGGCGACCGAGGTGGCAAAACCCGGGGTCTTCAGCTGGATCGGCGAGACGTTGACGCTGACGAGCGGGATATGGTTGTCGACGAGCAGCTCGTGGCAGACGGTCTTGATCGCCCAGCGGCCGAGGTCGAGAATGGCGCCGGTTCGCTCGGCAACCGGAATGAAAAGGCTCGGCGGAACCGACGTGCCGTCCAGCATCGTCAGCCGCATCAGGGCCTCCACGGCCTCAACCTCACCGGTCATCACGTTCCTGATCGGCTGGTAGACGAGCGACACCAGGTTCTGATCGACCGCGATCTTCAGAAGCGCGGCAATGTTCTCGCTTTCGTCGCTGCTTTGCGGGTCGTTCGGGTCGAACAGCTTCGCGCAGTTTCGGCCGCTGGCCTTGGCGGCATAGAGCGCACGGTCGGCCTCGTGGATGATCTTTTCGAGCTTGGCCCCGGTCTGATTGCGCGTGAAGGCGGCGCCGACGCTGACGGTGACGATGGAGACGCCGTCGCGGCGCTGCTCATGCACCAGCCGCATGTTCTCGACAGTACGGCAGATGACCTCGGCGAGCTCGGCTGCCTCATCCAGAGTGTCCAGGCGGGCAAGAACGATGAACTCCTCGCCGCCATAGCGGCCGAGCGATCCGTTGTAGTCCTTGATCGCCTCGCCAAGCGCATTTGCGACCAGCACCAGGCAGCGATCGCCTTCCTGATGGCCATAGCAGTCATTGTACTTCTTGAAGAAATCAACGTCGATCAGCATGGCGGCGAAGTTCTTTCCGAGCTTCTGCCAATCGTTCCAATAGTCGCGCAGCTGCTGGTCGATGGCACGGCGGTTGTCCAGGCCGGTCAGGGGGTCGGTGTTGGATAGCCGCAGGAGCGCCATGCCGCGTTCCGAGGCCTCGTTCTGCTGGATCTTCGCCTCGAAGGCGTTGAGGAAAACCTTGTAGCGCTCGCGGTTGAGCTTCCAGTTTACATAGGAGGTGAAGACGAAACAGGAGACGTAAAAGGTCCCGAAGGCGATCAGAAAGGCAGGGTCGTGCGCGGAAAAGAACGACAGAGCGATGAAGAACGTCGTCAACACGATCCCGGAGGCGACGACCGAGAGGCGGAAACGGAAGCTGAAGAAGAGATTGGCGCCCATCATGAAGATCGCGCCGAAGATCATGTAGTAGGACATGCTGCCGATGTCGGCCGTCATCATCGCAGGCACGAGCCAGCCGATGTAGCCGAAGACCAGTGCGCCGGCGCAGGTGCCGTCGAGCCACTTGGTTCGGGCCTTGATGCGATACAGGATCTCGAAGGTCAAAAGTGCGCCAATGCCGACGACGAGGCGCGCCAGAACTGTATAGAAGGCGACATCGGGGATCAGCAGCATGTCGGTCGCGAAAAACATCAGATAGACGGCAACCGCGACCCAGAGGCCCTGTCTCGTCGCCGCACGCCGGCCAGCCTCGCCCTCCATTCGATAGAGTGTCTGAAGCTCAGCCAGATGCGGCCTGTGCGGCTGCTTGTGTAGGTCGATGTCAACTACGTCGGCCAACGTGTGCTTCATGCACTGATCCATCGCGCTGCGTCACGGTCAACGGAAACGGTCGTCGCTTTTCCATCAATGGACGTTGTTTCGGACACTCCATGCTTGCCACCCGCTTTAAGCCTGCAACAAGGGCGAGTGGCGCGGGGTGGGATGATAGGAGGTGTCCATTAAGTTTTGTTAAATTAAAGGGCTGGAACGCCTAGGATTAGGCGTAACCCAAAGGGAGGAAGCACGAGAATTTACCTTATTATATACAAAAACTTGCAAACCGAGCCGTAATGCGCGCATCTTCGCGACCATTGTTAACAAAGCATTAACGGATGGTCTCGCGTGCGCCAATTTCAAACGGTTTTCGACGGTCAAAGCCTCATTACTCCCAAGGCGATGGCCGATGAGTTCGTTTCGCCGAGGGGCGAGCGGCACGACGAACAGCTCTCGATCGGCAAGGCCGAGCTCGCAGTGATTCTCAGAATTGCTCAGGAGCAGTT
The DNA here is from genome assembly GCF_028993555.1 of Ensifer adhaerens. Classification (NCBI taxonomy): domain Bacteria; kingdom Pseudomonadati; phylum Pseudomonadota; class Alphaproteobacteria; order Hyphomicrobiales; family Rhizobiaceae; genus Ensifer; species Ensifer adhaerens. The sequence goes on along the minus strand of NZ_CP118610.1, from coordinate 3,387,792 downwards.
CCTGCAGGGAACGCACCCGGCGAAGATTATCGACCGGCTTGCAACTGCCCTCCATGAAACCCGGGCCAAGTTCCACCCGAACGTTTGGCAGGAGCTGATACCGATCGCCCAGGCGCACCCGGTGTCGGAGTACTTCCTCCAGGACCCGTTCACCCGATGGTCCTTCGATAAGCCCCGGGGATACTCCGGCGACGCGCAATTGCTCGACTTCATCTACGGCCATGCAAGCGTCGCCAAGGAGATCGAGCGGGCATCGCCCACCGGGCGAGCGCTCTACGACTACACCAAGGACGCATCCTCCTCGGTAGCGGTGCGCGAGCGTCGCGACCTCCTGACCCGTCACGTCGACGAGATCGCGGCCAGCCGCGGTTCCCAGGCGGAAATTCTCACGATTGCCGCTGGCCACCTGCGCGAAGCCAATCGCTCGGTGGCGCTTGAGGAGCATCGGATCAAGCGCTGGGTGGCGCTCGATCAGGATCCGCTCAGCGTCGGTTCAATCAGCCGCGACTTCACTGGCACCTGCATCGAAGCCGTTGACGGCTCCGTGCGCAGCCTGCTTGGCCGTGATCAGAAGCTCGGCAAGTTCGACTTCATCTATGCTGCCGGCCTCTACGACTACCTTGCCGACAAGGTGGCCATAAAGCTGACCCATCGCTGCCTGCAGATGCTGAAGCCGAACGGTGTCTTCCTGTTTGCCAATTTTGCCCAGGATATCGGCGTCGACGGCTACATGGAGACCTTCATGAACTGGGCACTTCTGCTGCGCTCGGAGGCGGACATGTGGAACATCATCCACAAGAGCGCGGGCAAGGCCGCCATCGATGCGCGTGTGCAGTTCGGCGCCAACCGCAACATCGTCTACGGCATCATCCAGAAGCATTCCTGATATTGCTTCCGTCTCGAAGGATCCGCCGGCGAAAGTCGGCGGTTCTGAAAACAACGACCGCGGCGGGAGAATGCTTGCTGCGGTCATTCCGTTCGCAAGGCCTCAGCCCTGAGGACGCAGAAACCGGGTGAGGAGAAGCCGCAGCATTGCGCCCTCGTTCTTCGGCTTGAAACCGGGGTCTACTGCCACCCGGCTGAAGATGCCGTCGATGATCGCGGCGATCCATCGGGCAGCACCGTCTGAATCCACGGTCCGATCGATCTGATCTCGGCTTGCCGCACCCCGCAGCAGCGCCGCAAGCGCTCCCTGAAGCTCTGCGTCATTGGCGGCGGCGAGCGTACCGATCCGCTCGTCACGCATCGCTTCTGCGGCGATTTCGAGCGCCAGGCTCGAATAGATCGGATCGTCTGCGAGCTCGAGAATGGTGTCCATGAAACCGAGCAGGGCGGCGAAGAGGTCTTCGGCTTCACCCAATTTTCGGAAGATCTCCGCCGTTTCTTGACGTTCTTCCTCCACGATCGCCGCGATAATGGTGTGCTTGGTCGGAAAATAATGGAAAAGATTGCCCGGGCTCATGCCTGCCTCGGCACAGATTTCGGCAGTCGACGTGCCGTGGAATCCCTTGCGCGCAAAACAGGTGATTGCTGCATCGAGGATCTGTCGACGTTTGGCGGCGTGTTTCTCGGGATCGACCTTGCGCATCGCCAATTCTCCTTGCAGGGCATTCTCATTATTAGAGCGAGCACTCTAATTTCGCGGGGCGGTGCGCCGGTGTCAAGGTCGGCTGCCGACAGGAACCCCGCCATCCTCCCGCAATGATAGTATGTCATCTGCCTTACAATTGTCGCGTTTGATGGATCAAATTATTAGATTGACTAATCTATTAATTATTAGGCGCAGTTTGTCCGATCTCGGAGCCCGGCAGCCTCGAGCGCTCGTGTTTCCGATCCGACTGGTCTTACCGATGGAAGCCAATGAAATGAGACGTACAGTTGAGTTGAACGTCATGTTTGCTGCGCTGCTTGCGCTCGCCATGACCGGTCGTGTGGCGAATGCCTCCGGGGAGGCCGCTGCGTCGGTTCCCGTCGATAGCGCCGCTATCGGTCGCACGGTGTCGACACTCGTCGCCGACAGTCGCCCGCAGGAGTGGACCCGGTCCTTCGCCGGCGTCTTCGTCGCTCGCGAGGAGATTGCCGTCGGCACGACCTTGACCGATCAGCGGATCGCCAAAGTGGAGGTCGAGATCGGCGACAGGGTTGCGGCCGGGCAGGTGATTGCCCGACTGGAGACCGACATGCTGGAAAACCTTCTGCGCGAGGCGGAGGGCCGGGTGGCCCGTGCCGGTGCCACGATGGCGCGGGAGGCGGAAACCGTCACGCAGGAGCAAAGGAAGCTCGCCCGTGCCCGGCAACTGCGCCACCTTCAGGCTGAAACCATTCTCGAGGAGCGCGTCTCTGCTCTAGCGATCGCCGAACAGGCGGTAAAGGTCGCACGGGCGGACTACGAACAGGCGGAAGCCCTCGAGGCCGAGGCACGCCGTAAACTCGAACGCGCCGTGATCGTGGCGCCCGCCGCAGGTATCGTCTCCGAGCGGCTCGCCCGTGCCGGTGCGCTTGCGGACTCAGACCCGCTCGTCAAGCTGATCCGCGATGGCGAGATCGAGTTTGCGGCCGAAGTACCGGAAACGGAATTGCCGCTTCTCGCCGTCGGCCAGCTCGTCAAGGTCAAGCTCTCCGGCCGCAGTGACTGGATCGAAGGCAAAGTGCGGGTGATCAATCCGAAGATCGACCGCGAAACCCGGCTTGGAACCGCTCAGGTCACGCTGGATACCGGCAAACCGCCGTTTTCCGGTACCTTTGGCCGGGCGGAGATCGTGGTGGCCGAGCGCAAGGCGATCATGGTCGACGATTCCGCGCTGCTTTACGGGGCTCCCGACGGCACGGTTTCGGTCTTCGTCGTCGATGCCGGCAAAGTGGCGCGCAAGACGGTTCAGCCGGGCATGCGCCAGGGTGGCAAGGTCGAGATCGTCTCCGGGCTGGCAGCCGGTGACCGCGTCGTTCTCAAGGCCGGCGTATCGCTGCGCGAGGGCGAGGCGGTCGTCGCGAAGGACGTCCAGCCGATGCAGACGGGCAAGCAGCAATGACCAGCAACATCTCTGCCTGGGCAATCCGAAAGCCCGTTCCGACGATCGTCCTCTTCGTCGTCCTTACATTGATGGGCATCGCCTCGTTCCTGCGACTGCCGGTCAACGCCAATCCGAGCGTGTCGTTTCCGGTCGTGACGGTGACGATCACGCAGCCGAGCGCCCAGCCGGCCGAAATGGAAACGCAGGTCACGCGCCGCGTCGAAGGTGTGGCTGCCGGCCTTGTCGGCGTCAGCCATATGCGCTCGACCATCACCAACGGCGTTTCGACGACCACGGTCGAATTCAAGATCGGCACCGATCCCGACCGCGCCGCCAACGATGTGCGCGAGGCCGTGGCGCAAATCCGCTCCGACCTGCCGCAGTCGATCCAGGAACCCATCGTCTCGCGCCTCGACGTCGACGGAAGTGCCATCGTCTATTACGCCGTGCGCGCGCCCGACATGTCGCCCGTGGAGCTGTCCTGGTTCGTCGACGATACGATCAACAGCGAACTGCTGACGCTGCCCGGCGTGCAGAAGGTGCAGCGGCTCGGTGGCGTCAATCGCGAGGTCCGGGTGTCGCTCAATCCGGAGCGTCTGCTGGCGGTTGGCGTGACGGCAGACCAGGTGAATACGGCGCTGCGCGAGATCAACACCAATATCCCGAGCGGACGCGGCGAGATCGGCGACCGCGAACAGTCGATCCGCACGGTCGGCAGCGCCGGCTCGGTCGAGGAGCTCTCGCGGCTGTCGATCCCGCTTTCGGGCGGCCGCTGGGTGCAGCTTTCCGATATCGCGACGATCGAGGATACGTCCTCCGAGCCGCGCAACTTCGCGCGCGTCGACGGCGAGCCGGTCGTCAGCTTCTCGGTTTCGCGCAGCAAGGGATCGAGTGATACCGTCGTTGCAGATGCCGTTGCCGAGCGGCTGAAGGAGATCCGAGCGCGGATGCCTGGCGTCGAGTTCACGGAACTGATCTCGCTCGTCGAATACACGCAGGAAAGTTACGATGCGGCCGTCACGGCCCTGATCGAAGGCGCGATCCTGACGGTCGTCGTCGTCTTCGCCTTCCTGCGCAACTGGCGAGCGACGCTGATCTCCGCGCTGGCCATGCCGCTCTCCATCCTGCCGACCTTCGCGGTGATGGACCTGCTCGGCTTCACGCTCAACGGCATCAGCCTGCTGGCGCTGACGCTCGTCATCGGCATCCTCGTCGACGACGCGATCGTCGAGATCGAGAACATCGAACGCCACGTCGACATGGGCAAACGCCCGTTCATTGCCGCGATCGACGCGGCCGATGCGATCGGTCTTGCCATCGTCGCCACGACGCTGACGATCGTCGCGGTCTTTGCACCGGTCAGCTTCATCGGCGGCGCGGTCGGCCAGTATTTCAAGCAGTTCGGCCTGACCGTCGCGATCGCCGTGCTGTTCTCGCTGGCCGTGGCACGCCTGCTGACGCCATTGATGGCGGCCTACCTGCTGCGACCGAGGGTCGGCCATGGCCATGCCGGCAAGCCATCGCGCATCGCCAACGGCTATCGTCGCCTGCTCGGCTGGACCCTGGATCATCGCAAGACGGCATTGTCGCTGGTGGCGCTGATCTTCATCGGCTCGATCGGGCTCCTGACCATGCTGCCGACCGGTTTTCTGCCGACGAGCGATAGCAACGTCTCGCAGCTCAAGATCACCTTGCCCCCCGGCACGCGGCTCGCAGAAACCGCTCGCATTTCCGATGATCTGGTCAGCCAGATCAAGGCGCGGCCGGAGGTCGAAAGCGTTCTGGCGACGGCGGAAAACCTCAACGAGGTCTCTTTGCGCATCAAGCTCAAGCCGCGCAAGGAGCGCGGGCTCGATCGCAAGTCCTTCGAGCTTTCGCTCCGTCCGCTGCTGGCGGCAACGCCCGATATCCAGGCAACGTTCTCGTCCGTTGAAGGTGCCAAGGATCTGTCGATCTATCTGACGAGCGACGACCCGGAGGCGCTGATGGCTTCGGTGCGGCGTCTCGAAAAGGAGATGCGCGCGCTTCCGGGTCTGGTCAACGTCCAGTCCACCGAGCCGCTGCTCTCGCCGGAACTTTTGGTCAAGCCGCGCTTCGACGAGGCGGCAAGGCTCGGTGTGTCGGTGACCTCGATCGGCACCGTTGCCCGCATCGCCACAATGGGCGACAGCGAAAGCAATTCGGCGCGTTTCAACCTCGGCAATCGCCAGGTACCAATCCGGGTGATGCTCGACCAGGCGGCCAGGGGCGACGTCGACACGCTGCGCAATCTCAGGGTCGGCACGAATGCCGGCACGGTGGTGCCGCTGACCTCGGTCGCCGACATTTCCTTCGGCGCGGAGGAAAGCAGCGTCGAACGTCTCGATCGCAAGCGCCTGATCGCCGTCGAGGCCAACCTCAACGGCATGACGCTCGGAACCGCGTTCGAGGCGATCTCGGCGCTGCCGGCCATGACCGAGTTGCCCCTGGGCGTGTCGCAGGCCAACTACGGCGAAGCGGAATACATGTCGGAAATGTTCCGCAACTTCGCGCTGGCGCTGCTTGCGGGCATCCTGATGGTCGCAGCAGTCCTGGTGCTGCTCTTCAAGGACTTCCTGCAGCCGGTCACCATCCTGGTGGCCCTGCCTCTGTCGATCGGCGGCGCGGCGCTTGCGCTGCTGCTCTTCGGCGCCTCGCTCGATCTCTCGTCGACGATCGGCATCCTCATGCTGATGGGCATCGTCTGCAAGAATTCGATCCTGCTCGTCGACCATGCGATCGAGTGCCGCAACGAGGGTGCGGATCGGCGAACGGCCTTGCTGACGGCGGGAGTCACCCGTGCGCGGCCGATCATCATGACGACCATTGCGATGGTGGCGGGCATGGTGCCGGCCGCCATCGGCGTCGGCGCCGATGCCGCCTTCCGGGCACCGATGGCAATCGCGGTGATCGGAGGCTTGATCACCTCGACGATGCTGAGCCTCGTCTTCGTGCCCGTGATGTTCACGGTGATGGACGACATCAACGCGCGGCTCGGTCGCCGGCTGAAGCGGCTCTCCTCGGTGACGGACGAGGATCATGCCGTGGACGCTGCGCGGATCGGCAAGGAGGGTGCGCGCGGTGGCGCCGGCTAGCCTTCTGCACGTTTCCTTTAATCGTAGCCGATTGAAGGACAAAACATGCAGCAATTCAAAGTGCTACAGCGACCTTTGCGCGTCTAATAAGACGCGCGGCGCTGTAGCGCGCGCAAGTGCTGGCTTTCTCGAAAGGTGCGCTGCCCAGACATTCCGCGCAGCGCGCTTTGCCTATTCGAAATAGTTGACCAGCCGGGTTTCGCCGACGGCGTGAACGCGGCAGTCGACACCGAAGATGGCCTGCAGGCGAACTGGTACGATCATGTCTTCCGGCGGCCCCTCGAAGGCGAGGCGGCCGGCCTGCATCGCGACGATGCGGTCGGAATAGGCGGAGGCGAAGTTGATGTCGTGCAGGACGACGACCACGGTCTTGTCGAAGTCGTCGGCCAGGCGTCGCAACAGCTTCATCGTCTCGACCGCATGCTTGATGTCGAGATTGTTCAGCGGCTCGTCGAACAGCATGTAGTCGGTGTCCTGGCAGAGCACCATGGCGATGAAGGCGCGCTGGCGCTGGCCGCCCGAGAGCTCGTCGAGAAAGCGGTTCTGATAGGGCTCGAGTCCGAGATAGGCGATCGAGCGCTCGATATGTGCGGCATCGGCCGCCGTCAGCCGCCCCTTGGAATAGGGGTAGCGGCCGAAGGCGACGAGGTCGCGCACGCTCAGGCGGGCGGTGATGTGGTTGTCCTGGCGCATGATCGAGAGCCGGCGGGCAAGGACGTCGCCAGCCGTACGACTGACGTCGAGACCGTCGACCAGCACCTTGCCCGTATCCATCGGCATCAGCCGGCTGACGATCGACAACAGTGTCGACTTGCCGGCGCCGTTCGGACCGATGATCGAAGTCAGACCGCCGGCGGGCAGCGTCAGCGACACCCGGTCCACGACCGCGTTGCCGCCGTAGGATTTCGTCACCCCTTGGATTTCGATCATCGGGCGGAACCTCGCACCAGCAGGAAGATGAAGACAAGGCCACCGAAGAACTCGATGACGATGCTGAGCGCCGTGTTGAAGGAAAACAGCCGCTCGAGGATGACCTGGCCGCCGACGAGCGTCGCGATCGCGATGCAAACGGCAACCGGCAGGACGTAGCGGTGGCTGGCGGTCGGCGTCAGCTGCCAGGCGAGACTTGCAACCAGCAGGCCGAAGAAGGTCACCGGCCCCACGAGCGCGGTCGAAATCGAGACCAGCACCGCGATCAGCACCAGGAGAAGCGTGACGACGCGTTGATGATCGACGCCGAGGCCGATCGATGCCTCTCGGCCAAGCGAAAGCACGTCGAAGGTCGGCGAAAGCCGCCACAAAACGAAAGTCACGGCCAGGGTAGCGACAGCCGCAATGCCGAGCAGATTGGCGTCGATACTGTTGAAGCTTGCAAACAGCCTGTCCTGCAGCACGACGAATTCATTGGGATCGAGGATGCGCTGGAGGAAAGACGACAGGCTGCGGAACAGGCCGCCCAGGATGACGCCGACCAGCATCAGAAGATGCAGGCTGCGGCTGGCGCCGGAAAACAGCGCGCGAAACAGCAGAAGCGAAAGGCCGACCATCACGGCCGTCTCGACGAGGAACTGCAGCCGCGGGTCGACGCTGCTGGCGCCCGCAGCTCCCAGGAAGAACACCATGATCGTCTGCAGCAACGTATACATGGCATCGAAACCGATGATCGATGGCGTCAGGATGCGGTTGCCGGAAATCGTCTGGAACAGCACGGTGGAGACGGCGATCGCATAGGCGACCAGCACCATGCCGAGCAGCTTCGTGCCGCGGAAGGAGAGGAGGAAGGACCAGCTCCCCTTGGCCCCGATGGTCATGAAGGCGACCATTGACACGAATGCAAGCGCGGCCGACGCAAGCACGACGGTGGACGGAGCGATCCTCCTGGCATCAGCCTGCATGGGAGCGCCTGGAAAGCAGGAGATGGAGGAAGATCAGACTGCCGATGACGCCCATGACGGTTCCCACGGGAATTTCGTAAGGAGCGATCAGGAGCCGTCCGACGATATCGCAGGCGAGCACCAGGCCTGCGCCGGAAATGGCGACCACAGGCAGCGTGCGCCTCAGATTGTCGCCCATGATCAGGCTGACGATGTTCGGAACCACGAGGCCGAGGAACGGGATCATGCCGACGGTGGCGACGACCGTTGCCGTGACCATGGAGACGATGGCGAGTCCGAGGGTTACGACCTTGTCGTAGTTGAGGCCGACATTGCGGGCGATCGCCTCCCCCATGCCGATGACGGTGAAGCGCGCGGCGGTCGCATAGGCGACGAGAGTGAGCGCGAAACCGATCCACAGCAGCTCGTAGCGACCGCGCAGCACCACCGAGAAGTCGCCCGACATCCATGCGCCCATCGACTGCATCAGATCGTAGCGATAGGCGATGAAGGTGGTGATGGCGTTGATAACGCCGCCGAGCATGAGACCGATGAGCGGCACCATCAGCTCCGAGCGCAGCGGAATGCGCCGCAGGATCTGCAGGAACAGGGCGGTGCCGGCAAGCGCTGTCAGCGTCGCGAAAGCCATCTTGCCGGCCACCGGCAGGTTGGGGGCGATGAGCATGGCCAGCAGCATTCCGAGCGCCGCGGACTCGGCGGTGCCCGCCGTCGACGGCTCGACGAAACGGTTGCGCGCCAGCATCTGCATGATCGTGCCGGAAACCGCGAGGCCGGCGCCCGCGAGCATCAGCGCAAGGGTGCGCGGAAGGCGGCTCTCGACAACGAGGAACCAGCCACGGCCATCGTCGGATGTGGCCAGGCTGCCGACGCCCGTAAAGACGCTGGCGGCGGCAAGCAGGAGGATGACGGGGATGGCAATCAGGACCGGCTTCGTCATTCGGGCCTGCCCTGCCTGTTGTTCGTCGTGACCACTGCCTGCATGTCCCTTGTCCGATTGCGCCAGATGCTTCCTCGCGGAAGGCTCAAGCTTGCCACCGCGCAGTGGCACTCCGCGGACGGTTCGACTTAGTCTTATATATGATCGCCTTCGTCAAGTTTTCTGCGGCATCTGCGGCAAGTGGTGCCTGTGCATTGCCCTCATCGAAAAATCGCGCTACGACGACCGAGAAAAGATGAGGAAAAAAGTCATGAATATATCTCCGCTTTCTAATGGTCTGCGCAGCCTCGCGGTCGCCGCGACATTGGCAATCGTCGGCGCGCCAAGCGTCATGGCCGAGACGCTGAAGATCGAGCACAGCAGCGGCGCCACCGATGTCGAGAAGAACCCGAAGACGGTGCTGGTTTATGACTTCGGCATGCTGGAGACGCTGGACATGCTCGGCATCCCCGTTGCCGGCGTTCCCGGCTCGGCAATCCCGCCTTCGCTTGAGAAGTACAAGGCCGATAGCTATCCGAAGATCGGAACGCTCTTCGAGCCCGATTACGAAGCCATCAATGCGGCGGAGCCGGATCTGGTGATTGTCGGCGGCCGATCGCAGGCAAAATATGCCGACGTCGCCAAGATCGCGCCGACGATCGACCTGACCTCGGACGACAAGGACCTCATCGGCAGTGTGAAGAAGAATGCCGAGATCCTCGGCCAGATCTTCGGCAAGGAAGCGGAAATCAAGGCAAACGTCGAAAAGCTCGATGCCTCGATCGAAAAGCTTCGCGGCATCGCGGCCGAGAAGGGCACAGGGCTGATCCTGCTCACGACAGGCGGCAAGATCAGCGCCTATGGCAAGGGATCGCGTTTCGGTGTGTTGCATGATGTCTTCGGCATCAAGCCGGCCGACCCGGAACTGCAGGTGGCCACCCACGGTCAGGCGGTCTCTTACGAGTATATTCTCGAGACCAATCCCGATTGGATCTTCGTCGTCGACCGCGATGCGGCGATCGGCCAGCAGGCGCAGCCGGCGGCGGCATTGCTCGACAACGAGCTGGTGCGGCAGACGAAGGCCTGGAAGGACGGCCATGTGGTCTATCTCGATTCCGCCAAGCTCTACCTGACGGCCTCCGGCCTGAAGTCGCAGCAGGATATCGTCGACCAACTCACGCAGGCGCTCGAGAAGAAGTAGCTTCAGGCGAGAGGGCTCGCTTGAGTGCGAAGTGATCGAACGGCCGCGAACATGTCTTTCGCGGCCGTTTCATGTTTCAGAGACACGACGGGGGAGAGGAGCAGATCATGCTGAAAGCGTCGAGCGGCTACACGACGGAGCGGGTGTCCCGATACCCCAGCAGATGTCGAAGCACTTCGCGCACAAGATAACGGTCGGCTATACCGAGACGGACTCGGTGGCCGCCATGCCAGGCGGGGCGACGGCGCGGATGGCCGCGTGCGGCGATCGGCTATGTTTTATGGTCGAGGCACCCGATGCCGAGGCATTGCAGCGCGCCAAGGACATCATTGAAAGTCACATTGTCCGCTTCGCTTTTCGGGAAAAGCTGAAGGCACTCGATTGGAGCGAAAACGAGGACAGGGCCTGACGGACTATAGGCCCTTTCAAGGACGCTGAGGAGCTTTTTGGGGGGGGAGAGTTAAAAGGGGAGCCAACTCCAAATACCTTTAGATCTTACGGTATTTATCTGGGGCTGGCTCCTTTTTTGAGTAATGATCAATATTGTAACCTGATGTCTATTGCCTTCATTAAAATACATTTCGATTTTTATGCTTTTTTTAAATGACTAGGCGGACCGAAGTCCGAAATCGATCAATGTATTCTTGACGCTTACTCTGGTTTACGCTTACGCCACGCGCTGGGTCGAAGAGCAGTAGCGAATAAAAATCCTCCGAAACCCAAGCTATTTTCGTTCATACTCAGGAACGAAATGCCAATGTGACTCCAAACACGGGTGCGCGGAAGATACCAATTCTGGTTAGTGGTTTGTAATTATTGGCTGTTTGTGGCGTAATCCGCAGCCGCAAGCCGTTGTAATGGCGTTAAGATTCGGCATGTCAGCGCGACTGTTGGCACCAAACATGCGGTTGTATTCTCCGCTTCCTGGCGCGAGCGGCTGGTCCGCGCTGCCCAAGGTGCTAATTTACTAGCTCTAACGAAGTATTTTGAGGTATATCGGTCTTGCGAAATGGGTAGGTTATGCTGGGAATACCTCGGCAAGTAACCCGTTTTTTCGTCTCGGAAGGGTTGCCTCTCGCGGAAACATATGGGCCGCGATGCGCGGCAAAATGGCGATCGCTGCGCTCTTGATGACGTTTTTCGCGCTCCGGTAAGGGGATCTATTGCAGTGTAACCCAAAGATGGTTCGATTTATAACGATTTAAGAACGTCTATGAAGCGTCTCTAATCCTTTTGGGTTGTTTCGTAATGAAGATCTTTACGTTACATTAGCTATCGCGAATTTTCCCGGGGCGGGAAGATATCGCGACGCATAGTGGTTCCGAATAAATTTTCTGAAAGTGCGGTGCACTGCGCGAAAAACGCAGCACCCATAAAAACAAATGGAAAAATCCTAGGAGGGCGTAATGTATCCGGGAAGCTCCAGCGTTGGTGATTTTGAAGAAAACAACAAGGCTTTGTCACAGAAGAAAAAAATTGTCATGCTTGCCAAGATCGATCTGTTTGCCGAGTGCCTGATGCAGGCAGTCGGCTCGCGGTTTCAGGGGCATGACATCGTCTGCTTTTCCGATCCGGACAATCTGTTGGACGGCAGTCTCGTCGATGTGACGTTGATCATGCTCTACCGCATGCCGGCCAAGTCCTTTCCAGCAATCTTGCGGACCATCCACGAGTTTCACCCCAAGACTTCGATCGGTCTGGTGGTGGAGAATGCCGACGAGCTCGATCCGTCGATTGCCGGCTTCGTTGAAGAGCGCTTGATCCACGGCGTTCTGCCGTTGAACCTGAACCTGGACGTCTGCCTTGCCGCCATCGATTTGTTGATGAAGGGAGGCGAGCATTTCCCAGCCGCCTTGCTGCGACGGCTTTCTCCCGAGCCCTTCACAGCGAGCAGCCTTTACGGTCGGCGGTCAGAGCTGTCCGGACCCGGTCCGGCCGCGGGTGCCGGTCGGCGTAAGCGCGATGCCGGGCCTGACGGATTGACGACCCGCGAAGTTCAGATCCTCGATCTGATCTGCAAGGGCACGCAAAACAAGATCATCGCCGATCGTCTTGGCCTGTCGGAAAACACCGTCAAGGTTCATGTCCGCAACATCTACAAGAAGATGAACGTCCGCAACCGCACGGAGGCTGCGTCGCGTTACTTCACCAATGATGCGGCGGCCGAACGGGGTGGCGACACGCTTTCGTCGCGCTGGAAGAACTAAGCTCGACAGCGGCAGCCAAGCCTTCCGTTCCTGTGCCTCGACGCGGTCGAGAGCGCAGTCGGTGGTGCTTGGCTGCCTGCGAGACCCTGTATGCCGGCTTCCCACGATCTCGTTTGCGGCGAAGCGGCTCGCCATGATGGAACATCCGACCGACATTTCGTGACGGTCTAATCCCCTGAAAATGGTAAGGTTTCTTGAGTGATGTGTAGCCCTTTGTAATTATTGTATGGTTAACAAGGTATTAAATAATTAGATTATTCGGAATAAATGTAGTTATTCTTGGCTATTTTTCTGCGACGTCCTATTCCTATTCCTATTCCTATTCCTATTTCATATTATATTATATCAATTCTTAGAGTTTCAGTTGACGTGCCAATGGTTGTTTGATAGTTAGCTAATATAGAAATTGAATATAAGAAGATTTTTGGATGAAGTGTAGAGTTCTTGTTATGTCGGGTTGTGCGTGAATTTGTAATAAAGAAAAAATCCTTATTATATTTTCTTTGAGCAGCCCGTCTCCAATCACCACGAGAAATGGTGTGTACAATAATTGGAGGTGCGTATGCGAAAGGTCGTTCCGGGGCCGTTGTCTGTCGTCGGGCAACGGGAATTTCTAAAGAAGATTGCAGGAATACCAAGAAGAATTCTAGTAACAGGTGGTGGTGGTTTTCTTGGTTCTCATATTTGTGAAAGACTTCTTTCTCTAGGTCATACGGTCATTTGTCTCGACAATTTTTCAACGGGACGGCGTGAAAATCTCTCTCCTTTGGTGCAGAACCCGCATTTTCACATCATCGATCATGACGTTCGCAAACCCTATTTGATCGACGCCGACGTCATCTTCAACTTTGCCTCTCCAGCATCGCCGCCCGACTATCAGGCCGATCCGGTCGGCACTCTCATGACGAACGTCCTTGGCGCGCTGCATGCACTTGAAAATGCGCGCGCCACCGGCGCCACGGTTATCCAGTCCTCAACTTCGGAAGTCTACGGCGATCCGCTTCTCAGCCCGCAGCGCGAGGTCTATTTCGGCAACGTCAATCCGATCGGCCCGCGTGCCTGCTACGACGAAGGAAAGCGGTCGGCCGAAACCCTGTTCTTCGACTACCACCGATCCTATGGGGTCAAGATCAAGGTCGCGCGCATCTTCAATACTTACGGCCCGCGCATGCGTCCGGACGATGGCAGGGTGATCTCCAACTTCGTCGTCCAGGCCCTTCTGGGTCGGGACCTGACGATCTACGGCGACGGGCAGCAGACCCGGTCCTTCTGCTATGTCAACGACCTGATCGACGGCTTTCTCCGGCTTTCGGTTTCGGCCGATGATTGCATCGGCCCGATCAACCTTGGCAATCCGGGGGAATTCACCGTTCTCGAACTTGCCGAGGTGGTGCGGTCTCTGACCGGCTCGCGATCGCGCATCGTTCACCAGGCGGCGGCCGTCGACGATCCTCGCCAGCGCCGTCCCGATATCTCGCACGCGCTGACCGAGCTCGCCTGGGAGCCGAAGGTGATGCTGCGAGACGGGCTCGAGCGCACCATCGCTTACTTCGAGGAGCGCCTCAGCGCGGCCGATCGCGCGACGGCGGGAGAGGCGGTATGAGATGTCCCGTGTCGTACTCGTCACCGGCGGTGCCGGTTTCATAGGAAGCCATACCTGCAAGCGCCTTGCCCAGCAGGGTTTCGTCCCCGTCGTCTACGACAATCTGTCGACGGGACATAGAGCCAACGTACGCTGGGGTCCCCTCGTTGAAGGGGATCTCGGGGATACGGAACGGCTGGCAACGGCGATCCGGGCGTATCTGCCCGAATGCCTTATCCACTTTGCGGCTTCCGCCTATGTCGGGGAATCCGTCGAAGACCCGGGAAAATACTACCGCAACAACGTTGCAGGCAGCATCGCGCTGCTCGAAGCCTGCCGTTCGACCGGGCTGGCCCGCATCGTCTTTTCCAGCTCCTGCGCCACCTACGGCGTGCCGCAGCGGCTCCCGATCACCGAGGATACGGAACAGTCTCCGATCAACCCCTATGGGCGCACGAAGCTGATGATCGAACTGATGCTCGCCGACTATGCGCGCGCCTATGATCTCCGCTCCGTGGCGTTGCGCTACTTCAACGCCGCAGGTGCCGATCCGGACGGGCAGCTTGCGGAACGGCACGATCCGGAGACGCATCTGATACCGCGTGCGCTGATGGCGGCTGCCGGCAGGATCGAAAGGCTCGACATCTTCGGCGACGACTATGCGACGCCGGATGGGACCTGCATTCGCGACTACATCCACGTGACCGACCTCGCCGACGCCCATGTCGCGGCCGTCAACTATCTGCATGATGGCGGCGAGGTGCTGCGTGCCAACCTCGGCTCCGGACACGGAACTTCGATCCGCCAGGTTCTCGAGGCCATCGATCGCGTTACCGGGCGACAGGTCCCCGTGCAGGTGTTGCCGCGTCGCCCTGGCGATCCGCCTGTCCTTTATGCCGACACCAGCCGGGCGCACCTGCAACTGGCCTTTCGGCCGGCGCTCTCGGATATCGAAACCATCATCCGCACGGCGGCGCCGGGTTTCGGGCTGGGGGTGCGGTGATGAGCTGGACGGCTACAGTCGACGGATTTCGGCACTATGCCGATCGCGCGCGTGCGCGGCACGTCAGGCCGCGTCTGACGACGCTCTTCTCCGGGCGCTTGCAGATACTGAACATGTTGGGCGTTACCGCGTGGTTTGCGGCCTTCACCTATTTCTGGTGGTGGTGGCTCGATCCGGCCCATGTCCTGGACTGGCCCTCCTATGTTCTCATAACCGTGGTCGTCGGGTGGATCACACTGCTGCCGGTCTATTTCATCACGATCTTCTCCGGTGCAAGGGTGGCCACGGTGAGCACTGGTCCTGTTCCCCAGGGCCGGATCGCGATGGTCGTCACCAAGGCGCCGTCCGAGCCGTTTGCCGTTGTGCGCAAGACCTTGCAGGCGATGCTGGACCAGACCGGCTGCGACTTCGATGTGTGGCTGGCGGATGAAGACCCGTCGCAGGAGACCGTTTCCTGGTGTGCGGCCCACGGGGTTTTCCTCTCCACGCGAAGGGGGATTGCCGAGTATCATCGCGCCGCCTGGCCGCGCCGCACGCGCTGCAAGGAAGGAAACCTTGCCTATTTCTACGATCACTACGGCTACGACCGCTACGATTTCGTGGCCCAGTTCGACGCCGATCACGTGCCCGAAGCCACCTATCTCGTCGAGGTGCTGCGACCCTTCAACGACGCGTCGGTCGGCTATGTCTCGGCGCCGAGCATTTGCGACGCGAATGCCGCGGCAAGCTGGTCGGCGCGTGGGCGGCTTTATGCGGAGGCGAGCCTGCATGGCTCCCTGCAGGTCGGCTACAACAATGGCTGGGCGCCTCTCTGCATCGGTTCCCATTATGCGGTGCGGACAAAGGCCCTGAAGCAGATCGGCGGGTTGGGGCCGGAACTCGCCGAAGATCATTCGACGACGCTGATGATGAACGCCCATGGCTGGCGTGGCGTGCATGCCCACAACGCCATAGCCCATGGCGACGGCCCGGCGAACTTTGCCGATCTCGTGGTTCAGGAGTTCCAGTGGTCACGCAGCCTCGTCGCGATCCTGCTGAAATATTCGCCTTTGTATGTGCCGAAGCTGCCGCCGCGGCTGCAATTCCAGTTCCTGTTTTCGCAGTTCTGGTACCCGCTGTTTTCGTGCTTCATGGCGCTGATGTTCCTGATGCCGATCGCGGCGCTGTTTATGGGACGGGCCTTCGTTGAGGTCGACTATCCCGATTTTCTGCTGCATTTCGTGCCTTTGTCGCTGGTTCTGGTCGTGCTTGCCTATTTCTGGCGTTCGACCGGTACGTTCCGGCCGCACGACGCGCGAGTGCTGAGCTGGGAGACGGTCCTGTTCCTGTTCGCGCGGTGGCCCTGGTCGCTGCTCGGCTGCCTGGCGGCGGTGCGCGACCATCTGAGCGGCTCGTTCGTCGATTTTCGCATCACGCCGAAGGGCGCCGGCGCCGCAGTTCCCCTGCCGCTTCGGGTATTGACGCCTTATCTCGTGCTTTCCCTGATGTCGGCGCTCGCCGTCTGGCTGATTTCCGATGCCGGAACGGCGCGTGGCTTCTACGTCTTCGCCGAGATCAACGCCCTCATCTATGCGGGGCTGGTGGTGGTGATCCATGTGCGTCACGCCCGCGAGAACGGGCTGCCGCTCATGCCGCGTTCGACGATGACCGCGATGACGGCCGGCTCTCTCGTGCTGGTTTCGGTGCTTTCAGCCCAGTCGGCCGTGCGTCACGGCGCCGAGGCAACGGAGGCCCTGTCGCATGGCTTGGGTTTCGTGACCTTCACCGAGGCGAAGTACACGGTCGCCGGCGCCGGACACGGCACGAACCTCAGGATCGTTCGTTTCCGGCTGCAATGGAAAGGCTTTTCGCAGCCGCGTGAGAGCGCGACGCTGATCGAGCCTGCCGCATCACGCACCACCACCGCCAGCAGAGTCGAGAGAAGGAGTATCAGCGAAACGACTGGCAGCCGAATGAATGCCAGGGAAACGAGTGCCGGGGAAACGAGGACGACCAAGAAGGTCGGCCGGTACAACGTGCCGTCATGACGGCGGCGAGCCGTCGAGTGTGTCATCTCCAATGTGAGGAGAAAGGTGATGAAAGGGTCGATAAAGGTCATGGTTCTGCCGCTGTTGCTGCCAGTTGCAGTTGCTGCGGTCTACTTGGGCGCCCAGCCGGTCAAGGCGAAGATGGAAGTCAAGCCGACGCCGCTCAGCGCTTACGAAGTCTATTCCCTCTACCGCAACAAGACCTGGCAATGGTCGACCGGCGGTGCGCGCTTCACCGCGCATGACCGCAAGCTCGTGGCCTTTGTCGACAAGGGTAACGGCAACCGGTCCTATGCCGAAGGCAATTGGTACGTCAGCGATCTCGGCATGATGTGCATGCAGGCCATCTGGACCACCGCGGCCAATGCCGGCGATGCCCGGACCTGCTTCGGCCACGCCAAGATCGGCGACACGATCTATCAGCGAAAGGTACCAAACGGCGAATGGTACGTCTTCAGGCATGCACAACCCAAGCCCAACGACGCCTACTACAGCCTCGTCGCCCAGGACGACATCACAGCAAAAGCGTTGCGTCTCAAGGAACAGTTCCTGGCCAAAAAATAGACGCAGCAGGAGGATAAAATGAAACGCAAATTGGCATTCGCCCTATGCACTGCCCTGGCCCTGCAGCTGGACTTCGGCAGCTTGGTTTCCGCGTTGGCGCAGGAGCAAGCCAATCCTGCGGGCAATGCCGGACAGACCGAGACGATGATCGACAAACGTCCCGTCATGCACCCGGGCGGAACGAAATTCGGAGCCTATGACCCGCATGGCGATTTCGGCGCCCAGGGTAATGTGACGACCGAAGCTCTGTTCCTGCCTTGGGAGGACGTCGATCTCGCATCCTTGCGCACCGCTGACGAGTATGCCCTTCAGCGGGGTCGCAATCTGCTGATCACCATCGAGCCCTGGTCCTGGTCGCTCGACTGGAAACTGACGCCGACGCAGCTCCGCGACCGGATGCTCAGAGGCGAATATGATCCCAACATGGAAGCGATCGCCAACGCGCTCGCCGAGCTGAAGAGCCCGGTCATCGTGCGCTGGGGCCAGGAAATGGAGGACACCTCCGGCCGCTTCTCCTGGGCCGGCTGGGAACCCCAGGACTGGATCAAGGCCTACAGGCATGCGATGGACATCGTGCGCAAGAAGGCCCCGAAGGCGCAGATCATGTGGTCGCCGAAAGGTCTGCCGAACCTCGAAGCCTACTATCCGGGTGACGACTATGTCGATCTCGTCGGATTATCCGTCTTCGGGCTCGAAGCATTTGACAAGATCGAATACGGTGCGCCCCGGACCTTCACCCAGGCCTTGAAGCCCGGCTACGATCTGGTGGCCAAATACAACAAGCCGATCTGGGTTGCCGAGACCGGATGGGAAGGCAGCCAGGCCTACATGCAGCCTTGGATGGATGCCGCGACAAAACCGGATCCGCAGTTCCCGGCTCTGGCCGAGGTCGTCTACTTCAACGACCGTGACGTGATCAATTGGCCGCACGACCTTGGTCGCCCGAACTGGCGCGTCGTCAACGAGGTCACGAACTGAGATTGCCGATTGCAACGCGTGCTCGATCGAGCACGCCGGAGGCGCGTGTTCGGGGAAGCCGCACGCTCTGCCCGTAGAAAAGCCCCTCGCTTGAGGCGAGAGGCTTGGTGTTCAGAGGCCGCTCTGCTGTCCGGCCAAGACCGCCGGACCAACTTGAGGTTACTCGGCCGCCTGCGGACCCAGTTCGCCGCGACGGATCTGGTCGGCTTCGATCGATTCGAACAGGGCGCGGAAATTGCCCTCGCCGAAGCCTTCGTCACCCTTGCGCTGGATGAACTCGAAGAAGATCGGGCCGATCACGGTCTTGGAGAAGATCTGCAGCAGGATCTTGGTCATGCCACCGTTCACCACGCCTTCGCCGTCGATCAGGATGCCATGCTTCTTCATCCGGTCGATTGGCTCGTCATGGCCGTGCACGCGATCGTGCGACATGTCGTAGTAGGTCTCCGGCGGGCCCGGCATGAACTTCAGGCCGTTGTCGGACAGCTTGTCGGTGGCATCGTAGATGCCTTCGGTGCCGACAGCGATGTGCTGGATGCCTTCGCCCTTGTACTTGCGCAGATATTCCTCGATCTGGCTCGTATCGTCCTTGGATTCGTTCAAGGGGATGCGGATCTTGCCGCAGGGCGAGGTGATCGCCCGGCTGACGAGGCCGGTGATGCGGCCGTCGATGTCGAAGAAGTGGATCTGGGTGAAGTTGAACAGTTCTCGGTAGAAGGCCCACCACTTGTCCATGTTGCCGCGATAGACGTTGTGGGTCAGGTGGTCGAGATAGTAGAAGCCGACGCCTACCGGCCGCGGGTTGCGCTCACCGGTCCACTCGAACTCGGCCTCATAGGCAGAACCCTTGGCGCCGTAGGTTTCGACGAAATAGAGCAGCGAACCACCGATGCCGACAATCGCCGGAACGTCGAGACATTTGTCCGTGCCTTCGTAAGGGATCGCGCCCTTCGAAACCGCGTGGTTGAAAGCATGCTTGGCATCGACGACACGCCAGGCCATCGACGGGGCGCAGGGGCCGTGCTCGTCGACGAAGCGCATGGCGTGTGAGCCGGGCTCGGCGTTCAGGATGTAGTTGATGTCGCCCTGGCGCCAGACGGTGATGTTCTTGGTCTTGTGCTTGGCAACCGGGCTGTAGCCCATGCGCGCAAAAAGCTCGGCAAGCTTCTCTGGCTCCGGATGGGCGAATTCGACGAATTCGAAGCCGTCGGTGCCGGCGGGGTTTTCAGTGGTAATCGTTGCCGGCGGGGCATCGTGCGGGAAGGGGCCCATCGGAAGTCTCCTCTTATTCTTCCAAACTTTGCTGGAGTATGACGCAAATCCCATGCATGATGCTTGTATTCTTGCGCGCTTTAGACAGAATGGCGCACGAAACATGCAAAATAATGTATTAGGATGCACGGATGGAGCAGCTTGACGGGTTCGATCTCAAGATCCTCAGCGAACTGCAGCGCGACGGGCATCTGACCAACAACGAGCTGTCCGAACGCATCGCGCTTTCGCCGTCGCAATGCTCGCGCCGGCGCACCCGGCTCGAAGCGGAAGGCTATATCACCGGCTATCAGGCGCAGATCAACAGACAGAAGCTCGGGCTCGATCTGATGGTGGTGATCTCGGTGACACTCGCCACTCACAACCGCGATAATGCCAAGCGCTTCGGCAAGCTTGTCTCCAGTCTGCCTGAGGTGCTGGAGGCCTATGCGTTGACCGGCGAGATGGACTACCACCTGCGCGTGGTGACCCCCGATCTCGCCGGGCTCTCGCGCTTCGTCAACGACGTGCTTTTGCCGCACGACAGCGTGCAGCATGTAAAGACGTCGATCGTGCTCGAAACGCTGAAGAGCTTTGAAGGCGTTCCAATCCCGGAGCGAATGAAGGGCTAAGCTGGCGCGGCTGCGCGTTTCTCAACCTTGCCCATCGCGCGTTCGACCGCCTCCAGCCCGGCAGCCAGCGCCTGCATGCCGGCCGGGCCGATCAGTCTATCCAACTCGGCCTGATAGCTGGCGGCGAGTTCCGTCAGTTCGCGGTAGGCCCGACCACCTGCCTTCGTCAGCGCGAGATGTTCGAGGCGGCGATCGCCTTCATCCTCACTTCGGGTCAGCCAGCGGCGCTCCTCGAGTGCTGCGACTGCGCGGCTCACCTTTGTCTTGTGCATGGCCGAGTGGGCGCCGACTTCTGTCGCGGTCATCGGCCGGCCGGTGCTGCCGAGCGCTGCGAGCGTGCGCCATTCCGGGCGGGTCAGCTGGTAGCGCGCCTTGTATTGCGCGGCGAAGCGCAGCGCGACGAACTCGGCCGCGCGGTTCAGACGGTAGGGCAGAAAGGTACTAAGCTCGAAGCCGTCGGCGACCATATGGGCGTCCTTGATAGTTACAAAATCGATAGTTACGATTGCAACTAATATGCCGAAGGCGAGGCTCGCGTCCATCTGGGATCAAGTCGTCGCCGCGCTATTTGGGATTGCGTCGGACCGCTCACGGGTCGCTTCGACCACTGGAGCAAGGCGCGAATAAGAGGAGGATCGAGGATGCTGGACAAGGCAGGAAAACAGGCCGACGCACAGGTGAAGGCAGCGGAGGCGCTCAACTACATGCCCGGCTTCGGCAATGATTTCGAGACCGAGAGCCTGCCCGGGGCCTTGCCGCAGGGGCAGAACAGCCCGCAGAAATGCGCCTACGGCCTCTATGCCGAGCAGCTCTCGGGTTCGCCGTTCACCGCGCCGCGTGGCACCAACGAGCGCTCCTGGCTTTACCGAATTCGCCCAAGCGTTCGTCACACCGGGCGTTTCAGCAAGATCGATTATCCGCACTGGAAGACGGCGCCGCATGTGGCCGAACACTCGCTGGCGCTTGGCCAATTGCGCTGGAACCCGTTGCCGGCGCCGACGGAAAAGCTGAACTTCCTTGAGGGCATCCGCACGATGACGACGGCGGGCGATGCGCCGACGCAGACCGGCATGGCCGCCCACGCCTATGCCTTCAACGACGACATGGTCGACGACTATTTCTTCAACGCCGACGGCGAACTCTTGATCGTTCCGGAGATGGGCGCGATCCAGGTGTTCACCGAACTCGGCAAGATGGACGTGGAGCCTTCGGAAATCTGCATCGTGCCGCGCGGCACCATGTTCAAGGTCACGCGGCTCGGCGAGGAAAAGGTCTGGCGCGGTTATATCTGCGAAAATTACGGCGCCAAGTTCACGCTGCCCGACCGCGGCCCGATCGGCGCCAACTGCCTTGCCAACCCACGCGATTTCAAGACGCCGGTCGCCGCATTCGAGGAAAAGGAGACGCCCTGCCGCGTGCATGTGAAGTGGTGCGGCGGCTTCCATGTGACCGAGATCGGCCATTCGCCGCTCGACGTCATCGCCTGGCACGGCAATTACGCGCCCTACAAATACGACCTGAAAACCTACTCGCCGGTCGGTGCGATCCTGTTCGATCACCCGGATCCGTCGATCTTCACGGTGCTCACGGCACCCTCGGGCGAGGAGGGCACGGCGAACATCGATTTCGTCATCTTCCCGCCGCGCTGGATGGTGGCCGAGCACACTTTCCGGCCGCCCTGGTATCACCGCAACATCATGAGCGAGTTCATGGGGCTGATCTACGGCCGTTATGACGCCAAGGAAGAGGGCTTCGTGCCCGGCGGCATGAGCCTGCACAACATGATGCTGGCACATGGGCCCGATGCGTCGGGCTACGACAAGGCGACAAACAGTGAGTTGAAACCGGTGAAGCTCGACCATACGATGGCCTTCATGTTCGAGACCCGCTTCCCGCAGCAGTTGACCCGCTACGCCGCCGAACTAGAGACGTTGCAGGACAACTACATCGACTGCTGGACGGATCTCAAGAAGCGGTTCAACGGGACGCCGGAAGGCGATTGGTCTTGAGTTCACGCCTCGTTTTGCTCGGTAGCAAGGGCGGTCCGGCGATCCGGCCGGGCGGCCCTTGGCCGACTTCGTCCTTGCTTGAGATCGGCGACCGCGGGGTCGTCGTCGATTGTGGTCTCGGCGTTACCCGCGGGCTGACAGATGCCGGCGTGCCGCTGAAGGCGTTGGACCTCATCGTCATCACCCACCTGCATTCGGATCACGTGCTTGAGCTCGGTCCGTTGATCCACACGGCCTGGACTGCGGGGCTCGCCAATCCCGTGCGCGTCTTCGGCCCGGCCGGCACCCGCGCCTACTGGCAGGGCTTCCTTCAATCGATGGCCTTCGATGTCGACATTCGCATCGTCGATGAAGGCCGGCCGGATCTGCGTGCGCTTGTCGAGGTCATCGAGTTTTCCGAGGGTAAGGTGTTTTCGGAAAATGGGCTGGCACTGTCGGCGCTGCGGGTCGATCACCCACCGGTCACCGACTGTTTCGCGCTTCGCTTCGATCATGCCGAAGGATCAGTCGTCTTTTCGTCCGATACGGCCTACTTCCCGCCGCTTGCGGATTTCGCAAGGGGAGCGGACATCCTCGTGCACGAGGCGATGCTTGCCGAAGGCGTCGACCGGCTGGTGGCTCGCACCGGCAATGGCGCGCGGCTGAAGGAACACCTGCTGGCAAGCCACACATTCGCCGAGCAGGCTGGCGCGATCGCGACGGCTGCCGGCGTCGGCCGCCTGGTGCTCAATCATCTCATCCCGGCCGATGATCCCGAGATAACGGAACGCCATTGGATTGCGGCGACCCGCAAAAGCTGGGCGGGCGGCTTGACGATCGCCGCTGACGGCCTTGTTGTGAAGATTGCGGACGATTCGTCCGTTTAAAACAAATCCACGCGGACCGCGAAGCGGTCTTCGGTCCGGAACAATGAAAAGATTGAGAGGGAGGACTGCATGAAACTGGCGACACTCAAGGACGGTTCGCGCGACGGAAAGCTCGTGGTCGTCTCTCACGATCTGACCCGCTGCTCCGAGGTCGGGCACATCGCCCGTACGCTGCAGGCGGCGCTCGATGATTGGGCGCATGCGGGACCGCGGCTTGCCCGCGTGGCCGAGGGGATCGAGACCGGCTCGCAGCCGACGATCCGCTTCCACGAACACGACGCCCTGTCGCCGTTGCCGCGCGCTTACCAATGGGCCGATGGTTCGGCCTACGTCAATCACGTCGAACTGGTCCGCAAGGCCCGCAATGCCGACATGCCGGCAAGCTTCTGGACCGATCCGCTGATGTACCAGGGCGGCTCCGACAGTTTCATCGCGCCGCGCGATCCGATCCCGCTCGCCGACGAAAGCTTTGGCGTCGACATGGAGGGCGAAGTCGCCGTCATCGTCGATGACGTGCCGATGGGGGCGACGATCGACGAGGCACGCGCCGCGATCCGCCTCATCATGCTGGTCAACGACGTTTCGCTGCGCGGTCTGATCCCAGCCGAGCTTGCCAAGGGGTTTGGTTTCTTCCAGTCAAAGCCATCTTCCGCCTTCTCGCCGGTTGCGGTCTCTCCGGATGAGCTGGGTGACGCCTGGGACGGCGGCAAGCTGCACATGCCGCTCCATGTCGATCTCAACGGGAAGCCTTTCGGTCGCGCCAATGCCGGCGTCGACATGACCTTCGATTTCGCCCAGCTGATTGCGCATGCGGCCAAGACCCGGCCGCTTGCCGCCGGCACGATCATTGGTTCGGGCACGGTCTCCAACAAGCTCGACGGCGGACCGGGCAAGCCGGTTGCCGAAGGCGGCGCCGGCTATTCGTGCATCGCTGAACTCAGAATGATCGAGACGATCGTCGGTGGTGCTGCGAAGACGCATTTCCTCAGGGTTGGCGACGTCGTGCGCATCGAGATGAAGGACAAGACCGGCCATTCGATCTTCGGCGCGATCGAACAGACCGTCGAAGCCTACAACAAGGCCTGAATAGGCCGAGCGGAAGACTGCGGGAAAGAGCATGAGCGAGACCGTCCTTTACGATTACTGGCGATCGTCGGCGAGCTATCGGGTGCGCATTGCGCTCAATAGCCTCGGCGAAAGCTATCGTTCGGTGCCGGTTGACCTGCTGGCCAAGGCGCACAAGGCGGCGGAGCACTTGGCGCGCAACCCGCAGGGCCTGGTGCCGGTTCTTGAGATTGATGGCGAGCGCTTCACGCAATCGCTCGCCATCATCGAGTATCTAGACGAAACCCGGCCCGATGCTGGTTTCCTGACGGCCGATGCCGTCGGGCGGCAACGTGTGCGCATGTTGTCCTACGCAATCGCCATGGATATCCACCCGACCTGCAATCTCGGCGTCGTTTCCTACGTCATGGTCAATGCCGAAGACGGCGAGGCGGCGCGGCGCAACTGGATGCGCAAGTTCATCGGTGAAGGGCTCGCCGCGTTCGAGCGGCTGCTCGACCATCCCGCAACCGGCCGGTTCTGCCATGGCGACAGCCCGACCATGGCGGATTTCTGCCTGGTACCGCAGGTCTACAATGCCCGTCGCTGGGACGTCGATCTTTCGGCCTACCCGCGGCTTGTCGCGATCGACGAGCACTGTGCCGAGATCGAAGCCTTTGCCCGTGCCCATCCGGATCGCACACCGCGCTGAGCGGAGCCCAGCGTCGCGCGCTTGGACCTGTCCCTGACATTTGAATGGCAGCCGCGCAGACCGATGCCGCCGCCGTCTGGCCGGTTCCGTCAAACGGATGTCGCGAATGGATCGACAGCGGGGCAAAGGCCGCGCTAGTTTTTGTGTGACTGGCCGTATAAGGGGGGCCGGAAAAACCTCTGGAGCGAGAGACATCCCGATGAAAAGCTATGTGCTGAACGTCAGCTGCAAGACCACCCGTGGCATCGTTGCCGCCATCACCGGCTATCTCGCCGAAAAGGGCTGTTACATTTCAGACAGTTCGCAGTTCGATGACCTTGAAACCGGCCTGTTCTTCATGCGGCTCACCTTCATCAGCCAGGAGGGCGCCACGCTCGACGAGCTGAAGGCGGGCTTCGAGCCGGTCGTCAAGCGCTTCGACATGAATGCCGAAATCCGCGACAGCGAAGAGCGCATGAAGGTGTTGCTCATGGTGTCGCGTTTCGGCCATTGCCTCAACGACCTGCTCTATCGCTGGAAGATCGGCGCGCTGCCGATCGACATCGTCGGCGTCGTTTCCAACCACTTCGACTACCAGAAGGTGATCGTCAACCACGACATTCCCTTCCATCACATCAAGGTGACGAAGGACAACAAGCCGCAGGCAGAAGCCCGGCTGATGGAAATCGTCGAGCAGACCGATGCCGATCTCGTCGTTCTGGCTCGCTACATGCAGGTGCTCTCGGATGCGCTCTGCAAGAAGATGTCGGGCCGCATCATCAACATCCACCACTCGTTCCTGCCGTCGTTCAAGGGCGCCAACCCTTACAAGCAGGCCTATGAGCGCGGCGTGAAGCTGATCGGCGCCACGGCGCACTATGTGACCGCCGACCTCGACGAAGGTCCGATCATCGAGCAGGACATCGCCCGCATTACCCACGCCCAGAGTGCTGAGGATTACGTCTCGATCGGCCGCGACGTCGAAAGCCAGGTGCTTGCCCGCGCCGTGCACGCGCATATCCACCACCGTTGTTTCATCAACGGCAACCGCGTCGTCGTGTTCCCGGCGAGCCCGGGCTCCTACGCTTCCGAGCGCATGGGCTGAGGAACCGGCCGTGGGGCAGACCGCCCGCTGAAAATGAGAAGCGCCGCCGGCTGGACCGGCGGCGCTTTTTTAGTTGGAGCGGAATGCGGGCGGAAACCGCGCACAGTTTTCCTCATCCCGCTCTGAGCTACTGCAACAGTTCCAGCCCGACAGCTGTCGCCTCGCCGCCGCCGATGCAGAGCGAGGCAATACCGCGCTTGACGTTCTTGGCGCGCATGGCATGAAGAAGCGTCACGATGATGCGGGCGCCGGAGGCGCCGATCGGGTGGCCGAGTGCGCAGGCGCCGCCGTTGATGTTGACGATATCGTCGGAAAGCCCCAGATCGCGGATCGCGGCCATCGCCACCACGGCGAAGGCCTCGTTGATCTCGTAGAGGCCGACGCTGCCCTTGTCCCAGGCAAGCTTTGCCATCAGCTTGTCGATCGCGCCGATCGGCGCCGTCGTGAACCAGGCCGGCTCCTGTGCATGGCCGGCATGGCCGGCGACGATCGCAAGCGGCGTCAGCCCGCGCTTTTCCGCTTCGCTCGCCCGCATCAGGATCAGCGCAGCTGCCCCGTCAGATATCGACGACGAATTGGCCGCCGTGACGCTGCCGCCGTCGCGGAAGGCGGGTTTGAGCTTCGGGATCTTTGCCGGATCCGATTTGGTCGGCTGCTCGTCGCGATCGAGATTGGCGGTCTGCCGCTTGCCAGCGCCGCTGACCGCCACCGTTTCCTCGGCAAAGGAACCATCCTCAGCCGCCCGGTTGGCGCGCTCCAGCGAGCGTAGCGCGAAGCCGTCCTGATCGGTGCGCGAGAACTGGTAGTGTTCGGCCGTATCCTCGGCATAGGTGCCCATCAGACGGCCGGAATAGGCGTCTTCAAGACCGTCGAGGAACATGTGGTCCTTGACCTCGCCGTGCCCCAGCCGGAAGCCGCCGCGCGCCTTCGGCAACAAATAGGGGGCGTTGGTCATCGACTCCATGCCGCCGACGGCAAGCACCGACGCGCTGCCCGAAAGCAGCGCATCATGGCCGAGCATCAGCGCCTTCATGCCGGAGCCGCAGACCTTGGAGACGGTCGTCGACGGCGTTTCCTTGCCGAGGCCGGCGCCAAGGGCCGCCTGGCGGGCCGGGTTCTGGCCGACACCGGCCGGCAGCACGTTGCCCATCAGCACCTCGTCGACGGCATCAAGGCCGGCGCGAGCGAGCGCGGCCTTGAGCGCGATGGCGCCGATTTCCGGTGCGGTCAAATCCCTAAGGCTGCCCTGAAAGGCGCCCATCGGCGTGCGGGCCGCCGAAACGATGACGATCGGGTCAGTTTTGCTCATGTCATTCTCCCATACGGCAAGGGTTGGCGCGGGCGGGTACCAGGTGTCTCCTTCTCCCCGCATGTGGGAAGAAGGTGGCCGGCAGGCCGGATGAGGGGCAACCCTCACCGCGCGAATGAGGGGCGCTCGCGCCCGAACCTGCCAGCAGCGTCAGATATGCAGCGCGTGACCCAGCGCCTTCAATGCGGATTCCTGGAAGGCTTCCGATTGCGTCGGGTGCGCATGGATGGTGCCGGCGATGTCTTCGAGGCGGGCGCCCATTTCGATCGCCAGGCTGAAGCTTGCTGACAGTTCCGAGACGCCGTGGCCGACGGCCTGGATGCCGAGCACCAGGTGGTTGTCGGCGCGGGCGACGACGCGGACGAAGCCGTCCTCCGCAAGCGTCGTCATGGCGCGGCCGTTCGCCTGGAAGGGGAACTGGCCGATCTTGATCTCGATGCCGCTGGCGCGCGCCTCGTCGGGCGACAAGCCGGCGGTAACGATTTCCGGGTCGGTGAAACAGACGGCCGGAATGCAGCGCTTGTCCCAGCTGCGCTTGTGGCCGGCGACGATCTCCGCCACCATTTCCCCCTGCGCCATGGCGCGGTGCGCCAGCATCGGTTCGCCGGTGACGTCGCCGATCGCATAGATGCCGCGCATGGAGGTGCGGCACTGGTCGTCAATGCGGATGAAGCGGCCGGTGCGGTCGAGGTCGATTTCTTCCAGGCCGAAGCCCTCAGTCACCGGCTTGCGGCCGACGGTGACCAGCACCTTTTCGGCAGCGACGTCGATGGCGCGGCCATTGTGCTCGGCACTGAGGCTCGCGGTTTCGGCGGAGTAGCTCTTGGCGACTGTCTGGGTGAAGACCTCGATGCCGAGTTCGCCGAGGCGCTTGGCGATGGGTTTCGTCAGATCGGCGTCATAGAGCGGCAGGATGCGAGGCTGCGCTTCGAGCACGGTGACGTGGCTGCCGAGCTTGGCGAAGGCGGTGCCGAGTTCGAGGCCGATATAGCCGCCGCCGATCACAGCGAGGCTCTTCGGAACGCTCTTCAGCGACAGGGCTTCGGTCGAGGAAATGATCGGGCCACCGAACGGCAAGTCCGGCAGTTCGACAGGGGCCGAACCAGTGGCAATGACGATCGCCTCGGCACGGATGCGCTGCAGTCCGGTTTCGGTCTCGACATCGACGGTCTTGCCATCGACGAAGCGGGCGGTACCGATCACGGCCTTGACACCGGCCTTCTTCAGAAGGCCGGTGACACCACCGTTCAGGCGGCCGACGATGCCATCCTTCCAGGCGATGGTACGGGCGAGATCGATCGTCGGGTTGGCGAGCGACAGGCCGAGCGGGCTGCGACCGGATGCGGCCGAACGCAGCTTGTGGAACTCTTCGGCCGCGTGGATCAAGGCCTTGGAGGGAATGCAGCCGACGTTGAGGCAGGTGCCGCCCGCCTTTGCCTTTTCGACGATCACCGTGTCGAGGCCGAGCTGACCGGCGCGGATCGCGCAGATGTAGCCGCCGGGGCCGGCGCCAATGACGAGCAACTTGCAGGAGATTTCCTTCATGATCGCCTCAGGCCTCCACGAAAATAAGCGCCGGCGTTTCGAGCAGGGTCTTCAGCCGTTGTACGAAGACGGCCGCATCCCAGCCGTCGACGACGCGGTGATCGAAGCTCGAAGACAGGTTCATGATCTTGCGCGGCACGAACTGCGTTCCATCCCAGACCGGACGGATGGCGAGCTTGTTGACGCCGACGATCGCGACCTCCGGATGGTTGATGACCGGCGTCGAAACGATGCCGCCAAGCGCGCCGAGCGAGGAGATGGTGATGGTCGAGCCCGTCAACTCGTCACGGGTCGCCGTGCCGGTGCGGGCAGCGTCCGCCAGGCGGTTGAGTTCGTTGGCGCAATCCCAGATGCCGCGCGCCTCGGCATGGCGGACGACCGGAACGGTAAGGCCCGCCGGGGTCTGCGTGGCGATGCCGATATGGACCGCATGATGGCGGTGAATGATGCCGGGGCCGTCATCGAAGATCGCGTTGACGGCTGGCTGCTCGGCAATGGTGCGCACCAGCGCCCGCATCAGATAGGGCAGGATCGTCAGCTTCGGCTGATCCGGCTTGCGGTCGCGATTCATGGTGGCGCGCAGCTCTTCCACCGCAGTCATGTCGACCTCTTCCACATAGGTGATGTGGGGAATGCGCGACGTGGAGAGCGACATCTTTTCCGCGATTCGGCGACGAAGGCCGGTCACCTTGATCTCGTCGACGGCGGTCTTGCGCTGCAGGCCGGCCGGCGCCAGTACCGGCTGGGCGCCGCGGGCGATGAACTGGTCGAGGTCGTCATGGGTGATGCGGCCGGCCGGACCCGTTCCGGTCACCTGGCGCAGATCGACGCCGCTTTCCTTCGCGCGCAGCCGCACGGCGGGTGAGGCCAGCGCCTTTTCCAGCCGTTCGCCCGGCTGGTGCACGCCGTTCACCGCGGGTGCCTTGACCTCGACCTTGGCGGGCTGAGCGGGCTTGGCGACAGGGGCGGGCGTTTCGGCCTTCACGGCGGGCTTTTCTTCCACCTTGGCCGCGGGCTTTTCGTCGATGACCGGGGCAGGTTCGCCTTCGCCTGATATTTCGATGCGCACCAGCGGCGCCTTCACCGCAACCGTGTCACCCACTTCGGCGCCGAGCCAGAGCACGGTGCCGGTGACGGGCGAGGGGATTTCGACGGTCGCCTTGTCGGTCATGACGGCGGCAAGCACCATGTCCTCGCGCACGGGATCGCCGGGCTTCACGTGCCATTCGACCAGTTCGGCCTCGGCCACGCCTTCGCCGACATCGGGCATCTTGATTACGAATTCGCCCATCTCAGGCCTCCATCACTTCGACGAGCGCGCGTCCGACGCGCGCGGGGCCGGGGAAATAGTCCCATTCCTGGGCGTGCGGATAGGGTGTGTCCCAGCCGGCGACGCGCACGACGGGCGCTTCGAGATGGTAGAAACAATGCTCCTGCACCAGGGCTGCGACTTCGCCACCGAAGCCGGACGTCAGCGTCGCTTCGTGTACGACGACGCAGCGGCCGGTCTTTTCGACCGACTTGACGATCGTGTCGAGGTCGAGCGGCAAGAGGCTCCGCAGATCGATCACCTCGGCATCGATGCCGGTTTCCTCGGCCGCTGCGAGCGCCACGTGCACCATGGTGCCGTAGGCGACAACGGTGACGGCGGAGCCCTGGCGGCGCACCTCAGCCTTGCCGATCGGGACCGTGTAGTGGCCTTCCGGCACTTCACCGAGATCGTGCTTCGACCAGGGGATGACCGGGCGATCGTGATGGCCGTCGAAGGGGCCGTTATAGAGCCGCTTCGGCTCCAGGAACATCACCGGATCGGGATCCTCGATCGAAGCGATCAGCAGGCCCTTGGCGTCATAGGGGTTGGAGGGGACGACGACTTTCAGGCCGCAGACATGGGTGAAAAGCGCTTCCGGGCTCTGGCTGTGGGTCTGGCCACCGAAGATGCCGCCGCCGGTCGGCATGCGCAGCACGATGGGGCAGGTGAAATCGCCATTGGAGCGGTAGCGGATGCGGGCCGCTTCCTGGGTGATCTGGTCGTAGGCCGGGTACATGTAGTCGGCGAACTGGATCTCGACGCAGGGCTTCAGGCCGTAGGCCGCCATGCCGATCGCCGTGCCGACGATGCCGCTTTCGCTGATCGGCGCGTCGAAACAGCGGGTCTTGCCGTATTTCGCCTGGAGGCCCTGCGTGCAGCGGAAAACGCCGCCGAAATAGCCGACGTCCTCGCCGAAGACGACGACATTGTCGTCGCGCTCCATGGAGACGTCCATGGCGCTGCGCACGGCTTCGATCATTGTCATTCTGGCCATATCAGTATCCTGCCTTCTGCCGCTGGCGGCGAATGTGCGGCGGCATCTCGGCATAGACGCCTTCGAAGATATCGCGCACCGAGGGCTTGCCGCCGGCATGTAGCGTGCCGTGGCCCTCGGCCTGTTTCTGCGCCTGGATCACTTCGTCGGTGATTTCGGCTTCGGCCTGGGCGTGGCGCTCTTCCGACCAGGCACCGCGCAGAATGAGGTGCTTCTTCAGCCGCAGGACCGGATCGCCGAGCGGCCAGGCTTCCGATTCGGTCTTCGGGCGGTAGGCGCTCGGGTCGTCCGAGGTCGAATGCGCGCCAACGCGGTAGGTGACGTATTCGATCAGCGTCGGGCCGAGATTGCGCCTTGCGCGCTCCGCCGCCCATTTGGCAACGGCGTAGACGGCGAGATAGTCGTTGCCGTCGACGCGCAACGCCGGAATGCCGAAGCCGAGGCCGCGGGCGGCAAAGGTGCCGGAGCCGCCGCGGGCGATGCCCTGGAAGGTCGAGATCGCCCACTGATTGTTGACGATGTTGAGGATGACTGGCGCCTTGTAGGTGGAGGCAAAGACCAGCGCCGAGTGGAAATCCGATTCCGCCGTCGAGCCGTCGCCGATCCAGGCGGCGGCGATCTTGGTGTCTCGCTTGATGGCCGATGCCATCGCCCAGCCGACCGCCTGCACATATTGGGTGGCGAGGTTGCCGGAGATGGTGAAGAAGCCATGCTCCTTGGAGGAGTACATGATCGGCAGCTGGCGGCCGCGCAAGGGATCGCTCTCGTTCGAGAAGATCTGGTTCATCATCTCGACCATCGGGTAGCCGTCGGCGATGAGCAGGCCCGCCTGACGATAGGTCGGGAAGTTCATATCGCCCTTGACCAGCGCCTTGCGGAAGGCACAGCTGACGGCTTCTTCGCCCAGATGCTGCATGTAGAACGAGGTCTTGCCCTGGCGCTGTGCCATGACCATGCGCGCATCAAAGGCCCGCAGTGTCATCATGTGCTTCAGACCGGCCAGAAGCTCGTCGTCCGACAGCAGGCCGGCCCAGGGGCCGACGGCCTCGCCGTCGCGGTTCAGGACACGGATGATCGAATAGGCGAGGTCGCGGATCTCTTCGGACGCGACGTCCACCTCCGGGCGCGGAACGGAACCCGCCTTCGGGATCTTGACGGTGGAGAAATCCGGCTGGCCACCAGGCCGAACCGCCGGTTCGGGGACATGCAGGCTAAGTCGATCAAGATCGCTCATGCGGTTTCCGGCCTCCTCCGGAGTGCGCAGCGCACCAAATCAAGATCGGTTCCAGTTGAACCGCTCTTCATTTCTGTTCTCACGCATTTCCGGACGCAAAACCGCTGCGCATTTTTGCTGGAAATGCTCTAAATCGGGAAAACGATCGGACTGACATTGACGAAAGACGCACGCTTTGACCCCACAAGGCTCCTCTGCCTGAGGTCTGCGTACACTCCTCCCAACCCCCGCTCTCCCGACGGGAATGCTCACAGACTGCCACGAGTTCCGGGGCTTATGAAGGTCTTTCAGCGTCTCCGGGCAGGGGCAGGCAAAGAAAGATAGAATCCTGCCGGCAATGCGCCCAAGCGTTGTGTCGCGCATGGTTTCGCCGGTCGCTGCTTGTAATTTTCTTTCGTGAGCGTTTCGCCGGGACGACGATCAGACCGGTGGCGCGAGCGTGATCGGCGTGCCGTCGAGGAAGCGGGAGAGACGAAAAGGCATGGGATCGACGATCGGTTTTGCGCCGGCGACGAGATCGGCGACGAGATGCCCCGCGCCGGGGCCGATGCCAAAGCCGTGGCCGGAAAATCCCGTCGCGATGACGAGCCCCGAAACGCCCTCGACCGCCGAAATCACCGGTACAGCGTCGGGCGTGACGTCGATCAGGCCGGCCCAGATCTGCTGCACTTTGGCCTCGCGCAGGAACGGGAGGGCCTTTGCCGCGGCGTCGAGAGCATGAAGAGCGCGGCGGGAATCCGGGTTGGGATCGAGCACTCGGTGGCGTTCGAAGGCACCGGGCCGGTCGAGTGGCACGGCGCCGATTTCGAACAGTTCGTTCCAGCTTTGGGCACTAAGGCCGACCTGCACAGCCTCGCCCTCCGCCTTCCGCGCCGCCTGGAAATTGCGGAAGAAGGCGAAACTGTCGGGTACGATCGCATGCAGATTGGCAGCACCATCGGCAATCGTATAGCCGCCGTCGAGCCGCTTGCGGTAGGCGTAGGTTGCTGTCGCCCCGGCCCCTTCGGGGCCACCGGAAACCGGACCCGTTCTCAAAACCGTGTTGCGGACTTTCAGTTGGGGCAGCCGGATGCCGAGGCCCTTGAGGAAGAGCCTGGACCAGGCACCACCGGCAACGACAACCGTCGACGTCTGGATGCGGCCCTTCTCGGTCACGACAGCGGAGATCCGCCCGCCTGTCCGCTCGACGCCGCGTACTGCGCAGCCGGTCAGGATGCGTGCTCCGGCGCGGCGGGCGCCGGCGACGATCGCAGGCACGGCCTTCTGTGGTTCGGCTCTGCCGTCGCTCGGGGTGAAAAGTGCGCCTTCGTAGCGAAGGGCGGCCTCGGCGGTCGCGTCGCTGCCAATCTGGCGAGTGTCTACGCCATAGGGTTTCGCCATGGCGAGCCAGGCATCGCGATTGGCGACGTCGCGCTCGTTCTCGGAGATGTAGAGGATGCCGCTGCGGCTAAAGCCGGTTTCGCCACCGATGCGGGCATCGAGCGTATCCCAGATCTTCAGCGCCTCGATTGCCAGCGGAATCTCGCGCTCGTCGCGGCCCATGACGCGGACCCAGCCCCAGTTGCGGCTCGATTGCTCCGCACCCGGCGTACCCTTTTCGCAGAGCACGACATCGACACCGCGCTCGGCGAGGAAGAGGGCGGTGCTGACGCCGATGATGCCGCCACCGACGATGACGACGTCGGCCTTGGCGGGCAGGGCGGAATCGGTGGCGATGGCATCAAGCGTGGGACCGGGCATGGGGAGGGTACTTTCGGGCAGGGACCTGTCGTGGTCATCGGTGCACGCCGCCGCCGCGAGATCAAGACCTGCTATCTGGCCATTGCTCGAAAGCTGGGCTTGCCGGCTCACTTTGTTGGGAAAGCTGGTTCGCCTGTCCACCGGGTGCACTTCCGGTTTGCTCGGCGAGCTTCTATGCTCGCCGGCATGAGTGACAACCGCCCCGATCTTCGCCCCGTCCTGCGCATCGATTTTCCGCCCGCCGATCGACTCGGCCGCGGCAAGATTCTGCTGCTCGAACTGATCCGCGAGACGGGCTCCATTTCGGCAGCCGGCCGGGCGATGGACATGTCCTATCGGCGCGCCTGGTTGTTGGTCGATGCCTTGAACCGGATGTTCAGCGCGCCTTCGGTTGAATCCCAGCGCGGCGGCAAGCAGGGTGGCGGAGCCCTGGTGACCCCGTTCGGCGAAGAGCTGATCCGGCGCTACCGCGAGATGGAGGAGAAGGCGCAGGCGGCGATCGGCGAGGATCTTGCGTGGCTCGAATCCGTTCGCGGTAGCGATGCATCGTCCGATACCGGCGAGGCCGTTTCCAAAAAGGCCCAGGGCGCCGGGTGAAATCCCTTGAGACGCGCGAGCGCACGGCGTTCTAGTGATCGATCGCGACCGATTTGATGATCGCGTAGACCGTCTTGCCGGGAGCAAGCTGCAGCGCGTCGCGGGAAAAGCGGGTGATGCGGGCGGCAATCGTCGCATCGCCGCAACTCACCCGGACGTCGACGCTGCCGTCTTCCTCCGTCGCGATCGCAAGGATGCGCCCTTCGAGCACGTTGAGCGCGCTGATCTCCACCGGTCTTGATGTCGCCAGCATGACGTCGCGTGCGGCGATGTGCAGGCGAAGCCTGCTGCCGGGTGTCGCGCTGACGCTTGCAATGCGCAGCCGCTCCCGACCGACCCGGACGGTCGTCAATTCGTGGAACTGATCGGTTCTCTCGACTTCGCCCTCCAGCAGGACGCCGGCCTCGCGCCGGCCGGTGGCGAGCATCGCGGCGGGGGCGCTCAACACTTCGGCGGCCGCACCCGATGCGGTAACCCGGCCGTCTTCGAGCACCACGACGCGGCGTGCCAGTCGAGCGACCTCGCCGACCGAATGGCTGACATAGACGATGGGAATGCCGGCATCGTCGCGCAGCCGTTCGAGATAGGGCAAGATTTCGGCCTTGCGGGCCTCGTCGAGTGCTGCGAGCGGCTCGTCCATCAGCAGCAGGCGGGGTGCTGCGAGCAGCGCGCGGCCGATCGCAACGCGCTGCCGCTCGCCGCCGGAAAGGGCTGAAGGATTGCGCTCGAGCAGGTGGCCGATGCCGAGCATCTCGACGATACGCGCGTCGCCGCCGCCGGCACCGCTCTTGCCGGCAAACCAGCGGCCATAGGCAAGGTTGCGCCGCACGCTCAAGTGCGGGAACAGCCGCGCCTCCTGGAAGACGTAGCCGAAGCGGCGACGATGCACCGGCGTGAAGATCCGGCGCTCGCTGTCGGCGATGATATCGCCGTCAAGCAGGACCCGGCCGCTCTCCGGCTTCAGGAGGCCGGCGATGATGTTGATCAAGGAGGTCTTGCCGGAGCCGGAGCGACCGAACAAGGCCGTCACGCCGCCGTCGGAGGTGAACGCGGCGTCGAGCGAGAAATTGCCGAGCTGGTGGCGGGCTTCGACGGTGAGGCTCATTGGGCCGCCACCCGGCGCGCGGCGAAGGTCGCCAGCAGTTCGGAAAAGATCAGCGCGGCCATGGAAATGACGACCGAGATGATCGTCAGCCGCATCGCGCCGGCGTCCCCGCCCGGCACCTGGGTGAAGGTGTAGATGGCGGCGGAAAGTGTCTGCGTCTCGCCGGGAATGTTGGAGACGAAGGTGATCGTCGCGCCGAACTCGCCCATCGCCTTGGCAAAGGCGATGATCATGCCGGCGATGATGCCGGGAATGATCAGCGGCAGGGTGACGGTGGCAAAGACCCAGAGCGGGCTTGCCCCGAGCGTGGTGGCGGCGTCTTCCAGCTTGCGGTCGACCGCTTCGATCGACAGGCGGATGCTGCGCACCATCAGCGGGAAGGCCATGACGGCGCAGGCTAGCGCTGCACCTGTCCAGCGGAAGGAAAAGACCAGGCCGAAATAGTCGGCGAAAAAGGCGCCGAGGGGCCCGCGGCGGCCAAAGAGCAGCAGCAGCAGGAAGCCGGTGACGACGGGCGGTAGGATCAACGGCAGGTGAACGAGGCCATTGAGCAGCGTCTTGCCCCAGAAGCGCCCGCGGGCAAGCAGCATGGCGACGGCAAGGGCAAAGGGCAGGCTGCAGATCATCGCGACGGTTGCAACGCGCAGGCTCAGCAGGATCGCCGTCCATTCCGCATCGCTCACTGCAAGCCAGTCCAACGGATATCGCTCCCGATCTGAGGCGGACGAAAGCTGTGGCTGCCTGCGCCCTCCGGTGCCCCTGACAAATGACCGCGTCGCCCGCGTTTGGGCGCGGGGGACGCGGCCATGACGATAGATGCTTCGCCGTCCTCTGGACAGGTTGCACCCGACGTTATTTGAAACCCGTTACTTCAGGACCGTGAAGCCCTGCTTTTCGAAGAGCGCTGCAGCCTTCGCCGACTTGACGAAGTCGACATAGGCCGCGGCATCCGGGCTCTTGCTTTCGGCCGTGATCGCGATCGGGTAGATGATCGGTGGATGGCTGTCTTCCGGGAAGGTGCCGACGACCTTGACGCCTGGATCGGCGGCGGCGTCGGTCTGGTAGACGATGCCGTAGGGTGCTTCGCCGCGCGAAACGAGCAGCAGGGCAGCGCGTACGCTCTCCGCGCCGGCGACCTTGGGCTCTACGGCCTTCCAGGCACCGAGCTTTTCAAGTGCGGCCTTGCCGTATTTGCCGGCCGGAACGGAATCGACCGCACCCATGGCGAGGCGACCATCGCCGAGGACGGCCGCGAGGTCGAACCCCTGCTTGATGTCGACGACCGCGGCATCAGCCTTGCCGGAAACGAGCACGATGCGGTTGCCGAGCAGGTTCGAACGCGTGTCGTCCTTGATCAGCTTCTTTTCGGCTAGATAGTCCATCCAGGCGAGGTCGGCAGAGATGAAGACATCGGCAGGCGCCCCCTGTTCCACCTGCTTGGCGAGCGCGGAACTTGCCGCATAGGAAACGGTGGTTTCCTTGCCGCTTTCCTTCTGCCACTCGGCATTGATCGCATCGAGTGCGTTCTTGAGGCTTGCGGCCGCAAACACGGTTACCTTTTCTTCGGCCTGCGCCGACGCCGGCATGACGGTGCTGCCGGCCCATGCGAGCCCGAGCGCCAACACCAGGCCCTTCAGCCAGTCTCTTCTCTTGATCATCGATTTCCTCCAACTAAGCGTGATATCTCTTAGGATACAACGTTATCGAATCCTGATTACCGTTGTATCCATTGAAATACAATGCTCTTGCGGGCCGCTAGTGCCGCGCACGGTCGGTCGTGCGGTGTCTCGGACAAAAGCCGTGCACCACCTGGTGGCTGGCGGCGATTGGGCTTGCGGTGGCGGCCGGTCGGCCTAAATTGCTGGCCTCGAAGGAAAGAGATGGACCGGAGGTGCAATGGAAACGGCGGTGAAGCTCGAAGAGAGCTGGAAGGCAGCGCTGGCGCCGGAGTTTGCGAGCGCCTACATGGCCGATCTCAAGCAGTTCCTCGTTGCCCAAAGGAATGAAGGCCGGCAGATCTTTCCGCGCGGACCGGAATATTTCCGCGCGCTGGACCTGACGCCGCTCGACAAGGTGCGCGTCGTCATTCTCGGCCAGGATCCGTATCACGGCGACGGTCAGGCGCATGGGCTCTGCTTCAGCGTGCGCCCGGGCGTGCGTACACCGCCGTCGCTCGTCAACATCTACAAGGAACTGAACAGCGATCTCGGCATTCCGCCGGCGCGGCACGGGTTCCTCGAAAGCTGGGCGAAGCAGGGCGTGTTGCTCTTAAACAGCGTGCTGACGGTCGAGCGCGGCAACGCGGCCTCGCATCAGGGGCGCGGTTGGGAGAAGTTCACCGACGCGATCATCCGCGCCGTCAACGAGGCCGATCATCCCGTCGTCTTCATGCTCTGGGGTTCCTATGCGCAGAAGAAGGCGTCCTTCGTCGATCGCTCGCGCCATCTGGTGCTGCGTGCTCCGCACCCGTCGCCATTGTCGGCCCATTCCGGCTTTCTCGGCTGCCGGCATTTCTCGCAGGCCAACGCCTTCCTGGAATCCAAGGGTTTTGATCCGATCGACTGGCGGCTGCCTGAAAATCCGGCGGTCGCCGAAATGAACTGAGGTCGGCGTTGGCGTTTCCGCTGTCGCGGTAAGGTCTTGCGCCGGTGACGGCGATCCGCCAAAGACACCGAGAGAAGGCAGGCGGAGGCGAGGGAATGCGCAAAATTCTGGTCATCGGCATCGGTTCGGGCAATCCTGAGCATATGACCGTGCAGGCGATCAACGCGCTCAACCGGGCCGATGTTCTGTTCATCCCGACCAAGGGAGCGAAGAAGACCGAGCTTGCCGAAGTGCGCCGCGAGATCTGCGCCCGCTACGTGACGCGCAGCGACAGCCGCACCGTGGAATTCGCCGTGCCGGTGCGCCGCACCGAGGGCGTCAGCTACGACGGCAGCGTCGATGACTGGCATGCCCGGATTGCTGCGATCTACGAAGAGCTTCTGTCGAAGGAGTTGGGCGAGGAGGGCATCGGCGCGTTTCTCGTCTGGGGCGATCCGATGCTCTACGACAGTACCATCCGCATCATCGAGCGTGTGAAGGCGCGCGGGCACGTCGCCTTCGACTATGACGTGCTGCCGGGGATCACCAGCCTGCAGGCGCTCTGCGCCAGCCACCGGATTCCGTTGAACCTCGTCGGCAAGCCGGTGGAGATCACCACTGGTCGCCGGCTGCACGAGAGCTTTCCTGAAAGAAGCCAGACCTCTGTCGTCATGCTCGACGGCGAGCAGGCATTTCAGCGGATCGACGATCCGGATGCGGAGATCTATTGGGGCGCCTATCTCGGCACGCCGGACGAGATCGTCATCTCCGGCCGCCTTGCAGAGGTGAAGGATCGGATCCTCGAAACGCGGGCTGCGGCGCGCGAGAAGATGGGCTGGATCATGGATATCTACCTGCTGCGCAAGGGTGCCGACTTCGAGGAATGACGGGCGGGCAGATCCGCGTCGTGTTTGATCTCACTCAAGGTTTATGGCTGTGTTATAGCGTCTTTGGAGGCGTCTTCAGGGAGGAGAGCCTCAAGCGATGACGGATTTGATGACCACCTGCGCCCTTCCATCGACCGGAGAAGCCGATGCCAGCGTCGCGATGCGGCGCGGCGCCTGTCCGTCGCTGGCAGCGCCGATGCAGACCGGCGACGGGTTGCTGGTGCGGCTGAAGCCAGGCGACGACAGCCTGACCATTCCGAAAATTATCGCGCTTGCGGCAGCTGCCGAACGCTTCGGCAACGGCATCATCGAGATCACCGCGCGCGGAAACCTGCAGCTTCGTGGTTTGAGCCCGGCGACCGTGCCTGATCTGGCGCAGGCGATCGGTGATGCCGAAATCACGATTGCCGAGGGCCTTGCGATCGAGGTGCCGCCTTTGGCCGGGATCGATCCGGCTGAAATCGTCGATCCCCGTCCGATCGCGATGGGGCTGCGGGAAGCCTTGCAAGGACACCAGCCGCCCCTGAAGCTCGCACCGAAACTCTCCGTCGTCATCGACGGCAGCGGCCGCTTCGAGCTCGATGGCGTTGTTGCCGATGTCCGTTTGAAAGCACTTTCGACGCCGGTTGGTGTCGCTTGGCTGCTGTCGCTTGGCGGGACGGCCGCCCGTGGCGCCGTTGTCGGAATATTTGCCGGCGACGAGGTGGTGTCGGCATTGGTCGCCATTCTGGAAAAACTCGCGGCCCTTGGTGCTGCGGCTCGCGGGCGCGACCTGGACCCGGTCGAGATCCGAGAATTCTGTCGCTGTGAACCGGTCGGCGAGCGTTTGGCAGCTCCCACCGCCCCGCTCGCAATACCCGGCATTCATGCATTGGATGACGCTGGCGTCGTTCTCGGCCTCGGGCTCGCCTTCGCTCAAGTGGAAGCCTCTGTGCTGACCTCCTTCCTCCAACAGGCCCAAGATCTCGGCGCCAATGCGATCCGGCTCGCGCCGGGGCATGCCTTTTTCGTGCTCGGTCTCACGCGCGAAGCGGCTGCCGTCGCGCAGAGCCTCGCCTCTGCGCATGGTTTTCGCCTGACTGAAGGCGACCCGCGCAATGCGATCGCCACCTGCGCCGGCAGCAAGGGCTGCGCGTCAGCTTGGATGGAGACCAAGGGCATGGCGCAGCGCCTCGTCGAGATGGCGCCCGAGCTGCTCGACGGTTCGCTTACCGTGCATCTCTCGGGTTGCGCCAAGGGCTGTGCCCGGCCGAGGCCGAGCGAACTGACGCTGGTCGGTGCGCCTTCAGGATACGGCCTTGTCGTAAATGGGGCTGCCAATGGCTTGCCAAGCGCCTACACCGATGAGAATGGAATGGAATCCGCGCTCGCCCGGCTCGGCCGGCTGGTGCGGCAAAACAAAGACGCTGGCGAATCGGCGCAGTCCTGTCTTACACGGCTCGGAGCTGCGCGCGTCTCGGCAGCGTTCGAACAGGGATAGACATGCCTGAGTATGATTACATTCGCGATGGCAACGCCATCTACGAGCGTTCCTTCGCCATCATTCGCGCCGAGGCCGATCTCTCGGGATTTTCCGATGAAGAAGCGGATGTGGCCGTGCGCATGGTGCATGCCTGCGGCTCGGTCGAGGCGGCCAGGCAGTTCGTCTTCTCTCCCGATTTCGTCACCTCCGCCCGCGCGGCACTGAAGGCTGGCGCGCCGATCCTCTGCGACGCCGAGATGGTCGTGCACGGGGTTACCCGCGCGCGCCTGCCTGCCGGCAACGAGGTGATCTGCACGCTGCGCGATCCGCGCACGCCTGAGATTGCTGCCGAGATCGGCAATACCCGTTCTGCCGCCGCGCTGAAACTCTGGAGTGAGCGCATGGCCGGGTCGGTGGTCGCGATCGGCAACGCGCCGACGGCGCTGTTCTTCCTGCTCGAAATGCTGCGCGACGGCGCGCCGAAGCCCGCGGCGATCCTCGGCATGCCCGTCGGTTTTGTCGGTGCAGCGGAATCGAAGGATGCGCTCGCCGAAAACTCATACGGAGTTCCCTTCGCGATCGTCCGCGGCCGCCTCGGCGGCAGCGCCATGACCGCAGCGG
Source organism: Ensifer adhaerens (assembly GCF_028993555.1). NCBI lineage: Bacteria > Pseudomonadati > Pseudomonadota > Alphaproteobacteria > Hyphomicrobiales > Rhizobiaceae > Ensifer > Ensifer adhaerens. Next base: position 3,346,308 of record NZ_CP118610.1, on the reverse strand, counting down.
CGCTCAATTCGCTCGCGAGACCGGGCCTGTGAGCGCGGCTTGCGTTGGGCGCCTGATCGGCGTTGGAACCGGACCGGGCGACCCGGAGCTCCTGACTGTCAAGGCGGTGAAGGCGCTCGGCGAAGCCGATGTGCTTGCCTATTTCGCCAAGGCCGGGCGCAGCGGCAATGGCCGCGCCGTGGTCGAAGGCCTGTTGAAGCCGGATATGGTTGAGCTGCCGCTCTACTATCCAGTGACGACCGAGATCGACAAGGACGATGGCGCGTACAAGAGCCAGATCACCGATTTCTACAACGTGTCCGCCGAAGCCGTGGCGGCGCATCTTCTGGCCGGCCGCACGGTGGCGGTGCTCAGCGAAGGCGATCCTTTGTTTTATGGCTCCTACATGCACCTGCATGTGCGGCTCGCCAACCGCTTCCCGGTCGAGGTGATCCCCGGCATTACCGCGATGTCCGGCTGCTGGTCGCTTGCCGGCCTGCCGCTGGTGCAGGGCGATGACGTGCTTTCCGTGCTTCCGGGCACGATGGCTGAGGCCGAACTCGGCCGGCGGCTCAAGGATACGGAAGCCGCGGTCATCATGAAGGTTGGGCGCAACCTGCCGAAGATCCGGCGGGCGCTTGCTGCCTCCGGCCGTCTCGGCCAGGCGGTTTATGTCGAACGCGGTACGATGAAGAACGCGGCGATGACGGCGCTTGCTGAAAAGGCCGACGACGACGCGCCCTATTTCTCGCTGGTGCTCGTGCCCGGCTGGAAGGACAGGCCATGACCGGCACGCTCTATGTGGTCGGGACCGGCCCGGGCAGCCCGAAGCAGATGACGCCAGAAACGGCGGAAGCCGTCGCGGAGGCTGAAGAGTTCTACGGCTACTTCCCCTATCTCGACCGGCTGAACCTGCGCCCCGACCAGCTGCGCGTCGCCTCCGACAATCGCGAGGAACTTGATCGTGCGCAAGTCGCGCTGACGCGGGCTGCGGCCGGTGCCAAGGTCTGCATGGTCTCCGGCGGTGATCCCGGAGTCTTTGCCATGGCAGCCGCCGTCTGCGAGGCGATCGACAAGGGGCCTGCGGAATGGAAATCGGTCGAGCTGGTGATCACGCCGGGAGTGACCGCGATGCTCGCCGTTGCTGCCCGTATCGGTGCGCCGCTCGGTCACGATTTTTGTGCGATGTCGCTCTCCGACAATCTGAAGCCCTGGGAGGTCATCGTCAGGCGCCTCCGACTGGCGGCGGAAGCGGGGCTGGTCATTGCGCTCTACAACCCGATCAGCAAGGCGCGCCCGTGGCAACTCGGCGAGGCCTTCGAGATCCTGCGTGGCGTTCTGCCGGCAACGGTGCCGGTCATCTTCGGTCGGGCCGCCGGGCGGCCGGACGAGCGCATTGCCGTGATGCCGCTTGGCGAAGCAGATGCCAACCGCGCCGACATGGCGACCTGCGTCATCATCGGTTCGCCGGAAACACGCATCGTCGAGCGTGATGGTCAGCCGGATCTCGTCTACACGCCGCGCTTCTATGCGGGAGCGAGCCAGTGAGCGATGCGGTCGAGCGCCTCGTCGCAACTGCCTGCCGTCGGCACGTCCGCGGGCTTGCGCCGCTCGATCATGATCACCTCGATGCCCAGCCGCCGCGCTGCGGCGATCTTGCCATAGGTGGCGCTGCCGCCGCTGTTCTTGGCAACGATCACGTCGATCTTCCGGCTCGTGAGCAGTTCGGCTTCGTCGGTTTCCTTGAAGGGGCCGGTCGCCAAAATCGCCTCCTGGTCGGGCAGATTGAGCGGCGGCGTCACCGGATCGACGCTGCGGATGACATAGCTGTGCTGTGGCGCCACCTCGAAGTGGAAAGCTTCCTGCCGGCCGATGGCAAGGAAGACGCGGCGACGGCGATCACCGAGCGCGCTCACCGCTTCGACAACGCTGTCGACGGGGGTCCAGCGGTCGTCGGGGAGCGGCAGCCATTCCGGTCGGCGAAGCGCAAGCAACGGAATTCCGGCTCTTTGCGCCGCTGCCTCGGCATTGTGCGATATGCGCGCCGCAAAGGGATGCGTGGCGTCGACCAGCAACGCAATGTTCTCGTCGCGCAGGAAATGCGCCAGCCCATCGGCGCCGCCGAAACCGCCAATGCGGGTCCTGACCGGCTGCGGTCGCGGGTCGGCTGTGCGGCCGGCGAGCGAGATTGCGGTGTCGTAGCGGACGTCTTCGGCCAACCGGCGCGCGAGCTCGCGCGCCTCGGTGGTGCCGCCCAAAATCAGAATGCGAGGTTTTTCCATGGCTGACGTGTCGAACAGCGAACCCGCCATCGTCTCCCCCTGGCTGACCGTTATCGGTATCGGTGAGGATGGTGTAGCGGGTCTCGGCGACGAGGCCAAGCGACTGATTGCCGAGGCGCCTGTCGTCTATGGCGGCCATCGCCATCTGGAACTGGCTGCGCCGCTCATCAAGGGTGAGGCCCACAATTGGCAGAGCCCGCTGGAACGCTCTGTCGTCGAGATTGTCGCGCGTCGCGGCACGCCCGTGGTGGTGCTTGCTTCGGGCGACCCGTTCTTCTTCGGCGTCGGCGTGACGCTGGCACGCCGGATCGCCTCTGCCGAAATCCGCACGCTTCCCGCGCCGTCGTCGATCAGCCTTGCCGCCTCGCGCCTCGGCTGGGCGCTGCAGGATGCGACGCTCGTTTCCGTGCATGGGCGTCCGCTCGATCTGGTGCGACCGCATTTGCATCCGGGCGCGCGTGTTCTGACGCTGACGTCCGACGGAGCAGGCCCACGGGATCTTGCCGAGCTTCTGGTCTCTAGCGGCTTCGGTCAGTCGCGGCTGACGGTGCTGGAAGCGCTTGGCGGTGCCGGCGAGCGGGTGACGACGCAGATCGCGTCGCGCTTCATGCTTGGCCTCGTGCATCCGCTCAATGTCTGCGCCATCGAGGTGACGGCCGATGAGGGTGCCCGCATCCTGCCACTTGCGGCCGGCCGCGACGACGCGCTGTTCGAGCATGACGGGCAGATCACCAAGCGGGAAGTGCGGGCGCTGACGCTGTCAGCACTTGCGCCGCGCAAGGGCGAATTGCTCTGGGATATCGGCGGTGGTTCCGGCTCGATCGGCATCGAATGGATGCTGGCCGACCCGACCATGCAGGCGATCTCCATCGAGGTGTCGCCGGAGCGTGCGGCTCGCATCGGCCACAACGCGACGATGTTCGGCGTGCCGGGACTGACGGTGGTCGAAGGCGAGGCGCCGGCGGCGCTTGCCGGCCTGCCGCAACCGGACGCGATCTTCATCGGTGGTGGCGGCAGCGAAGCGGGCGTGATGGATACAGCGATCGAGGCGCTCAGGCCGGGTGGACGGCTGGTTGCCAATGCGGTGACGACAGACATGGAAGCGGTGTTGCTTGATCATCACGCGCGGCTTGGCGGCTCGCTGATCCGCGTCGATATCGCCAGAGCCGGCCCGGTCGGCGCGATGACGGGCTGGCGGCCGGCCATGCCGGTAACGCAGTGGTCGTGGACGAAGACCTAAAGCAAGACCAGCAAAAGTGCGAAGCGGTTTTGCGTTCGGGATTGCGTAAGAACAAGAGAGCAAGACCAGCAAAAGTGCGAAGCGGTTTGACGCCCGAGATTGCGTGTGAAGACAAGAGCAGCACCAGCGGAAGCGTGAAGCAGTTTGCGTCGGCAACGGCGCCAGAACGAAAAGTGAGAGCAGCAAATGACCGTACATTTCATCGGCGCCGGCCCGGGGGCTGCGGACCTCATCACGGTGCGCGGCCGCGACCTGATCGGGCGTTGCCCGGTCTGCCTCTATGCCGGCTCGATCGTTTCGCCCGAACTGCTGCAATATTGTCCGCCGGGCGCCCGCATCGTCGATACCGCGCCGATGTCGCTCGACGAGATCGAGGCCGAATATGTGAAGGCGGCGAACGAGGGGCTGGACGTGGCGCGGCTTCATTCCGGCGATCTCTCGGTCTGGAGTGCCGTCGCCGAACAGATCCGCCGGCTCGAAAAGCACGGTATCGCCTATACGATGACGCCGGGTGTTCCGTCCTTTGCCGCCGCTGCCTCAGCGCTCGGACGCGAGCTGACCATTCCTGCCGTGGCACAAAGCCTGGTGCTGACCCGCGTTTCGGGCCGCGCCTCGCCGATGCCGAATAGCGAAACGCTCGCCGCCTTTGGCGCCACCGGCGCGACGCTGGCGATCCATCTTGCCATCCATGCGCTGTCGCAGGTGGTCGAGGAATTGACGCCGCTCTACGGTGCCAATTGCCCCGTTGCCATCGTCGTCAAGGCGTCTTGGCCGGACGAGCGGGTGGTGCGCGGCACGCTCGGTGACATCGCCGCCAAGGTGGCGGAAGAGCCGATCGAACGCACGGCGCTGATCTTCGTCGGTCCGGGGCTCGAAGCCTCCGATTTCCGTGAAAGCTCGCTCTATGACCCTGCCTATCAGCGGCGGTTCAGAGGGCGCGGCGAGTAGGCCGCGGCCATCTGAGGCTATGGGTGCTTGAAACCTATTCCGCGGGCTCATCCCGTGGCGGCCGCTGCTTGAGCGGAACGCCACTCTTTTCTGCCACGCGATCGCGATAGAGTGCCGCCTGTCCGAGCAGCATCAGCGTCACCGGTGTGGTGACGACGACGAAGACGATGATCAGGATCTCGTGGAAGACCCAGCGGTTCTGCAACACGGCAAAGCAGATGATCGAGGCGGTGCAGATCATCAGAACGCCGCCGCTCGTTGCCAGTGTCGGCGAATGGAGACGTTCGTAGAAGTTCGAGAAGCGCAACAGGCCGATCGAGCCGACCAAGGCGACTGCGGCGCCGAGAAGCGTCAGTCCGCAGACGAGGACCGCCGCCCAAAGAGGAAGATCGGTGAGGTGGCTCATTCGATGATCTCCCCGCGCATCAGGAACTTGCCGAAGGCGATCGACGAAACGAAGCCGATCAGCGCTACGATCAGCGCCGATTCGAAGTAGATCGAGTTGGCGGTGCGGATGCCGAAAGTGAGCAGCATCAGCATGGCGTTGATGTAGAGCGTGTCGAGGCCGAGGATGCGGTCCTGGGCACGCGGGCCTCTTACCATCCGGTAGAAGGCGAAGGCCATCGCCAGGCCGAGCATGATCTGGGCAATCAGGATCGACCAGATGATCGTGAGTTCCATCATCCGAATATCTCCTTCAAGGCGGCCTCGTAACGCTTGACCGTATCGATCCAGACGCGCTCGTTCTCCATGTCGAGCACGTGGAAGAGCAGGGATTTGCGCAGGCGATCGTATTCGAGCCAGGCCGTTCCCGGCGTCGCGGTCATGACACAGGCAAGCAGCGCCAGGGCGTTTTCATCGTCAAGATCGAGATCGACAGTGAGGAAGCCTGAGTTCGGCGGCCGGCGTCGACCACGCAGGATGACCGCGGCAACCGCGATATTGGAGCGGATCACGTCGAGCGCAACGGAAAAGCCGAGGCGCAACATCAACAGGACCCGGCGCGGATGGGAGCGGACCGGGCTGAGCTTCAGCGTCACCCAGCCGAGACCGGTCGCCAGGATCGTGCCCATGACGAGCGTGCCGGGCGCGATCGATTGGTTGAGCAACACCCAGATGAGCAGCAAGGCAATCGAGAGCAGCGGATAGGGGAACCAGGTGCGCATCGTTGACTAGCCTCCCGCCCGGGGTGCCGTGAGCACGCGTTCTGCGTAGCCCGCAGGATCGAACAGCGAATCCGCCGTCTGCTGCATGTAGCGCATCGTCGGACCGGCCTGCACGCTGAGGAATATGCAGGTGGCGAGCAGCACGACGACGGGTGTGATCTCGATGACCACCACCCGTGGCACGGTATTTTCGATCGACGCCCAGAAGGTGCGGATGCCGACGCGGTTCATGGCGATCATCGCGGCCAGACCGGAGACGATCAGCAACGTGACATAGGTCCAGTCGGCTGCGGAAATCGCCGGGGCGGCTTCCGTCCCCGACAGGCCGAAGAGGCCGCCGAGGATCGCGAATTTGGCAACGAAACCGGAGAGCGGCGGCAGGCCGGCGAGCAGCAGGGCACACAGGCAGAAGCAGAGGCCGAGGATCGCCATGGTGCCGGGGATCGCGGCGCCGACTTCCTCTTCCTCCTCGTCCTCATCGGCATCGCCATAGGCTTCCATCGTCACCGCCAGAACGTCGGCGCCGGCGTCACGACCACGCTCGACCAGCTCGATCAGCAGGAAGAAGGCGGCGATCGTCAGGGTCGAGCTGACGAGATAGAACAGCGCACCGGCGATCATGCCGGGGTGGCCGAGGCCGATTGCGGCGAGCAGGGTGCCGGAGGAGACCAGCACCGAATAGGCGGCAAGCCGGCCCATGGCCTGCGATGCGAGCACGCCGATCGCGCCGAAGGCGATCGTCAACAGGCCGCCGGCAAGAAGGATCGGCTGGCCGAAACCTGCAGACGCGCCGGCGCTCGCGCCGAAGACCAGCAGCGAAAGCCTGAGGATGACGTAGATGCCGACCTTGGTCAGGATCGCGAAGACGGCGGCGACCGGCGGTGTCGCGGCCGAATAGGCGGTAGGCAGCCAGAAGCTCAAAGGCCACATGCCGGCCTTCACCAGGAAGGCGACCCCGAGCACGCCCGCTCCGACCTCGACCATCTGGCGGTCGTCCGGCGAGAGCGCGGCCAGCTTCATCGAAAGATCGGCCATGTTCAGCGTTCCGGTCGCGCCATAGATCAGGCTTACGCCGATCAGGAAGAGCGACGAGGCGGCGAGGTTGATCGCCACGTATTGCAGGCCCGCCTTGACGCGCATTGGTCCTGATCCATGCAGGAGCAGGCCGTAGGATGCCGCCAGCATCATTTCGAAGAAGACGAAGAGGTTGAAGAGGTCGCCGGTGAGGAACGAACCGTTGAGGCCGGCGATCAGCAGTTGGAACAGTGAATGGAAATGATGGCCTGACGTGTGCCAGCGCGCGATCGAATAGGCCTGTGCGGCAAGCGCCAATCCGCTCGTCAGGCACAGCATCAGCGCCGAAAGACGGTCGAGCACCAGGACGATGCCGAAGGGCGCGGGCCAATTGCCGAGCTGATAGACGCCGTTGCCGGTGGGCGCCCCGTCCATCGAGGCGAAGCGCATCAGCACCATCGAGAGCACGAAGAGCGCGAGCGTCGAGACGAAGCCCATTACACCCTTTGCCATGCGGTTGCGCTCGTCGATCGGGATCATCGCCGCGCCGACCATTAGCGGCAGAAGGATCGGCAAGATCAGCAGGTGATGCATCCAGTTAGTCATGGCGCTGCTCCCGGCCGTCGACGTGGTCCGTGCCGGTGAAGCCGCGCGAGGCCAGCAGCACGACGAGGAAGAGCGCGGTCATGGCGAAGCCGATGACGATCGCTGTCAGGACGAGCGCCTGAGGCACCGGGTCGGTGAAGCGGCTGAGATCGCCGACGCCACCGGGTTCCAGCACCGGCGGCGCATTCACGCGAAGGCGCCCCATGCCGAAGATGAAGAGGTTGACCGCATAGGAGAGCAGCGAGAGGCCGATGATCACCTGATAGGTTCGCGGGCGCAGCAGCAGGTAGACGCCGGATGCGGTCAGAACGCCGATCGCGGCAGAAAGAATGATCTCCATTAGCGGGCCTCCTTTCCGCTCCGCATGGCGCGGGCATGGGCGCGCGGCGCGCGGATCGACTGGTGGGCGAGCGCGATGAGGATCAGCACCGTTGCGCCGAGCACCAGCGAGAACACGCCGAGATCGAAGAACAGCGCACTCGCCAGCGGGAACTTCCCGACGATCGGCAGCGTCACGTATTGCGCATGCGAGGTGAGGAACGGATAGCCGAAGAGCCAGGAGCCGATGCCGGTGGTCGCGGCGACCAGCAGCCCGATGCTCATCCAGCGCAGCGGATGGATGCGCAGCCGCTCTTCGACCCAGCGGGTACCGCCGGACATGTATTGCAGGATGAAGCCGATTGACATGGCGATGCCGGCGGCAAAGCCGCCACCCGGCAGGTCATGGCCACGCAGGAACAGATAGGCGGCGAGCATGCCGATAACCGGGAACATCCAGCGCATGATGACTGATGGCACGAACAGATACTCGGCGACGCTGTCGCCCTTGCTGCGATCCGGGTGATCGTCGTCGAAGGCGTTCTGGACGCGCTGCTGCTCCGGGGCCTCCAGGCTGTCGGCCTGCGGGCGGAAACGCAGGAGCAGGGCGAAGACCGTCAGCGCCACGATCGCCAGAACGGCGATTTCGCCGAGCGTGTCGAAGCCGCGGAAGTCGACGAGGATGACGTTGACGACGTTGGTGCCGCCGCCTTCCTTGTAGGCACGCTCCAGGAAGTAACTCGCGATCGTTTCCGGCATCGGTCGGGTCATCATCGTATAGGCAATCAGCGCCACGCCACCACCGGCGACGACCGCCAGCAGGAAGTCGCGCAGGCGGCGGAAGCGGACCCTCAGCGAAAGCAGTTCCGATTCCTGCGTGTCCTCGATGCGCTTCGGCAACCAGCGAAGGCCAAGCAGGATGAGGACCGTCGTGACGATTTCGACGAGGAGCTGGGTCACGGCCAGATCCGGTGCCGAAAGCCAGACGAAGGTCAGGCAAGTGGTGAGACCGGCGCCGCCAAGCAGCACGAGTGCGGCCAGCCGATGGAATTTCGCAAGGATCGCCGCACCGATGGCGCAGGCGATGCCGACCGCCCAGAGCAGCGCGAAGGCGGGATCGATGCTGCGAACGAGAAGCGGTGGCAGCTCGTAGTGGCTCAGAAGCAGCGGTAGCGCGCCGGCGGAAACGGCGATGAAGACGAGGAAGCGCATCTGCGGCTGTAGCCGCCGGGTGCCGAGCCGTTGTTCGAGTGAACGCGCCCATTTCCAGGAGAGCGTCACCAGCACGCGCTCGAAAATGCGCTGGCCGTGCAGCAGGCGGAAGATCGGCGGCCCTTCGATGCTGGTGGCAAGGTAGTTGCGCATCAGGAAATAGAGACCGACACCGCCTGCCAGCGCGACGAAGCTCATGATCAGCGGCAGGTTCCAGCCATGCCAGACGGACAGGCTGTAGTAGGGCGTGCTGGCCCCGAGAATCGATACGACCGCCGTGTGCAGGAACGGACCGATGGTAATCGCCGGGATAATGCCGACGACCAGGCAGGCGAGCACGAGGAACTCGATCGGCACGCGCATCCAGCGCGGCGGCTCGTGCGGCACCTTCGGCAGATCCTCGGGCGTCTTGCCGAAGAAGACGCTATGGATGAAGCGCAGCGAATAGGTGACCGCGAACATGCCGGCGAGCGTCGCGACATAGGGCGTCATCGTGTCGAGGACGTTGGCCTGGTGCGTTTCGATCGCCTCGGCGAAGAACATTTCCTTCGAGATGAAACCGTTCAGAAGCGGAACACCAGCCATGGCCGCGCTCGCGACCATGGCGAGCACCGCCGTTCCAGGCATATAGCGGATCAGCCCGCCGAGCTTGCGCATGTCACGCGTGCCGGTCTCGTGGTCGATGATACCCGCCGCCATGAACAGCGACGCCTTGAAGGTGGCGTGATTGACGATGTGGAAGATCGCGGCGACCGCAGCAAGCGGGCTTCCAAGGCTCAGGAGCACCGTGATCAGGCCGAGATGGCTGATGGTGGAATAGGCCAGCAGGCCTTTGAGGTCCTGCTGGAAGATGGCGAAATAGGCGCCGAGCAGCAGGGTGGAAAGCCCGGCAAGACCGACGATCCAGAACCAGGCCTCGGTGCCGGCCATGACCGGCCAGAGACGCACGAGCAGGAAGACGCCCGCCTTCACCATGGTTGCGGAGTGCAGGTAGGCGGAGACCGGAGTGGGCGCTGCCATGGCCTGCGGCAGCCAGAAGTGGAACGGGAACTGCGCGCTCTTGGTCAACGCGCCGAGCAGGACCAGGATCAGGACCGGCAAATAGAGCGGCGAGTTGCGGATCAGATCGCCCGACGCGAGCACGACGTCGAGGTCGTAGCTGCCGACGATGCGGCCCATCAGCAGCAGCCCGACGAGCATGCAGAGGCCGCCGGTGCCGGTGACTGTCAACGCCATGCGGGCGCCGTCACGGGCATGGGCATTGTGGTGCCAGTAGCCGATCAGGAGGAACGAAACGATGCTCGTCAGTTCCCAGAAGACGGCAAGCAGGATGAGATTGCCTGATAGCACGACGCCGAGCATCGAGCCCATGAAGGCGAGAAACAGTGCCAGGAAGCGCGGTACCGGGTCTTCCGCGGCCATGTAATAGCGGGCGTAAAGGACGACGAGTACGCCGATCGCCGTCACCAGCACCGTGAAGAGCCAGGCGAAACCGTCCATACGAAGGGTGAAATTGAGGCCGAGTTCCGGGAGCCAGGCGATGTCGTAGCGCAGCACGCCGCCCGAAGTGACGAAGGGATAGAGGCTGGCGGCGACGAGGAAACACAGAAGCGCGATCGCTCCCGCGAACCAGGCTGTCGCACCGCGTTGATCGGGCGGAAAGAAGATTGCAAGGAGGCTTCCCGCAAATGGGGCGAGAATGAAGACAGAAAGCAATTTTCCCGCGTATTCGATCGTACCGTTCCCTTCGTTCGGGTTTCATGGAGAGCGGGCACCAGAGCGCCGTGCTTTCAAAAGATTGCACAAGGGACGCACCAGGATGTTGAATCTAGAGCATCTTTTCCGCTTCAGTGGGTTGCACTTGAAGCGGGACGCCCTAGAGGCCCGAAAGGGCGGTCGCATCAGCGACTGCCGCAGGTGATGCTGCCGATCCCAAGATCGTGGAGGCAGGCAATTGTTTTTATGGCGATTCGCGACAAAGCTGCCAAGCCTTACCGGTGCGAAAAATGCACGCACCGTGTTTTTTGCGGCAGGCCGGCGTGCTTCTCAGGCCGCAAGCCAGCGGCGCTCGAAGGCGAAGGTCGCGAGGTCGTTGGCGTTCATCGGCCGCGCGAAGGCATAACCCTGCAGTCCGTGGCAACCGAGTTCCTTCAGGATATGGGCGTGTTCCAGCGTCTCGACGCCCTCGGCGATCACTTCGATCCCGAGCGACGTGCCGATATCGATGATCGATTCGACGAGGCGCTTTTCAGCGGGTGACTCGAGGATCGGCAGCACGAGCTGGCGGTCGATTTTCAGCCGTCGCGGGGTCAGTTTCAGAAGGCTCAGGATCGAGGCATAGCCGGTGCCGAAATCGTCGATCTCGATGTCGATGCCGAGCTCCTTGATCCGGCGGATGTTGGAAAGCACGGTCACGTCGCTCTCGTCGAAGGAGATCGATTCCAGGAGTTCGAAAGACAGGCGGCCCTTGGGAATCTTCAATTGTTCGAGACGATCGATCAGGTTTTCATCGTGAAGACGCGCATAGGACAGGTTGACCGAGACCTTGGGAATATGGATCCCGCCCGCCTCCCAGCGGTAGATCTGGAACAGTGCCTGTTCCAGGATAGCCTGGTCGATCGACGCGACCACATTGATGTCTTCCGCCGTCTTCAGGAACGTATGCGGCCCGAGCAGTCCCTTGGACGGATGATCCCAGCGGGCCAGCGCCTCGACCCCTGTTATGTCGAGGGTACGCGGGCAGAACTGCGGCTGGAAATGCGCGATGAACTCGTTGTGCTCCAGCCCGCGAAGGATCTCGTCGGCCGTCTGCTTGGTCTTGAAAACGGCCGTCTTCAACTCGCCCGTGAAGGTCTCGTGCCGGTTGCGGCCGCGACGCTTGGCTTCGTAGAGCGCGATATCGGCATTGACGAGCACATGCGACAGGTCATCCGTTGCCTTGGCCTGGGCAGCGATGCCGATGCTGACGCCGATGCGGCACTCCTGATCCTTGTAGCGGACGGGCACGCTCATCGCCTCGATGATGCGGGATGCCAGCGTGGCGTCCGGTTCTATCCCGCTATCCTGGCGAACGATGACGAATTCATCGCCGCCGATGCGGGCAACGAAGTCCCTGGCATCCGCATTGCCGCGCAGCAGCTCGGCGGCATGGCGCAGGATTTCGTCGCCGGCGGCGTGGCCGAGCGTATCGTTGATCTGCTTGAACCGGTCGAGATCCATGTGGAAGATGCTCAGGCGAGCCTCCGGCGCGAAATGCCTGTTGCGCTCGGCCAGGACCTGATCGAGGAACCGGCGGTTCGGCAGGCCGGTCAGCGGATCGTGCAGGGCGTTGAACTCCATGCGATGACGGGCAGCCTCGAGTTCGACGCTGTGTGCCTCGGCCATGCGCTTGGCTTCGAACAGGGTTTCGCGGGTCTCGAAATCGGCGGTCACATCCCAGTTGACCCCGACCACCTTCCGCATGCCATCGGCGCCGATATAGGCGGAGCCGATCGCGCGAATGTGGCGCAAATTGCCGTCTGGGAGGGAGATGCGGAAGTCCGAGTTGTAGGCGTCGCCGGTCTTGAGTGCTTCAGCGAACTCGCCTTCGGCGCGCTGGAGATCGTCGGGATAAAGGGCACTCCTCCAGTCCTCATAGGTCTCGCGGGCGGAGCCGACGCGGCCGTAGAGTTCGCGCATCCGGTCGTCCCAAAGCAGCTTGCCACTGGCAATGTCCAGCTCCCAAATGCCGATCTGCGAGGAGTCCAGCGCGATCTTCAGGCGGTGGGAGAGCTCCTGCAGCTGCGCCTTGCTGTGTCTCAGCGCGCGGATGTTCATCTGCCGCTCGCTCATCAGGCGCCCGGTCAGCACCATCGGCAGGATGATCATCAGGCCGCCGAGAACGATCAGCCCGCGAATGAACCAGGCATTGCCGGCCGTCGTCGGCCAGCCGCCCCGGGGAACGGCTGCGATGCGCCAGGAGCCGCCTGGCAACAGCACGGTCATCTCGACGGGCGAGTGCTTGAAGATCGCGGGGTCGCCGAAGAAGACCGGCCCTTCGGCGCCGGTGCCGTCGCGCCCGGCTATGGCGATATCGATGCCGGGCTGTTCGGAATGGAGGCCGCTGTCACGATAGAGGCGATCGATGTCGATGATGGCGGAGACGATGCCCCAGAAGCGATTGCTGCCGCCGCCCGCGTCGATCATTACCGGGAAGCGGCCGATCAACCCACGTCCGCCCTGGACGAGGTCCACGGGGCCGGCAAGCACCATCTGTCTGGTGTTCTTGACGCGCATGACGGCAGCGCGCTGCAACTCGTTCTTGCGGTAATCGAGCCCCAGGGCCTTCTCATTTCCCTTGAGCGGGTAGACGAGCGAGACGACGAGGTTCGGCGCGGCAGCGATGCTGCGCAGTTGCGAGCGTTCGGTAAAGATGCTGCGCGAAAGGGCGGCGAAGCGCTTCTGATCCATGCCCGGCTCGGTGACGAGCGTGCCGATCAAGCCGCGCACCAGCTGGATATTGCCGTTGACGTTGGCTTCGAGCTTGGAGCGGATGGGATTGAGCTCTTCGGCGACCCGTGTGCGCAAACGCGCCTCGGCCACCACCTGGTTCTGATTGTCTGCGAGGATGCCGGCCACCAGGACCACGAAAGCCGCGATGATCGCCGGAAGGTAGCTTGGCGTTAAAACCCTGGAGAGCCTCTTCATTCCGAGGTTGAAAGCATGTCTGGCAGGCACAAATCACCCCGGCGGCACGCGAATGGCTGTGTATCGACCGAGATAATCCCAAAAGGGTCTTAATAATTATTGTTTTAGTCGGTTCTTTTATTCGAGTTTTCGCACTCAACCGCCCTTGCGCTCCGGTAGGCTCTTGCGCTTGGTCTCGGCGAGTTCCTTGAGTTCGCCTTCCGTCATGGATTTTTCCATTTCGCGGGACGCGCCCTTGAGACCGGACTTCTTGGTCTCTCCGCGTTTTGCGGCAAGCGCCGCACCGGCTGCCTTCTGTTGAACCTTCGATTTGGCTGGCATGGAACACCACCTTTCGGTTGCTAGTCCCCTCCCAACGCTTAGCCTTAGCCGGTGTTCCGAGATATCCGGGTGATTGTCGCGGGGCTAGGCACCGTCCCTGGCTTCGATCATGGCCTGCAGCGTCTCCAGGCGATCGGCGTCGCGCGGCAGCTTGTCCTGTCTCAGGCGGGCAATGCGGGGGAAACGCATGGCGACACCGGATTTGTGCCGGGTCGAGCGGTTGATGCCTTCGAACGCGACCTCGACGACGAAACCGAAATCGGGTTCGGCGCGCACGGCCCGGACCGGCCCGAAGCGCTCGGTCGTGTTGTCCCTGACGAACCGGTCGAGAACCTCCAGCTCGGCGTCGGTGAAGCCGAAATAGGCCTTGCCGACCGGAACCAGTGTCTCCTTGCCATCGGCGACAGTCCAGACACCGAAGGTGTAGTCCGAGTAGTAGCTCGAGCGTTTGCCGTGGCCGCGTTGCGCGTAGAGCAGCACGGCATCGATGTTGAAGGGCGCGCGCTTCCATTTGAACCATGGCCCTTTGATGCGGCCCGGCGTGTAGGGGGAATTGAGCCGCTTCAGCATGATGCCTTCGATGACCGGATCGGGTGGGTCGGCGCGCAAGTGGTCGAGTTCGTCCCAGGTGGAGAATGGCACCAGCGGCGACAGGTCGAAATGCTGTGGCGAGGTGCTTTCCACAAGATCGGCAAGCATGACTCGTCTTGTGACGAAGCCTTGCGGGCGAACGTCCTCTTCTCCGGCAAACAGAATGTCATAGGCGCGGATGAAGGCGGGATAGGCATCAATGAGCTTGTGGCTGACCGTCTTGCGGTTGAGCCGCTGCTGCAGATCGGCGAAGCTTCTGGTCGCGCGATTGGTACGCGCCGTGCCGCCGACCAGCAGCTCACCGTCGATGACGCCGGCGAAGTCGGCGGCTCCGAGCACATCGGGAAAGGCGCCCGAAATCTCGTCGCCGCTGCGGGAATAGAGGCGACGCACACCGCCGATATTTGCAAGCTGCACGCGGATCCCATCCCACTTCCATTCGGCCGCGAAATCCTTGGGGTCGAGCGCGTCGAGATCGCCGTCACCGACGGGGTTGGCAAGCATCACCGAATGGAAGACCGCCGGCGTCGAAAGCTCGGGCTTCTCCGCCTCTCCTGACAGCCAGCGGAAGAGCGGCAGATAGGGCGGCGACAGACCGTGCCAGAGCGTCTCGATCTCGGCGACGTCCTTGCCACCCATTTCGGCAAGCGCCTGTTTGGCGAGCTTCGCCGATACGCCGATCCTGAGGCCCCCGGTTACCAGCTTGAGGAAGGCGAAGCGTGCCGAAGTGTCCAGATGGTCGAGCATATCGCGCACGACGCCGCGCACGTCGGCGCGTCCGGTCATCTGCAGGCGCTCGATGGCGGCACCCAGCGGTATGTCGGAATGAACGGTACCAGCCGGCGGTTCCCAGACCAGAGAGACCGTTTCGGCGAGGTCGCCGACATAGTCGTAGGAGTACCGGAAGAGCACCGCGTCCATGCGTTCGAGCAGCAGGTCTCGGATCATCGCCGGCTTGACCGTGCTCAGCGATAGCGTGCCGGCGATTGCCGCAAGCGCGTAGCCGCGGCTCGGGTCCGGTGCGGTCCGGAAGTAGTCGGCAAGCAGGCGGATCTTGGCGTTGCGCTGGGGGCTGAGGACGAGGCGATCGAGCAGCTCGGCAAAGGCGTGCATCCGTTACTCTCCCTCGTCGTCGTAACCGACGAGATGCAGCGGGCGAGCGGCGATGCCTTGCAGCTCGCACCAGCGCACAAGTGCTTCTTCGCGGCCGTGCGTGACCCAGACTTCGCCGGGAGCGATCTCGGTGATCGTCTGCGTGAGCTCGGCCCAGTCGCAATGATCGGAGATGACGAGCGGCAGCTCGACGCCGCGCTGCTTCGCCCTTTGCCGGATCAGCATCCAGCCGGAGGCGAAGATGGCGATCGGGTCGGCAAAGCGCCGGGACCAGCGATCGGCGAAGGCGGCGGGCGGACCGATCACGATCGTCCCTCTGAAATCCTGTTTGTCGTCGGCGGCAAGTGTTGCCGGACGGAGTTCGCCGAGGTCGATGCCCTGGCTCTGGTAGTAGTCGCAGAGCCGCTGCAGGGCGCCGTGGATGAAGATCGGCTGGTGGTAGCCCGCTTCGCGCAGGAGCGCGATGACGCGCTGCGCCTTGCCGAGCGCATAGGCGCCGACGACGTGCGTCCTTTCTGGAAACTGGGTGAGCGAGGTAAGCAGCTTGCGCGTCTCGGCCCGGTCGTCCGGGTGGTGGAAGACCGGCAGGCCGAAGGTTGCCTCGGTGATGAAGACGTCGCAGGCGACCGGCTCGAAGCCGGCGCAGGTCGGGTCCCGCCGGCGTTTGTAGTCTCCGGATATGACGATGCGGGTGCCGTTGGCACGCACCGAGATCTGTGCCGAGCCGAGCACGTGGCCCGCGGGATGGAAGCCCACCTCGACACCATCAAGCGTCAGCCTTTCCCCAAGTTCCACCGACTGGCTCGTGCCGCAGAAACCGTCGCCGTAGCGAATGCGCATGATGTCCAGGGTTTCGCGCGTGGCAAGCACCTGGCCATGGCCGGCGCGGGCATGGTCGGAATGGCCATGGGTAATGAGCGCCCTTTCGACCGGCTGCACCGGGTCGATGAAGAAATCGCCGATCTGGCAGTAGAGACCCTTGGGGGCGGGATAGAGCAGGGCGTCCGGTTTCATGGACATAAAGATAGCCGGCGAACACGCGTCCGCCAGCCATCTTGTTCAAGTTTTTCAAGGCACAACATCGGTCGCGCTTCGATGAGGTTCAGCCGTTCAGGACAAGCGTGTCGCTGATCAGCTTCAGCGTGCGGGCGGCATCGATATCGATGCAGGCCTTCTGGCTCGGCAGATTGTCCCACGGGCTCGGCGGGAAAAGCCGGTTGTCGGGTCTCTGGATCGTCTGGCCGTCCGAGATGCCACCGCAGACGACGCGGATCGACCCGCTTCGGACGGTGAAGAGTTCAGGCGCCACGACATAGGCGCAGGCGCAGCTGTCATGCACCACCATGCCATCGGGCACGTGCTGCTCGTAGAAGGTGACGTAGAACTTCGAGATGTCAGCAAGCAGCTTGCCGGCGTCGCCGCCGCGCTCGGCAATGTCGGCGATCATCGCCTTGGTCATCACCGTCTTGGTGGTGACGTCGAGACCGACGACGGTAACCGGCCACGCAGCGGTCATCACGACATCGGCGGCTTCCGGATCACCGTGAATGTTGGCTTCGGCGGCAGGGGTGATGTTGCCGTTGACGTCGAAGGCGCCGCCCATGATGACGACTTCGCGCACGAGTGCGGCAAAATCCGGATCCTCGCGCAGCGCCAGTGCCAGGTTGGTCATGCGGCCAACGGCGATCAGCGTCACTTCGCCGGGATGGGCGCGGACCGTGTCGATGATGAAGCGATGCGCCGGGCGCGGGTCGATCGGCAGATCGACGGTCTCGGGGACATCGATGTTGCCGAGGCCGTCGTCGCCATGGATGAAGGTCGGCCAGCCCACATGCGGACGGTCGGGATTGAAGGTCTTGTCGAGACCCTTGGCGACCGGTGCATCGATGCCCCACTCACGCTTCAGGAACAGCGCATTGCGGGTGGTGGTTTCGACCGAGGCATTGCCGAAGACGGTGGTGATGCCGATCAGGTCGATGGCCGGATGACGATGCAGGAAAAGCAGCGCCATCGCATCGTCGATGCCCGGGTCCGTATCAAAGATGACTTTGTGCATTTTCGTTCTTCTTTTCTTGTTCTTGTGTTTGACGGCCCGCAATGGAGGCAAGATGGCTGTGAAAGTCAATCTCCCCGCCGGCCGCCTTAATCGAGGCTGAGCGCGTTCCTGGCCGGTTTCCGTGGGAACATCGCTGCGCGGGCGGGCATGGCAAGCTCCTTCGCATGGATGGGAACGGCCCATCCAGTGTCAACCGGGAGGTCATGTCATGCATAGGCTGGTACTCGTTTCCATGATCGTCATCACCGCGGCGACCGCGTTTGCCGCTCCCTCCTTTGCCCAAAGCGCCGGCGGCAAGGGCCGCGGTGGCGGTGGCGGCGGTAGCGGGCACAGCTCGTCCGACAGCAGCGATTGGTATTCCGGCGTCGGCTCCTTCACGCATGGCAACGACAACTACAGCCGTCGGCGTCCGAAGGTGATCCTCACGAAGTCAGGGGCCTATTGCGTTGAAAACCGGCGGTGGGTGGATGCCTCCGGCAACGTGCATGTTTCGCCCTACCGCGAATGTCGCAACCGCGTGGACATCGCGATCGATTGATCAAGCCAACGGGTAATAGCGGCGTGCAAGCGGGTAACCGGGTGCGTGCCGCTTTGCCAGTTTTCGGAGGCCTTGCAGGCCGACTCCGTGGCTCATGTCCGCAGCAGCAGCTTAAACTTTCCGAAAGGTGGCGCGCCTAATGTTGAGGCGTGCCCTTTGGGGCTTATTCTGCAATTCCTGGGTATGACGGCGGAGTCCCTCGTGAAGGCTATCCTCGGCAAGTTTCGGCCTTCGAAGAGGCTGCTCGTCATCCTCGCGGCCGCCTTCGGTGTTTCGGCCGCATCCGGCGGCGCCGCCGTCTATGTCAGCCGAGACGCTCTGATGGCGGGGCTTTCCAAGCCGAACACATCGGGTCTCGAATGCACGATGCTGCGGACCGTCAAGCTCAGCCACAATGGCCAGCGCTGGATCCGCATGCACGTCAAGACAGATCGCGCCGATGGCGAGACGCGTATGCGCACGGCTCTGCGCGTGGTCGGCGCGCTGGCGAAGGTTGAAAGAGCCGATCTCTATCAGGTCGTCGTGCTCGATGCGGCCGGCCCGGAGGATCGGGCACAGGTTCGCGGAGCTGCAATCGGGGCGGAAGTGCTCTTCGCTCCCGGCCCGCAAAGCGTGCCTGGCATGAGCGAAACCTTCCGCGCTTCCTATAATGCCGGCACGGCGAATTCCGCCGGCGTCTTCCATGGCAAGACAGTCGATCTGTCGATGGACGATATCCGCACCATGATGGCGGCCATGGACGACCACTCGTCGTGCATCGATCCATCCGCGGATCCGGCCGAAGCCAAGACCGCCGAAGCAGGCGGTGCCGAACACGAGGCCAAGCCGGAGGAGACGGCCGAGGCGCCGGCCGGTCACTGAGACCAGGCCGGGGCCGAGACGCCGGATCATCATCATAAAATAAAAAGGCCCGACGCGTATGCGGCGGGCCTTCGTGTTCGTGGCAATGCGACCTTTGGTCAGTCGGCCTTCTGGCGGCGTGCCGGGAAGAGGATGACGTCGCGGATCGACGGCGCGTTGGTCAGAAGCATGATCAGGCGGTCGACGCCGATGCCGAGGCCGCCGGCCGGCGGCATGCCCTGGTCGATGGCGTCGAGGAACTCGTCGTCAAGCTGCTTGGCCTTTTCGCCGCGTGCATGCGCCTGTTCCAGCTGCTCGACCATGCGGGCGCGCTGCTCTTCCGGATCGTTGAGCTCGGAGAAGGCGTTGCCGAGTTCCCAGGCGTTGCAATAGGTCTCGAAACGCTCGACGAGGCGCGGCTCGCCCGGCACTTCCTTGGCAAAGGGCGAGATGTCCTTCGGGAAATGCGTGACGTGGGACGGCTGGATCAGCGTCGGCTCGACCTTCTCTTCGAAGACGAAAGCGAGGCACTCGCCCCAGGTCCAGTCCTTTTCGACCTCGAAGCCGGCGGCCTTGGCGGCGTTGCGGGCTTCCTCGTCGGTCTTTATCGCCAGGAAGTCGATGCCGGTCGCTTCCTTGACGGCATCGGGCATCGGCACGCGGCGGAACGGACCCTTGAAGGAGATCTCCTTGTCGCCATAGGCAAATTCGGTCGAACCGTGGATCGCCATGGCCAGCTCGCCGAACATACGCTCCACGAGGTCCATGATGTCCTCGTAGTCGGCATAGGCCCAGTAGCACTCCATCATGGTGAATTCCGGATTGTGCCGGGTGGAGACGCCTTCGTTGCGGAAGTTGCGGTTGATCTCGAAGACCTTGTCGGTGAGGCCCGAAACCAGCGTGCGCTTCAGGTACAGTTCCGGCGCGATGCGCAGGTACATGTCGAGCTTCAGCGTGTTGTGATGCGTCTTGAACGGCTCGGCGGTGGCGCCGCCATAGACCGAGTGCAGCATCGGGGTCTCGACTTCCATGAAGCCGTCGTTTTCCATGAAGCGACGGATGCCGGAAACGATGCGGCTGCGCTGCTGGAAGCGCAGCTTCGATTCCTCGTTGGTCATGATGTCGAGGTGACGCTTGCGATAGCGCAGCTCGATGTCGGAGAGGCCGTGCCACTTCTCGGGCATCGGCAGCAGCGACTTCGTCAGCATGGTGATCGCTTGCGCGTTGATCGTCAGTTCGCCGCGCTTGGTGCGGCGAACAACGCCGGTGACGCCGATGATGTCGCCGATGTCGATCATCGGCAGCAGCCCGCGGGCTTCCTCGCTCGTGACGTCCTTGTGGCTGAAGATCTGGATCTTGCCCGACGCGTCATGGATGTCCATGAACATGCCGGAGTTGCGCGAGGAGTAGACGCGGCCGGCAACGGTGACGACGTCCTGCGTCTCGGTGTCCGGCTCCAGGCCTTCGTACTTGGCGGTGAGCTCGGCGTTGGTCATCGTCCGGTGGAAATGCGCCGGATAGACGTCGGCGATCTGCTCGCGCAGCAGCTTCAGCTTCTGTGCGCGCACTTCCGTGACGTCGGAGGAGAGGCCAGTCGTTTCGGTCTTGTCGTTCATCGTGCTCTCCTTACTTTCCGCTGCCGACCATGGAGGCGACCACCTGGGACGCGACCTTCAGGCGCTGGCGGACCACGGCGCGGCCGAGGATCTCCATGCTGTCGAACAGCGGCAGCGAGCGCTGCGAGCCGGAAACCGCGACGAACAGCGGCGCCACGATGACCTTCAGCTTCTTGCCCATGCGATCGGCGACAGCGCGCAGCTCGGCTTCGATCGATTCCTTGTTCCATTCGAGGATCTTTTCAAGATCCGGCTGAACGGTGTTGAGGACTTCGAGCAGTTCCTCGGGCGTCGACTTGACGCCGGCAAAGGCTGCCGGCTGCAGGCCGAGGTCGGATTTGAACAGGAAGCTTGCGAGATCCGGCAGTTCGCCGAGCTTCGAAATGCGCGACTGGCTGAGCTTCAGGCCCTGCTTCAGGCGATCGTTTTCCATCGCCCAGGCAAGGACGCGGGCGGCGAACTCGTCTTCCGAGAGCTTTTCGCGGATCCAGCGGGCGTTCAGCCAGTCGAGCTTCTGGATGTCGAAGATCGCACCGGCCTTGGACAGGTTCTCCGGATCGAACTTTGCCGCAAGCTCGTCGATCGTCAGCAGCTCCTCGCCTTCGGCGATCTGGATGAAGAACAGGCCGAGGAAGTTCATCAGCGCTTCCGGCAGGTAGCCGAGGGCGGTGTAGTAGGAGATCGACGTCGGGTTCTTGCGCTTCGACAGCTTCGACTTGTCGGCATTGCGCATCAGCGACAGGTGCATGAAGACCGGCGGCTCGAGACCGAGATAGCGGTAGATCAGGATGTGCTTCGGAACGGAAGCCAGCCACTCCTCGCCGCGGGCGACGTGGGTGATCTTCATCAGGTGGTCGTCGACGACGTTGGCCATGTGGTAGGTCGGCATGCCGTCGGCTTTGAGCAGGACCTGCATGTCGACGGCATCCCACGGGATTTCGACGTCGCCATAGACGCCGTCATGGAACTTGCACGAGCCCTCGGTCGGGATCTTCATGCGCACGACATGCGGCTCGCCGGCGGCAACGCGCGACGTCACTTCTTCGGCAGAGAGGTGGAGGCAAAGGCCGTCATATTTCGAGGGCTTGCCGGCGGCGCGCTGGCTCTCGCGCATCTGCTCGAGCCGCTCGGGCGTGCAGAAGCAGCGGAAGCCGTGGCCGTTCTCGACGATCTTCTCGACGTAAGGACGATACATGTCCTTGCGGTCGCTCTGGCGGTAGGGGCCATAGGGACCACCGATATCAGGACCTTCCGACCATTCGAGCCCACACCATTTCAGCGCGTCCAGCACCTTCTGTTCGAACTCCGGCGTCGAGCGGGTCGCATCGGTGTCTTCGATGCGCAAGATGAATTCGCCGCCGTGCTTCTTCGCGAAGAGGTAGTTGAACAGAGCGATATAGGCGGTGCCGACATGCGGCTCGCCGGTGGGAGAGGGTGCGATGCGTACCCGGACTGCTGAATTTGCCATGGTCTTTTGCCCGTCTGACGT
Source organism: Ensifer adhaerens (assembly GCF_028993555.1). Lineage (NCBI taxonomy): Bacteria > Pseudomonadati > Pseudomonadota > Alphaproteobacteria > Hyphomicrobiales > Rhizobiaceae > Ensifer > Ensifer adhaerens. The sequence continues at coordinate 3,324,293 of NZ_CP118610.1, read as the reverse complement.
GCTTTTCGCCCCTTGCCGGAAAAGAAATCCGACCGCCGGGGCGCGCATTTTATGGGAAGGAAAGGCCCGCAAGGGTGCCGCAACAGCGGTATCGGCAGGCTATTCCAGTCGGCTCGCGTGAGACCATAGAACACCGGTCATGTCAACGGAAAGTGGATCACGCCGGTTTTTGTTGACACTGCCTGCCCTGAGCGATAATGAACCGAAAGGTTATTTAACTGAAAGGTTTTTTAGAAAATGCCGGAAGATCGCTTGTCGACGACGCTTTCAGCCCTGGCCGACCCAACGCGAAGGGCGATCCTCGCCCGTCTCGCCCTCGGAGAGGCGTCTGTCGGCGAACTGGCGGAACCGTTCGAAATGAGCCTGCCGGCAGTTTCCAAGCATCTCAAGGTTCTCGAGCGCGCCGGGCTGATCAGCCGCGGCCGCGAAGCGCAATGGCGCCCATGCCGGCTCGAGGCTGCACCGCTGAAGGACGTCAACATTTGGCTCGACAGCTACCGTCGCTTCTGGGAACAGAAGTTCGACCGTTTGGACGCCTATCTTCAGGACCTGCAGCGCATCGATCCGGATGCCGGGAAGAACTGATCGCTAGCCATCTTCCGTCCTTGGCCGTTATGCGGTAAGCAGAGCGCGTCGAAAAAGGCAGGACCGGATAAGGTAAGCCCGGTCCCTTCGCAGCCGCTCATGGCCTGCGAAGCTCTGCTCGAACGTCCCGTTCGAACCCACGACGTGGTTCCGATGCCATCGCATCGGTCCGCGGCGGGGTGTATGCAATCGACGCAGTCCGCCGCGTTTCTCGAACACGGAGACTGCAAACATGCGACTGAATCATATCGATCTCTATAGCCCTGTCGTTGCCGAAACGGCTTCCTTCCTTATCGATCACTTCGGCCTGACGCTGGTCGAAAAGCGCGGCAAGGACGCTTTCTATCGCTTGACGGACGGTTCCGGTCTGGTGCTCGTCGTCAGCCCGCCGATCGCCGCACTTGGCGGCGGCGACCAGGTGAGCCTCAACACTCAAACCTATCATATCGGCTTCCTGCTGCCGGCGCGGGCCGAGGTCGACGACGTCTACCGGAGGGTGCGTGGATCCGGCATCGAGGTGATCGCGCCAGAGGACCGGCATGGCGCCTACGTCTTCTATGCGGTCATTCCCGGCAACATACTGGTCGAAGTCGGTCATCGCGCAGACGTCTGAACTGGAGCGAAGGGCGGGCGGAACGTTTCTTCAGGCGATGCGTTGTCCAATCAGAAGGCGTGGGGCCGGGCTACCGGCATGGCTCAGCGAAAAGGAGGAGCGATCCTGGTTTTCGCTGAAGGCTCGCGGTTGACGGCCGGTCCGTCCGGCTCCGCGCCTTCGTGAACTCCCGCAAGCAAGAAGGCCCGCATCCTCGATGCGGGCCTTTTCGCGATGAAGCCGTCGTGGCAGCAACCTGTCAGTTGAGCTTGCCTGCCTTCCTGAGCCGCGCATTGCGCGCGACCATGTTGAGGATTTCGACGAGAGCCGAAAAGGCCATGGCGGCGTAGATGTAGCCCTTCGGCACATGCAGGCCCATGCCTTCGGCAATCAGCGTCGTGCCGATCATCAGGAGGAAGGCGAGCGCCAGCATCACGATCGTCGGGTTTTTCTCGATGAAGTTCGCGAGCGGATTGGCGGCGACGAGCATCACGGTGACCGCGGCAACGACGGCGATGACCATGATAGGCAAATGCGGCGTCATGCCGACGGCAGTGATGATGCTGTCGACGGAAAAGACGAGGTCGAGCAGCAGGATCTGTCCGATCGCGGCGCCGAAGCTGTTGATCGCCGAAGAGGCGATGAAGTCCTCGCCGTGATCGCTCGGATCGACATTGTGATGGATTTCCTTGGTTGCCTTCCAGACGAGGAAGAGACCGCCGGCAATCAGGATCATGTCCTTCCACGAGAAGCCGTGGCCGAAGGCTTCGAACACCGGCGTCGTCAGCTTGACGATCCAGGCGACCGTTCCGAGCAGGGCAAGGCGCATGACGAGGGCGAGGCCGATGCCGATGCGGCGGGCCTTTTCGCGATGCTCCGGTGGCAGCTTGTTGGTGAGGATCGAAATGAAGATCAGGTTGTCGATGCCGAGAACCACCTCCATGACCACGAGGGTGACGAGGGCGACCCAGGCGGCGGGGTCTTGGGCAAGCAACAGGAGGTCCTGCATCGGCGATCTTTCTCTTTGGGTGGCGCGTCGTCGCGCAAGAATCGCCGGAAGTATTTAAGAAACATCGCGGACGTGACAAGCGCCGCCGCTCTTTGCGGCGGCGCTTTACCGTTTACGATTTGATCGGAATCCACAGTTCGACGACGCCCATGCCCGAATGCGGGTCGAAGCGTTCGTCGTAGCGCTCGATGAGGTCGGGCGTTTCGCCGTGTTGAAGCCCGGACTCGGGCAACCAGGTGCCGAAGACATAGTCCGCGGTCTTGGCGATCGCGGAGATGTGGCCACGGTGCAGGAAGACCGCATAGCGTTGCTTCGGCAGCTTCAGCGTCGAAAAGCCGTCGGGCAGTTCGTCGGTTTCGCTGACGTCCGCGGCTGCCATGTAGCGGAAGGTTCCGGCCTCGCCATTGCTTTGGGTGCAGACACCGTAGGCGATTTCGCCCTTCTGGCCGGGTATGTTGCCGAAATGGCGGTTGAAGCGTTGCCAGAGCGAGGGGATGCCCTCGGTGCGGCTATAGGCGTAGGTTTCCGAAAGGCCCGCCAGAAGCAGGGGCGGGCTGTCTTCGAAGCGCGGCGGGTCGATCTTCAAGAGGCGGGTATCGTCCATTCTTAAAGGCTCCATCAGTTCGATGTTTCGAACGTGCCTTTGCTTGCGCACCGTCTCGGGCGTCACGCCGAACTGGTCGCGAAAGGCGCGGGTGAAAGCCTCGTGCGAGTTGTAGCCCGCTTCGAGGGCTACCGAAAGAATACTGAGGGAGCCATCGGCCAGGGCGTATGCGGCATCGCTGAGGCGCCGCCCGCGAATATAGGCGCTGATCGAGCGGCCCGTGACCAGCCCGAAAACACGCGAGAGATGGAAGCGCGAAAGGCCAGCGGCCCCGGCGATTTCATCCAGCGATATGTCCTTTGCGAAATGGCTCTCGATGAACCAGACCGCCCGTCCGATGGCACTCATCATCACTCCTTTGGCAGTGCCCTGGTGATAGGGTCTTGCCGCAAGGTGCGCTTGATCGCAATTGCTGGATTGTAACACCCGGGCGGTCGGGAGTGTTCGGCGTCAGCCGACCTGTTGCTTTGGTCCGTAGGCGGACATGAAGACGCGGACGGCGGCGGTCACCGTCGCCTCGATCTGCTCGCGCGGCGGGGCGGAGCACATGCCGCCGAAAAGCCGGTGCTTGAAGAGCCCGGCCTGTGCCATCTCGATGAACTGGCGGGCAGCGATCTCGGTATTGTCGATGTCGAGAACACCGGTTGGAACCTGGCGGTCGAGATAGGCCTTGAGCACGGTGTAGCCGTTCTCGGGCGCCTCGCTGAAGAAGCGCTCGGCCAGATGCGGCATGCGGTCGATCACGCCGATCACCATGCGCATGGAACGGATGGTTTCTTCGGAGGTCATGCTGGTCGTCAGCGTCACGCCGAAATCGTAGAGTGACTCCTCGACGTCGTCGTGATCGTTGAGCGCGTGCTTGGCAGTCTGGACCACCCGGGTCTTGCCCTTGATGATCAGCGCCTTGAACAGGTCTTCCTTGTTTTCGAAATAGACGTAGAGGGTGCCCTTCGAAACGCCGGCCTCGCGGGTGATGTCGTTCATGCTGGCGGCGTCGAAGCCCTGGCTCAGGAAGGCACGCCTTGCGCCTTCGAGGATCTGCTCGCGCTTGGCCGGGTCCTCGCCGGCGGCGTGGCGGCCGCCCCCCGAAGAAAGATCTTCATCCAGGCCGACAGTCGGCTGGATCACGTCCTGTGTTCCGGTCTTCACCGCGCTCATGGTGGTCGTTTGTTTCCGTCCTGCTTGCATTAAATCTTTGTCGTCGAACCACGCGGTTCGATTTCCTCTTGATATGCGACGGGAAAGGGCTTATGTCAAGTTCCAATCGAACCGAACGGTTCAGTTCGTTCAGCAATCTTTAACCAGGCCGGTGCCCAATGTCCGCATCCAACACATCCAGCGCTGCTCGCGTCCGTCCCGTTGACGAGAATTTTGAAGTGCAGCAGGAAACCGCGCTTGAGGCAAAGGCGCCCGCCGCGGAGCAGGCCGCCGTCCAGGCTCCCGCAGAAACGGCGCAGCCGCCGAAAAAGGCGCGCAAGCCCATCGTTCCCGTGCTCGGTCTGGCCCTTCTGGCCGCCGGTGGCTGGTTCGGCTACGACTGGTGGACCAATGGCCGCTTCATGGTCTCGACCGATGACGCCTATATCGAAGGCGACATCGCGACGATCTCGCCGAAGGTTTCCGGCTATGTCGCCAAGGTCGACGTCGTTGCCAACCAGAAGGTAAAGGCCGGCGACCCGCTCGTTACCCTCGACGACGGCGACTACCGCATAGCCGCCGAGCAGGCCGAAGCGAAGATCGCCACCCAGAAGCTGGCACTCAGCCGTTTCGACGCGCAGATCGCTGGTGCCAAGGCAAGTCTTGCCCAGACCGAAGCACAGAAGAAGGCTCTCGAAGCGACGGTGCGCGGCGCCGAACTTGCGCAGAAGCGCGCAAGCGACCTCCAGTCCAAGGCCGTCGGCACCGTCGCTTCGCTTGACAATGCCGATGTGGCGCTCGACCAGGCGCGGGCAAACCTTTCCGGGGCTGACGCCAATATCGCCGCCGCCAATGCGAGCATCACCGTGCTCGAGGCGCAGCGTACCGAAGCCGAAAGTGAAATCCGCTCGCTCGAGCTTGCCCGCGACAAGGCCAACCGCGACCTCGGTTTTACCGTTCTGAAGGCGCCCTATGACGGCATCGTCGGCAACGTCGCAGTTCAGGTCGGCGACCTGGTTTCCGCCGGCCAGCGGCTTGCAGCGCTTGTTCCGGTCGACCAGCTCTATATCGATGCCAACTTCAAGGAGACCCAGATCGCCCATCTGGTGCCGGGCTCCAAGGTGAAGGTCCATGTCGATGCCTATGAGGATCACGCGATCGAAGGCACGGTCGCCTCGATCTCGCCGGCCTCCGGCTCGGTCTTTTCGCTGCTGCCGGCCGAAAACGCCACCGGCAATTTCACCAAGGTGATCCAGCGTGTGCCGGTGCGCATCACGCTGCCGGCCGAGGTGCTGGCGGAAGGTCACCTGCGTGCGGGTCTGAGTGTCGTCGTCGATGTCGACACGCGCACGGCGCCGGACGCAACGAAGGTCGCAGCCACCAAGTAAGCGGACGAAATGCCGGCGCGCTCTTGGGCGCGCCTTACCGTCGAGACGCCAGCGCGCCACGCGGCGTGTTCAAGTCCGGAACGCACGCGCGGCGAAACGCGCATGTCCAGAACGCTGGCGCCAGGGCGCCCATGCAAGGAGTGGCTGAGATGGCCGCAACGGCAACAGCAGGTTCGGTGGCGGCCGCCGCACCGAAGGTCGAGGAACATATGGATCCGAAGAGGCTGATCGCCTTCTTCGCCATGGTCGTCGGCATGTTCATGGCGATCCTCGACATCCAGATCGTTTCGGCGTCACTCGCCGAAATCCAGGCGGGCCTGTCGGCCGGGTCGGACGAGATCGGCTGGGTGCAGACCTCCTATCTCATCGCCGAAGTCATCATGATCCCGCTGTCGGGGACGTTGGCGCGCATCGTCTCCACGCGCGTGCTGTTCTCCGTTTCGGCGGCGGGCTTTACCGCGGCGAGTGCGCTTGCGGCAACGGCGACGAACATCGACCAGATGATCGTCTATCGCGCCATCCAGGGCTTCATCGGCGGTGGCATGATCCCGTCGGTCTTTGCAGCGGCCTTCACCATCTTCCCGCCGTCGAAGCGCAACATCGTCTCGCCGATCATCGGCCTGATCGCGACGCTGGCGCCGACGATCGGCCCCACGGTCGGCGGCTATCTCAGCCACGCTTTCTCCTGGCACTGGCTGTTCCTCGTCAACGTCATCCCCGGCATCATCGTCGCTACGCTCACCTGGACCTTCATCGACTTCGACAAGCCGGAACTCGGTTTGATGAAGAAGTTCGACTGGTGGGGCCTGGCGTCGATGGCGATTTTCCTCGGCTCGCTCGAATATGTGCTGGAGGAAGGCAACGCCAACGACTGGTTCAACGACGACCACATCGTCATGGGCGCGGTCGCGACCGTGATCGCCGCGGTGATTTTCTTCTACCGGGCCTTCAAGGTGGAATTCCCCGTCGTCGATCTCAGGGCGTTCTCCAATCGAAACTTCGCTTTCGGCTCGATGTTCTCCTTCGTGATGGGCATCGGCCTTTACGGTCTCACCTATCTCTATCCGCTCTATCTCGGTCGCATCCGCGGCTACGATTCGCTGATGATCGGCGAGACGATGTTCGTCTCGGGCCTTGCGATGTTCTTCACGGCGCCCGTGGCCGGCATCCTGTCGGGCAAGCTCGATCCGCGCGTGCTGATGACGATCGGCTTTACCAGCTTTGCCGCCGGTACCTGGATCATGGGGCACCTCACCGCCGACTGGGACTTCTACGAACTGTTTATCCCGCAGATCCTGCGCGGTGTCGGCTTGATGCTCTGCATGGTGCCGATCAACAACATCGCGCTCGGCACCATGCCGCCGGCCCGCATGCGCGGCGCCTCGGGCCTGTTCAACCTGACCCGTAACCTCGGCGGTGCAGTAGGGCTCGCGGTCATCAACACGATCCTGACCCAGCGCCAGGACTTCCACTATGCCCGCCTTGCCGAGCATGTGCAGTGGGGCAACCCGGAAGCGATGGAGCGGTTCAACAACATGGCCGCCAGCTTCAACGCGCACGGTCTCGACGGTACGACGATCGCCGTCAAGCAGCTTGCTGCCATGGCGCAGAAGCAGGCGGTCATCCTGTCTTTCGGCGATATCTTCATGCTTTTGACCGTGTTGTTCCTGTCACTGATCCTCGGCGTGATGATGATCAGCAAGCCACAGGGCGTCGGCCCGAGCGGTGGCGGTCACTAGTTCACTTCGGTAAGGCGCTGCTCTCGGTTTACGCGAGCAGCGCCTTGCGGCACACTCCCGTTCCGCGAGAGGGACGGAAGAATGGAACCATTGTTTTCTGCCGGTATTTCGCGACGGTCCTTCGTCACGGGCCTTGCCGGCCTTGGCGTAGGGCTTGCGGCCTCCCGCAGCCGTGCTGCCGCTCCGGCCATCGACGCGACGTTCCTGTTCTCCAACGACATCCATGCCTGCCTCGTGTCGATCGAGGGGCTTGCCCCGAACTGCGCGGCTGAAGGCAAGACCGACGCCAGCCTGCTGCGACATGTGGCGGCGCTGAATGCCGTGCATGCCATGCGCTGGCCGGAAACGGTTGCGAACAAGCCGAGTGGCCTGGCAAGCGCCGGACGGCAGATCGGCAAGCCGCTCGGCCTGGTGCTCGGGGGAGACATCACCGACGACGGCGGCGGCCAGGTGCGCCAGCCGCGCGAGGGGCGGCAGCTGCAGCAGTTCTCCAGCCGCTACCAGGAAGGGGCGGGACCCGACCGCGTCCACATGCCCGTCTATGTGGGTCTCGGCAACCATGACCTCGACCAGGACGGCCCGCCGCCGCATGTCGACTGGTATCGCCGCGAATTGCGCGACTATGTCGAGCTCAACCATCGCCAGACGGTCTTCTACAAGCCGCCGGTGCCGGTGACCAACTACGACCCGCTCTCGGATTGCTACTCATGGGACTGGGGCGGACTGCACCTCGTGCAATTGCAGCGCTTCGGCGGTGACGAGTCCAAGGGCGCGGTGAATGCGCTGCCCTGGCTGAAGCAGGACCTGGCGACCTATGCCGGCGACGGCCGGCCGGTGATCCTGTTCCAGCACTATGGCTGGGACGCGTTCTCGACCGAGGTCTGGGATGCGAAGCTGAAGACCTTTGACGACAGCGGCGACGGCAGTCCGCATTGGTGGAGCATCCCTCAGCGCCAGGCGCTGCTGGACGCCATCAAGGGCAGCAACGTCATCGCCCTGTTCCACGGGCACCAGCACGAGACCGCAATGATCTACCGGCAGAGCGGGCTCGACCTTATCAAGCCGAAGGCGGCCTATATGGGCGGTTTTGCGATCGTGCGGGTGACAGACGGGTTCATGGATGTGGTGCTGGCCGAAGCGGGTGAGGCTCATGGCGAAGTTGCCTTCACCGCGGCCTTCAGCAAGCGTCTCGGATGAGCGAAAAAATAAGCTGATTCAATAGTTTAAGGCAGATGTCCGGTGGTTCCCCGACGCCAGGCCAAGGGCCTGTTTTTCGCGTTCTGCAGATTCTTGATTTACGTACATCAAAAAATCCTCTAAAGGCAGAGCCCGGAGGAAAACATGCGCCCGACTGTTCACGATATCGCTGCCGAAGCGGGGGTCAGCCTCGCGACCGTCGACCGGGTTTTGAACAATCGTCCGGGCGTGCGCGGTGTCACGCGCGACAAGGTCGAGCGCGCCATTGCAACGCTCGGCTATGTGCGCGACGTTGCCGCCGCCAATCTTGCCAAGAGCCGCATCTACCCGCTGATCTTCATCTTGCCCGAGGGCGACAACACCTTCATGCGCGGCCTTGCGGTCGAGGTGGAGGCGGCAAAAATGCGGTCTGCGGTCGAGCGTACCGCGATCACAGTGGTCTCCGTGCCGGCTTTCGATAGGGCGGCCCTGGCCGCGGCCCTGGAAAAGGCGCGGACACTCGCCCCTGCCGGCGTCGCTGTTGTTGCGATCGACGCGCCCGAGGTCGTTGCGGCCGTCAATCGGCTCCGCGAGGACGGCATTGCCGTCGTGACGCTGGTGTCCGACCTGCCGGGATCTTCGCGTGATCACTTCGCCGGCGTCGACAACATCGCCGCTGGCCGGACCGCTGGCACCTTGATGGGGCGTTTCCTTGGCGGTCGCGAAGGGCCGGTCGCGATCGTCGCCGGCTCGATGCTGGTGCGCGACCATCGCGATCGTCTCGAGGGCTTCAGCGCGGCCATGGCCGAAAGCGCGCCGGGCCGCCGGCTTCTGCCCGTCGTCGAAGGCCATGACGATCCCGCCGAGGTCGAGAAACTCGTCTCGGGGCTCATCGTCGACCATGCGGATCTCGCCGGCATCTACAGTCTCGGCGCCGGCAATCGCGGCCTGATCACAGCGCTCGAAAGGGCCGGGCGTCAGGCCGATGTTTGCGCCATCGCGCATGAGTTGACGCCGCACAGCCGCGCCGCGCTCGCCTCGGGCACCTTGGACGCGCTCCTGAACCAGGATGCCGGCCATGAGGTTCGCAGCGCCATCCGCGTGCTCAAGGCTCGTGCCGATGGTCTCGCCGTGATCGGGGCGCAGGAGCGCATCCGTATCGAGATTTTCCTGAAGGACAACCTGCCGGTCGATCCGGCGTAACGATTTGGAACTGTGCGGTTCCAGACGGGAAGCCGGCTGGAGTTGCTCAATGGAGGCAAGCATGTATCTCGGACTGGATCTCGGCACATCGGGCGTCAAGGCAATGCTCATTGATGGCGACCAGCGTATCGTCGGGTCGGCCTCAGGCGCCCTCGACGTCTCGCGGCCGCATCCCGGCTGGTCGGAGCAGGACCCGGCACACTGGCTGCGCGCCACCGAAGAAGCGATATCAGGGCTGAAGGCGGCGCATCCCAAGGAACTTGCGGCCGTGCGCGGCATCGGTCTTTCCGGTCAGATGCACGGCGCCACGCTGCTGGACGCTGAAGACCGGGTGCTCCGGCCCTGCATTCTCTGGAACGACACGCGCAGCTTCCGCGAGGCGGCAGCACTCGACGCCGATCCGCAGTTCCGCGCAATTACCGGTAATATCGTCTTCCCCGGCTTCACCGCGCCGAAGCTTGCCTGGGTGCGCGCCAACGAGCCCGAGATCTTCTCCAAGGTGCGGTGGGTCCTGCTGCCGAAGGACTATCTGCGGCTGTGGCTGACCGGTGAACACATGTCGGAAATGTCGGACTCGGCCGGTACCTCCTGGCTCGATACCGGCAAGCGGCGATGGTCTGAGAGCCTGCTTTCTGCCACCGGTATGGACGAAAAGCAGATGCCGAGCCTGGTCGAGGGAACCGACCCGGCCGGGAAGCTGCGTCCTGAACTCGTGGCCCGCTGGGGCATCTCCGGTGACGTCGTGGTTGCCGGCGGTGCCGGCGACAATGCGGCGTCCGCCTGCGGCATGGGCACGGTCGGCGAGGGGCATGCCTTCGTCTCGCTCGGCACCTCGGGCGTGCTCTTTGCCGCCAACGCCAGTTACCTGCCCAATCCGGAAAGCGCCGTGCATGCCTTTTGCCATGCGCTACCCAACACCTGGCACCAGATGGGCGTCATCCTGTCGGCGACCGATGCACTCAACTGGTATTCGGGCGTTGCCGGGCGCAGTGCTTCGGACTTGAGCGCCGAACTCGGCGACAATCTGAAGGCGCCGACCGGCGTCACCTTCCTTCCCTATCTCTCGGGCGAGCGCACGCCGCACAACGATGCGGCGATCCGTGGCGCCTTCGTCGGGCTCGGCCACGAAAGCAGCCGCGTGGTGCTGACGCAGGCGGTGATGGAAGGCGTGTCCTTCGCCATTCGCGACAGCCTGGAAGCGCTCCGCGCCGCAGGCACGGCGCTCTCGCGGGTGACGGCAATCGGCGGCGGCTCGCGCTCGCGCTACTGGCTGAAGTCGATCGCGACGGCGCTCAATCTGCCGGTCGACCTGCCGGCCGACGGCGATTTCGGCGCTGCCTTCGGGGCCGCCCGTCTTGGTCTCATCGCCGCAACGGGTGCGGACCCTGTCGCCACCTGCTACGCGCCGCGCACCGCCGAGACGATCGCGCCCGACGCGACGCTGGTTTCGGCCTACGAGGACAGCTACCAGCGCTACCGTCGGCTCTATCCGGCGATCAAGGGTGCCGCGTCGTGACGACGCTGCACCGCAGATCCGGTTCGGGCACAGCCCGCTCAGCGGGCAGGTACCTTGTCGAGAAAGCCGGTGATCGACTTCAGCCGGCCGTTCTCGATTTCGCAGACGTCCGTGCCTTCGATAACCGACGGAACGCCCTCGGGGCCGAGCGCCCAGGAAAAACGGATCGTATCGGCATAGCCGTCGGCGGCACCCTTCAGGGTGAAACGAAAGCCGGGGAACTGGCCCTGGACACCCGCGATCAGCGCTTCGATGCCGGCGTGGCGGTCGCCCTGCATGATCGGATCGCAATAGCTGACGTCGGCAGTGAAGGTCTTCTCGATCAGGGCCACGCGGCTTGCTGCATCGGTGGCGTTCCAGGCGGCAATGTAGGCTTCGGCAATCGCGTTGAAGTCATGCATCGAAATGTTCCTTCTGTTTGGCGTTTCGATGCTTCCGATATCGCCGGTCGAGGGAATGAAACCAATTACCTTGCAGGTAATGGCCGCGCGTACCGCATGGGCGGCGCCGGCCGAAATCCATTCCATTCACATCATCCCTGAGAGGAGCCAAACCCGTGAGCACAGGATTTTTCGGCGATATCGCCAAGATCAAATATGAAGGGCCCGACAGCACCAATCCGCTGGCCTTTCGTCACTACAACAAGGACGAGATCGTTCTCGGCAAGCGCATGGAAGACCACCTGCGCTTTGCCGTCGCCTACTGGCACACCTTCGTCTGGCCGGGCGGCGACCCCTTCGGCGGCCAGACCTTCGAGCGCCCCTGGTTCAAGGACACGATGGACGCGGCGAAGCTGAAGGCCGACGTCGCCTTCGAATTCTTCGATCTGCTCGGCGTTCCCTTCTACTGCTTCCACGATGCCGACGTGCGCCCGGAAGGCCGGAGTTTTGCCGAGAACACCAAGAACCTCAACGAGATCGTCGATCACTTCGAGAAGAAGCAGGCCGAGACCGGCGTCAACCTGCTCTGGGGCACGGCAAACCTCTTCTCCAACCGCCGCTACATGTCGGGTGCGGCGACCAATCCGGACCCGGACGTCTTCGCCTTTGCCGCGGCGACGGTGAAGACCTGCCTCGACGCCACCAAGCGTCTCGGCGGCCAGAACTATGTGCTGTGGGGCGGACGCGAAGGCTACGAGACCCTGCTCAACACCGACATGAAGCGCGAGCTCGACCAGCTCGGCCGCTTCGTCAATCTCGTCGTCGAGTACAAGCACAAGATCGGCTTCAAGGGCGCGATCCTCATCGAGCCGAAGCCGCAGGAGCCGACCAAGCACCAGTACGACTATGACGTCGCGACGGTCTATGGCTTCCTGAAGAACTACGGCCTTGAGAACGAGGTGAAGGTCAACATCGAGCAGGGCCATGCGATCCTTGCCGGTCACTCGTTCGAGCATGAACTGGCACTTGCCAACGCGCTCGGCATCTTCGGCTCGATCGATATGAACCGCAACGACTACCAGTCCGGCTGGGATACCGACCAGTTCCCGAACAACGTGCCGGAAATGGCGCTCGCCTATTATCAGGTTCTCGCTGGCGGCGGCTTTAAGACCGGCGGCACCAACTTCGATGCCAAGCTGCGCCGTCAGTCGATCGATCCCGAGGACCTGTTGATCGGTCATATCGGCGGCATGGATTGCTGCGCGCGTGGCCTGAAGGCGGCGGCGAAGATGATCGAGGACAAGGCGCTCTCCGCCCCGCTCGATCAGCGCTATGCCGGCTGGCAGGTGCCGGAAGCCAAGAAGATGCTCGACGGCGGCTTCTCGCTCGAAGAGATCGAGGCCTGGGTGCTGAAGTCCGACCTCAACCCGCAGCCGAAGTCCGGCAAGCAGGAACTGCTCGAAAACGTCGTCAACCGCTACGTTTGACCACTCTTGCGCGTTTGCTCGTGCGGCGGCCCGGTTTTTCCGGGCCGCCGGTTTGCGGCGACTTCGGCGTGTCGGTGAGACTGGTGAGTCTGCAACATGAAATCGATTACAAATCTCTAGGGAATCTGTGCGTTCACCAGTTGCCCCCTATTAAAAATCTGCTAGCTTTGGCGCCTGCAACGTTTCAGGTCCACCAGTTTCGGTGAAATCAGGGTGATACGGTAATCCTTGACGCCGACTGTCCGGACGGCCGGCGTCAATTGCGGCCAACCCATCGGGAGGAAAATCGGGATGAAGACGATCAAGGGGCCAGGGCTCTTTCTTGCGCAGTTTGCCGGCGATGCGGCGCCGTTCAATTCCTGGGATGCGATCACCAAATGGGCGGCCGATTGCGGCTACAAGGGCGTGCAGGTCCCGAGCTGGGACGCGCGGCTGATCGACCTCAAGAAGGCGGCGACCTCCAAGACCTATTGCGATGAGTTTGCGGGTACTGCGCGCGACAACGGCGTCGAAGTGACCGAGCTTTCGACCCATCTGCAGGGCCAGCTCGTCGCCGTGCATCCGGCCTATGACGAAGCCTTCGATGGTTTCGCGGCACCCGAGGTGCGCGGCAATCCCAAGGCGCGGCAGGCCTGGGCGGTGGAGCAGGTGAAGCTGGCGCTGACCGCCTCGAAGAACCTCGGGCTGAACGCGATGGCGAGCTTCTCTGGCGCGCTTGCCTGGCCCTTCGTCTATCCCTGGCCGCAGCGGCCGGCCGGCCTTGTCGAGACCGCCTTTGACGAACTGGCGAAGCGCTGGAAGCCGATCCTCGATCATGCCGAGGAGAACGGCGTCGACATCTGCTACGAAATCCATCCGGGCGAAGACCTGCACGACGGCATCACCTACGAAATGTTCCTGGAGCGCACCGGCAACCATGCCCGCGCCTGCATGCTCTACGACCCCTCGCACTATGTGCTGCAGTGCCTCGACTATCTCGACAACATCGACATCTACAAGGACCGCATCCGGATGTTCCACGTCAAGGATGCCGAGTTCAACCCGACCGGCCGCCAGGGCGTCTACGGCGGCTACCAGGGCTGGGTCAGCCGGGCCGGGCGCTTCCGGTCATTGGGGGATGGCCAGGTGGATTTCGGTGCGGTGTTCTCGAAGATGGCCGCCAATGATTTCTCCGGCTGGGCCGTGGTCGAATGGGAATGCGCGCTGAAACATCCGGAAGATGGCGCGCGCGAGGGTGCCGACTTCGTCAAGCACCACATCATCCGCGTCACCGAAAAAGCCTTCGACGATTTCGCCGGCGGCGGCACCGACGAGGCGGCGAACCGGCGCATGCTGGGTATCTAGGATTGCCCGTCACACGGCTTTGGCCGGTTGCCCCTCTCCTCGGGTTTAACCCGAGGCCTAACCCTCTCCCCGTCAGGCGGGGAAAGGGTATGCGGACCACGGCTGGGCCCCGGATTGTTGAGGTCGGTGTTGCAGCGGCGATGGCAGGAGCGGATGCGGCACCTCCCTTCACCCCGCTCGCGGGGAGAAGGTGCCGGCAGGCGGATGAGGGGTAGTCCTCACCGCTAGTGATGAGGGGCGAAAGCCGCCACAACACGATACGAACGGAAACAGGGGAGAAGACAATGGCAATTGAAGGAACGAGCGAGAAGCGCGAGCGCCGCATCCGGCTCGGCATGGTGGGTGGCGGTTCGGGCGCCTTTATCGGCGCGGTGCACCGCATTGCCGCAAGGCTCGACGATCACTTTGAACTGGTGGCCGGCGCCCTGTCGTCGACGCCGGAGAAGGCGGAAAGCTCCGGCCGCGAGCTCGGGCTCGACCCGTCGCGTGTCTATTCCGATTTCAAGCAGATGGCGATCCGCGAGGCCAAGCTGAAGGACGGCATCGAGGCGGTCGCGATCGTCACGCCGAACCATGTGCATTATGCCGCCGCGAAGGAATTCCTGAAGCGCGGCATCCACGTCATCTGCGACAAGCCGCTGACCTCGACACTTGGCGATGCCAAGAAACTGAAGAAGGCGGCCGACGAGAGCGACGCGCTGTTCGTGCTGACCCACAACTACACCGGCTATCCGATGGTGCGGCAAGCACGCGCGATGGTCGAAAATGGCGAGATCGGCGCCGTGCGGCTGGTGCAGATGGAGTATCCGCAGGACTGGCTGACCGAAAATATCGAGCAGTCCGGCCAGAAGCAGGCGGCCTGGCGCACCGATCCGGCCCGTTCGGGTGCGGGCGGCTCGACCGGCGACATCGGCACGCATGCCTATAATCTCGGCGCCTTCGTCTCGGGCCTCGAACTGGAAGAGCTTTCGGCCGATCTCGACAGCTTCGTTCCGGGCCGTCAGCTCGACGACAATGCGCATGTGATGATGCGCTTCAAGACGAAGGGCGGCGAACGCGCCAAGGGGCTGCTCTGGTGCAGCCAGGTGGCGCCCGGTCACGAGAACGGCCTGATGGTGCGCGTCTACGGCACCAAGGGCGGGCTCGAATGGACGCAGAAGGATCCGAACTATCTCTGGTACACGCCGTTCGGCGAACCGAAGCGGCTGCTCACTCGGGCGGGGGCCGGCGCTGGCGCTGCTGCCAACCGTGTAAGCCGCGTGCCATCTGGCCATCCCGAAGGCTATCTCGAAGGCTTCGCCAACATCTACACCGAGGCGGCGCGCGCGATCTTTGCCAAGCGCAAGGGCGAAAAGGTCGATCCGGCCGTCACTTACCCGACCATTGACGACGGTATGAAGGGCATGGTCTTCGTCGATGCCTGCGTGCAGTCATCCAAACGAAATGGTGCCTGGGTAAAGGTGTAACCAACGGCCGGAACCGGCGAAGGGCGGGGGCTTTCCCGCCCTTTTTCGCGAGTTGACATTTGCCTGTGCGGCCTTAGGCCAGCCGGCGAAACACAAGAAGACAACGAGGTCCCGCTGGCAGCGGGGCCAGAACGAGACGAGACCAAAGCGATGACCGATCCCAAGATCCTGGCCCAGCGTTTCCCGGGCGATTTCGTATTCGGGGTGGCGACCGCCTCCTTCCAGATCGAAGGCGCCACCAAGGCCGACGGGCGCAAGCCGTCGATCTGGGACGCCTTTTCCAACATGCCGGGCCGCGTCTTCGGGCGGCACAACGGTGATGTCGCCTGCGACCACTACAACCGGCTGGACGAGGATCTGGACCTGATCAAGAGCCTCGGCGTCGATGCCTATCGTTTCTCGATCGCGTGGCCGCGCATCATCCCGGAGGGTACCGGGCCTATCAACGAAAAGGGCCTCGACTTCTACGACCGCCTCGTCGACGGGCTCAAGGCGCGCAACATCAGGGCCTATGCCACGCTCTACCATTGGGATCTGCCGCTGGCGCTGATGGGGGATGGCGGCTGGACGGCGCGCACGACGGCCTACGCCTTCCAGCGCTATGCCAAGACTGTGATCGCCCGTCTCGGTGACCGGCTCGACGCGGTCGCGACCTTCAACGAGCCGTGGTGCTCGGTCTGGCTCAGCCACCTCTACGGCATCCATGCGCCCGGCGAGCGCAACATGGATGCGGCCCTGCATGCGCTGCACTTCACCAATCTGGCGCATGGACTCGGCGTCGATGCGATCCGCTCAGAGCGACCGAATCTGCCTTCAGGTATCGTCATCAACGCCCACTCGGTCTATCCCGGCAGCAACAGCAAGGCCGACAAGGCGGCGGCTGATCGGGCCTTCGACTTCCACAACGGCGTCTTCTTCGGCCCGATCTTCAAGGGTGAATACCCCGAGAGCTTCATGAGTGCGCTTGGCCACCGCATGCCCGTGATCGAAGACGGCGACATGGAGACGATCTCCCGGCCGCTCGACTGGTGGGGCCTCAACTACTACACGCCGATGCGCGTCAGCGCCGATCCGAGCAAGGGTGCGGAATACCCGGGGACGGTCAACGCCAAGCCGGTGAGCGAGGTGAAGACGGATATCGGCTGGGAAGTCTATGCCCCGGCGCTCGGCAGTCTGGTCAAGACGCTCAACGCCAAGTACCAGCTGCCCGATTGCTACATCACCGAGAACGGCGCCTGCTACAACATGGGTGTTGAGAACGGCATCGTCGACGACCAGCCGCGGCTCGACTACATCGCCGACCACCTCGCAATCACCGCGGATCTGATCTCCGAGGGTTATCCGATGCGCGGCTATTTCGCCTGGAGCCTGATGGACAATTTCGAGTGGGCCGAAGGTTACAAGATGCGTTTCGGCATGGTGCATGTCGACTACGACACCCAGGTGCGGACGATCAAGAAAAGCGGTCAGTGGTACCAGGCGCTCGCGGAACAGTTTCCGAAGGGCAATCACGGTTGACGACAGGCGCGCGGTTTTAGCCCGGCCACACCAGGGACAACTCCGGGAGAAGCAGAGGCGTCTACCGAAGTTGTGCTACTCCAGGATCACCGGCGAACCGGCAGGACTTCCAGGCTCTGCCGGTCGAGCTGCGCCAGAACTTCCTTGAAGCCGTAGCGCGGCTTCCAATCGAGTTTTTCGATTGCGGCGCTGGGGTCGTAGACCCGGTCGATCGTTTCCGGCAGCGCCCAGCCGCGCTCGGCGAAGGCCTGCGACATCTTTGGTGCGCGTTCGCGCAGGAGGCTCGCGGCATCCTCCGCCAGACGACGGCAGTCGGTCGGAAGGAACGGCGTTTCCCCGGAGATGATGTAGCGCTGGAACGCTGGCCCGCCATTGTCGAGCGCCGCCACATGCGCGGCCGCGACATCGCGCGCATCGATGCCGCGGTGAAGGCGGTAGCTCGCGACCGTGTCCGCAGCCTCCGGGAAAGAGCGCGACATGCGCAGCACCCGCACGTGCAGGGCGCGATCGGCCGCGTTTTCGAGCAATGCTTCGGCCGCAAGTTTGGTGTGATGGTAGATGGTGTGCGGCTTCGGCGGTGTCTCTTCGGTAATCCACGCGCAGCCTCCTTCTGTGACCGCATGGCCATAGAGCGCCGTGGTGCTGGTGAAGACGATGCGGCCGACGCCGGCAGCCTGCGCCGCGGCGATCACGAGATGGGTGCCCATTACATTGACGCGCTCGAACTCCTGGTCGGCCACCGCTTCGACATGCGGTGCATGCAGCGCTGCCGTATGGATCACCGCATCCGCGCCCTCCATGGCACGTTCCAGCAGTTCGCCGTCAACGAGATCGCCGACGACAGCCGTCGTGCCGAAGGGCGCCCGATCGATGCCGATGACGTCGTGATCGGCAGCGGCGAGCGCGTTGTAGATCGCCCGGCCGATGCGGCCCGAGCTTCCGGTCAAGACGATGCGCATTTTCTACCTCGTAACCCGTGGATCCTCGCCCGTTATCATGAAACGTCTGCGGGCGCAGTCCGTCTCGATGAGGATATCCAAGGTGGTGGCGCCGGGATGTGGCACTTCTCAGGCGGGCCGCAGCAAAAGAGCATGGTTTTGCCGCTCGGCAGCATATTCAGGAATATCATGCCTGTGAAATCCGCTGCCAGTTCTCCATAAGAGCCGTAGATTATGTCGCATGCGGGCCATGCGACGCCAAAGTTGAACTGACTGGTTGCTTGATGTTAGAGAAGTGCTCCCTGTTCCGAATGCGTTGTCGAATGTCGGCCTGACCGGACACGCGTTCCATCCCGGCTTGCCCGGGATCATGAGTTTTGAACATTCCGAGAGCACCTATGTACCCGCACAATTCGACCGCGCCTCTTCCGGGGGTCTCCGAACGATGAGCGTTTCCGCCCAAAGCGCCGCGCCACCCGCTGACGCGGCCGTCGCCTTCGACGGCGTTTCCAAGCACTTTCCCGCCTCTGGCCAGAGCGGCGCTTTCACCGCGCTCGACAAGGTCTCGCTGACCGTCGACCGCGGCTCGATCACCGGCATCATCGGCCGCTCCGGCGCCGGCAAGTCGACGCTGATCCGGCTGGTCAACGGGCTGGAAAAGCCGAGCAGCGGCAAGGTCCTGGTCGACGGCGTCGATGTCGGCGCGCTCGACGAGGCGGCGCTGCGCGGGCTTCGCCGCAAGGTCGGCATGATCTTCCAGCATTTCAACCTGCTCTCCTCGCGCACCGTGTTCGGCAACGTCGCCCTGCCGCTCGAAATCGCAGGCATGGACAAGCGCGCCATCGAGCAGCGCATCCGGCCGCTGCTCGATCTCGTCGGCCTCGCCGACAAGCACGCGCGTTATCCGGCCGAACTTTCCGGTGGCCAGAAGCAGCGCATCGGCATCGCCCGCGCACTTGCGACCGAGCCGAAGCTCTTGCTTTCCGACGAGGCGACCTCGGCGCTCGACCCGGAAACGACGCAGTCGATCCTCGAACTGTTGAAGCGCATCAATGCCGAACTCGGCTTGACGGTGCTGCTCATCACCCACGAGATGGAAGTGGTGAAGGCTGTGACCTCGGATGTGGCTGTCATCGACCATGGCCGCATCGTCGAGCGGGGCCACACCTTCGACGTCTTCACCCATCCGAAGCACGAGACGACGCGGGCGTTGCTGTCGGGCCTGCCGGGCTCCAAGCTTCCCGACGCTGTGTCGCGGGCGCTGAAACCGCAGCCGGCCGCCGGCGATCGCGCCGTGGTGCGGCTTACCTTCTTTGGTGCGGCAGCCGAAAAGCCGCTGATCTCGCAGCTGATCAAGTCGGTCGGTGCCGAGGTCAATATCATCGCCGGCACGATCGACGAGATCGGCGGCGCGCCCTATGGCTCGCTGGTCGTCGCCTATGGTGCGGACGCCGAGACCTCCGGTCGTGCCGAACGCTTCTTTGCGGAAAACGGCCTGGTTACGGAGGTGCTCGGTTATGTCGCCTGATATTCTGCTGCGCATCGCTGGCGCCACCGTCGACACCATCTACATGGTCGCGATCGCCGGCCTGATCGGCTCGCTGATCGGGCTTCCGATCGGCATCTTCCTTGCAACCAGCGGCAAGGGCGAACTCTTCCCGGCGCCGACGATCAACCGCATCGTCGGGCTGATCGTCAACGCCACGCGCTCGACGCCGTTCATCATCCTCGTCGTCGCCATCATTCCTTTCACCCGACTTTTGACCGGCACGTCGATCGGCACCAAGGCGGCGATCGTGCCTTTGACGATCGCGACCATTCCCTTTGTCGCCCGTCTGGTGGAAGCGGCGATCCGCGAGATCGACAAGGGCCTGATCGAGGCGGCGCGCGCCATGGGCGCGACCCCGATGCAAATCGTCTTCAAGGTGCTGCTCGCCGAAGCGCGGCCGGCGCTGACTTTGGCGCTCACCATGACCGCCGTCAGCCTCATCGGCTATTCGGCGATGGTCGGTGCCGTCGGCGGCGGCGGGCTTGGCGACCTCGGCATCCGCTACGGCTACCAGCGTTTCATGCCCGACGTGATGCTCGTCGTCGTCGTCGTGCTGATCGTGCTGGTGCAACTCGTCCAGAGCGCCGGCGACGGCCTGGCGCGACGCTTCGACAAGAAGAACCGCAAGACCTGATTTCCTCCCAAGACTTGAACGTGAACAAGGAGACATCCATGAAGAAGCTCATCATCGCGGCGGCGATTGCCGCTCTTACCGCCGGCACGGCGCTTGCCGAAACCATCAAGGTCGGCGTCACCCCGGGCGAACACGCCCAGATCATGGAGAAGGTGAAGGAAGTCGCAGCCCCCAAGGGTCTCGACATCGAGATCCTCGAATTCTCCGACTACGTTGTTCCGAACCAGGCTCTGGCCGATGGTGACCTCAACGCCAACTCGTTCCAGCACCAGCCCTATCTCGACAACCAGATCGCCGATCGCGGCTTCGAGATCGTCAGCGTCGGCACCACCATCACGACGCCGATGGGCGTCTATTCGCAAAAGGTGAAGAGCCTCGACGAACTTCAGGACGGCGCGACGATCGCCATCCCGAACGACCCGACCAACGGCGGTCGCGCATTGCTCGTTCTCGCCTCCAAGGGCCTGATCAAGGTCAAGGAAGAGGCTGGTCTCAAGGTTACCCCGGCAGACATCACCGAGAACCCGAAGAACATCACCTTTGCCGAGCTCGATGCCGCCCAGCTGCCGCGCTCGCTGCAGGACGTCGATGCCGCTGTCATCAACACCAATTATGCGATGGAAGCCGGCCTGCACCCGAAGAAGGACGCGATCGCGATCGAAGGCGAGAAGTCGCCCTATGCCAACGTCATTGCCGTGCGCGAGGCCGACAAGGATGCGCCGTGGGTGAAGACGCTGGTCGAATCCTACCACGACGAAAAGGTGAAGGCCTTCATCAACGACACCTTCAAGGGTGCGCTGATCCCGAGCTGGTAAGCTTTTCTGAAAGGGAAGACGGACCGCGCGCTGCAATTGCGGCGCGCGGTTTTTCTTTGACCGCAAAGCACGCTTGGTTATCCTCCTGAAGCTTCGAGGAGAACGGACCATGAGTGTCATGAAGGGCGGATGTCTCTGCGGCGCGATCCGCTACGAGGCAAAAGGGCAGCCGCTTTATTCCGGTTTTTGCCATTGCCGCGATTGTCAGCGTGCAACTGGAACCGGCCATTGCTGCTACATGATCCTTGACCGGGCCGATGTAACGATGTCAGGCACATGCCGCGGCTACGAGACGCGCGCCGAAAACGGCAATTCCTCGATCCGCTATTTTTGCGAAACCTGCGGCAGCCAGGTCTACGGCTCCGGCCCGCCGGACGATCCACGCCTGTCGATCTATGCCGGCACGCTCGACGATCCCTCGGTGTTTGAGCCCACCGACGCGATCTTCACCCGCAGCCGGCACGAATGGGACCGCAGCGCATTGGCGCTAGAGGAGTGCGAGGCGTTGCCGGGCTAGGCGGGTTGCGATCGTGAGCGGGCCTGCTTGAAAGCGGCGGTCCAAACGTCGGAGCTTGATCTGTAGATGGGGGCGGTCCGGCAGATCCCCTTCGCCCCGAGTGCGGGGAGAAGGTGCCGGCAGGCGGATGCGGGGGCCTCACCACGCGGACGAGGGGCCTTTCCGCGAGAAGGTCAGCTGCCGAGGTGGCGTTCGCCGCGCTTCCTGGCGAGATCGATCTGCTTCTGGCGCTGGCGGTAGCGCTCGCGGTCCTCGTCGGTGCGGACCTCGTAGCAGTGGATGCAGGAGACGCCGTCCTCGTGGTGCGGTGAGGCGAGGTCGGCCTTGGTCAGCGGCTGGCGGCAGGCATGGCAGAGCGTGTGCTCGCCTTCCGCAAGGCCATGGGTGACGGAGACGCGGTCGTCGAAGACGAAGCAGGCGCCCTCCCACAGGCTTTCTTCCTGCGGCACGTCCTCGAGATACTTCAGGATGCCGCCCTTGAGGTGATAGACCTCGTCGAAGCCCTGCTCCTTCATGAAGGCGGTCGCCTTCTCGCAGCGGATGCCGCCGGTGCAGTACATGGCGATCTTCGGCTTGTTGTGCAGGCCGGTATTGTTGCGCACCCAATCCGGGAACTCGCGGAAGGTTTTGGTCTGCGGATCGACCGCGCCCTTGAAGATGCCGATCGCCGTCTCGTAATCGTTGCGCGTATCGATGACGATCGTATCGGGATCGGAGATCAGCGCGTTCCAATTCCTCGGCTCGACATAGGTGCCGACGATCTTGTTGGGGTCGATGTTCTCGACGCCCATGGTGACGATTTCCTTTTTCAGCCGCACTTTCATGCGCAGGAACGGCATCGAGGACGCCCGGCTTTCCTTGTGCTCCAAGGCTCCAAGCTCCGGTTGCGCTCGCAGGAAGGCAAGCACCGTAGCGATGCCGGCATCGGTGCCGGCGATCGTGCCGTTGATGCCCTCATGGGCGAGCAGCAGCGTGCCCTTGACACCGTTTTCGTCGCAGACAGCCTGCAGCAGTTCGCGGAATCCGGCGAAGCGCGGGAAGCTTGCGAAATGATAGAGCGCGGCGACCAGAAACTGGCCGTGGGTCTCACCATGGGTCTCAGGGCGCGGGGTCGTGGAAATGTCGGTCATGGCCGGTGCAAATACAGGTTTCGCGCCGCAAGCGCAATCACAGCAGGCGCGAGAGGGCACTCTGTCGCGCTTTGGGCGGATCGGTCGGGGTGGCCGTGCTAGTGCACGGCCTTGAGCCAGAGCAGCCGGATCGTCCGGCTCTCGTCGTCCGGCTGCTCCTGGAAGACGGTTGCTGCGAGGCTCAAGACGTCCTCGCGCAGGGTTTGCTGCCGGGCGATAACTGCGGCGATGAGGTGGGCCTGGTCCTGGCTGTTGCCGGCGAGGCCCGGCTCCTCGTTGATCAACTGGGTCAAGACGGCGAGGTCGTTGAGGTGACCGAGCGCGTCGACCAGCATCTTGGTCTCGTTTCGCTTGGCCTGCATGGCGGACGGCCAGAGCTCGCGCATAAGCCCGAGATGCATGCGGTAGTCCTGCGCGCGCTTGCGCAATTCGTGGAAGGGATACGCCTCCGTGCTCGATCCGCAGGCCTCCCTGGCGCGGGCGGCGCGCCTGAGTGTCCGTCGCCAGCCTTTCGTCAGCCGGGCCACCGTCTTGCTGCGTCGATCGTCGAAAGATATGTGGGCCAGTGCCTGCAGCGCCTGCTCGCAATTGACGATGGTGCCGGCGACGCGATCCTCGATATCGGTCTCGACGGCGGCGATGCGGTCGCGGCGGGTCGTCAGCCGTTCGCAGACATGGGTGAGGGCTCGTTCTTCCTCCTCGTTGCAAGCCGCCGCCTTGAGGTAATGGGCGTTTTCAACGAGAGCGGCGGCATCGCGGACGATCGAAAGATTGCGGGCCATGTCGCGAATGCGCGCATTTTCGTGCTTCTGGAATTGCGGCGCGTCGGCGGCGACGAGCCGATAGAGCGAACGCAGGCGCTTGAAGTTCTTGCGCGCCTCATGGATGGCCTCGTGGAGGCCCTGAGGGCGGTCTTCGAGGGTCATGACCGCCTGCGTGAGCTGTTCGGCGGCAATGGCGCGGAAGTCGTCGGTGAACGGCCGTCCGGGCCGGAAGGCGTAAGTCATGATTGGGGTTCCATCAGCCCCTCTGTGGCAAGCGCCTGGTTGGAGTAGCGCCGGTCGCCGGTGACTTCGCGGCCGATCCAACCGGGCAGTGCCGGCATGTCCGACTCTCGTTTCATCTCCACTTCGGCGACAATCAGGCCCTTGAGCGCGCCTTGGTAGACATCCACTTCCCAGACGAAGCCCTTGTGCGGCACCCGGTAACGCCGTTTTTCGATGACGATCCCGACCGCCTGCGTCAGCATCTCGCGCGCGTCATCGAGCGGCAGGTCGTATTCATACTCGTTTCTGACGAGCGCTGACTTGCCGATCTTGATGGTGAGGCGCGCCCACTTGTTGCCGTGGATACGCACGCGCAGCGAGCGGTCGTCCATGGTCACGACATAGGCTTGCCTGAGGTCAATGCCCTTGTCCGCATGCTCTTGCCACCCGTCGGAAGCGACCAGAAACTTGCGTTCTATTTCCTTCGCCATGGATAATCCGCCATTCGAGAGGCTCGCCTTCATCAAACTATCTCTTTCGCGCGAAGGCTCAAGGCATCTCTTTGTTGCAGGTGGTATTTTACCGTTCGCTTACATGAGAATGCCGCACACTTGCGCCCGTGGGTCTCGACAACCGGTGGCCGGCGGAGTATGCGGAGGGCATATTCAATCGTTTTAAAAAGGACGATCGGCATGAGCGCGAAATCCGACAGGCTTCTTTCCACCCTCAAACTGGCGCCGGTCGTTCCGGTGCTGGTGATCGACGACGTGGCAACCGCCGTACCACTGGCGCGCGCGCTCGTTGCCGGCGGGTTGAAGGCGATCGAGATCACCCTGCGCACGCCGGCAGCGCTCGAAGCGATCCGCGCCGTTGCCAACGAAGTCGAAGGCGCTGTCGCCGGTGCAGGCACCATCCTCAATGCCGCGCAGTTCGAGGCGGCCGTCGAGGCGGGCTCGAAGTTCATCGTCAGCCCCGGCACGACACAGGAACTGATCGACGTTGCCAACGACCACGACGTTCCGCTTCTGCCGGGTGCCGCGACGGCCAGCGAAGTCATGGGCCTGCGCGAAGAGGGCTACGACGTCATGAAGTTCTTCCCGGCGGAACAGGCCGGCGGTGCCGCCTATCTGAAGTCGCTGTCCTCGCCGCTTGCCGGCACACTTTTCTGCCCGACCGGCGGCATTTCGCTTTCCAATGCGCGCGACTATCTGACGCTGCCCAACGTCGTTTGCGTCGGCGGCTCCTGGGTCGCACCGAAGGAACTGGTTGCCAAGGGTGATTGGGCCGGCATCACCAAGCTTGCAGCCGAAGCCTTCACGCTCAAAGGCTGAGCAGGGCGCATCGCTTTCTGCATTTGAAGGCCGGGCGAAAGCCCGGCCTTTTTCGTCGGTCACGCCGCTCCTTGTTGGCGACACGCCTCTGGCGCGAATTTGTATTTCCCCTGCAACGTTCCTATGTCTCAATCCAATCGACGGCGCGAGCGCGGGCGGCGCTCCGTTTCGTTTGACCTCAACCGCCTGGAACCGACAAGGAGCGAAACCCGATGTTCGACGCGAAGAAATTGCTGGATCAGTTTCTGGGATCGCAGGTGCCCGGTGCCGGCGGCACGGTGCGCGATCGCGCGACCCAGGCGACGCAGCTTGCCAAGGACAATCCGCTGGCAACCGGCGCCATCGCCGCGGTCCTGCTCGGCACCAAGTCCGGCCGCCAGCTGGCCGGCAATGCCGCCGTGCTCGGCGGCCTCGCGGCCATCGCGGGCCTCGGCTACCAGGCCTACAAGAACTATCAGGCTGGAAACACGCCCGGCGGCGCGACGGTCGCCAAGGGCGAACCGGAACTGCTGCCGCCGCCGGCCGACTCCGGCTTCGCATCTGCGCCGGAGGCCGTCAGCCACGATTTTGCGCTGACGCTGGTGCGGGCGATGATCGCAGCCTCGCGGGCCGATGGCCATATCGATGAAACCGAGCGTCAGCACATCATGGAGAAGCTGTCGGTCGCCGGCCTCTCGGCCGATGCTACCGCCTTCCTCGAAAGCGAGCTTGCGAACCCTGTCGATATCGACGCGATCGTTGGTGCTGCAAGGACGGAAGAGGAGCGCGTCGAGGTCTATACCGCATCGCGCCTGACGATCGAGCCGGAGACGCGTGCGGAGCGGGGCTATCTCGACCTGCTGGCCGGCCGCCTCGGCCTTCCGGATGCGCTGGTCGATCACATCGAAGCGACGGTCTCTTCCGCCAAGATGCCGGCTTCGGCCTAGCATCTGGGGCTGACGCTCATGGGTGCATCACCGGTTTGAACTGAGTTCATAACCAGTTTGAATTTGTGTCGGCCGCCGCTCTGGCCTATTGCGAAGGGCAAGGGGTAAAGGAGGAGCGGCCGATGCGTGATCTGAAGAACTGGAAAGGATGCCCGGCGCCGAAGGGCGTCGCGCTCGAAGGGCGCTTCGTCAAGCTTGAGCCCTATGAGCGGGACCGGCATCTGCAGGACCTCTGGGACGGTCTCGGCGGCATGGCGATCAATCCGCTGCTCAAGTATTTCACACAGCCGGATTTCGGAGACATTGAAGGTTTTGATACCTGGCTGACGGCGGCGCAGGAGAAATCCGGCTGGGTCACCGAGGTCTTCCGCGACAAGGCGACGGGTATCGTCGTCGGCATGGCCAACTATATGCGCGCCGATCCGGCCAACGGCGTCGTCGAGGTTGGGGCTGTTGCTCACGGCGCCGCCATGGCGCGCTCGCCGCTCTCGACCGAAGTCCATTACCTGATGGCGAAACACGTCTTCGAGGATCTCGGCTATCGCCGCTACGAATGGAAATGCCACAGCGAGAACATGGCAAGCCGCAACACCGCGGCGCGCCTCGGCTTTACCTTCGAGGGCATTTTCCGCCAGCATATGATCTCCAAGGGCGAAAACCGCGACACGGCCTGGTTCTCGATGATCGACAGCGAATGGCCGCTGCTCAATGCCGCATTCGAATCCTGGCTCGCAGCTGATAATTTCGATGAGGATGGTCGCCAGAAGCGGCGGCTTGAAGATATACGTGCGGACTTGGAGCGGAAGGCGCCCAAGTAAGCGCCTGACGTTCGGTCGCACCAGACAACAGCAGGGAAGTCATGCAGAACAAGGAAAAGTCACCGGCGATCGCCGCTGCGATCATTCTCGTCGTCGCCGGCCTCGGCTTCTTCGTGCTGCCGTCGATCATGCTGAAACTTGGCGACATCT
This sequence comes from Ensifer adhaerens, assembly GCF_028993555.1. Classification (NCBI taxonomy): domain Bacteria; kingdom Pseudomonadati; phylum Pseudomonadota; class Alphaproteobacteria; order Hyphomicrobiales; family Rhizobiaceae; genus Ensifer; species Ensifer adhaerens. Next base: position 3,297,355 of record NZ_CP118610.1, on the reverse strand, counting down.
CGCCCTGGCTTGCCGCCGCGTTCGGCGTGATCTTCGTGCTGGCCTTCTTCCTGCTGTTCTGGCTGAGAGCCCGCTACCAGCGCAAGCGCGGGCTTTGACGATAGCTTGTTGCCAGAGCCGCGAGCGTCAGCTCTGCAGTGCCGCGCCGAGAAGAACCAGTCCGAGCAACAGAACCAGGGCTGCACCGGCGATCTCGATGCCGTTCGAGATCCGGGCAGCGGCAGAGCCGCTTGAGGCGTAGCGGAGCGCAACGCCCTTGGCCGTGACGGCCATGGTCGCGAGGATCGAGACTGTGATCGCAGTGCCGATCGACATGGCGAAGACGGAGAGCACGCCGCCGAGATAGAGTCCGTTCAGAAGCGCGAAGGAAAGCACGATGAGCGCGCCGGAGCAGGGCCGCAGGCCGACGGCGATAACGGCCGACCAGGCTTCCCGCAGCGCGAAACGGTCGCCCTTCAACATCGACGGATCGGGGGCGTGCGCATGCCCGCAGCTCGCGCAGACTTCGCCCGGACCATGGCTGTGCCCGTGGTGCGCGCCGTGGTCGTGGTGATGATGGAGATCGTGATGATGGTCGTGCGCGACATGGACATGACCGCCACCCGCGACTGAGGCGACGGCGACGGGGCGCAGCATCGACCGCAGCTTGCGCAGCAGCAGCCATCCGCCGAAAGCGGCGATGAGCGCGTAGCTGGCGATTTCCAGCCAGCGCGTCGCAGTGGTCATGTTGATCGACGAACCGCGCAGCAGCAGATAGACGGCGCCGATCAGAAGGATCGCGACGATCCCCTGCAGGATCGACGAGAGGAACGACAACATCACACCGCGTTTCAGTTCCGTCTCGTTGGCGATCATGTAGGAAGAGATGACCGCCTTGCCATGACCGGGGCCTGCGGCGTGAAGGACACCGTAGGTGAAGGAGAGCCCGACCAGCGACCAGAGCTGCCAAGGGTTGTCGCGCATGCCTTTCAGCGCGTTGGTCATCAGGCGGTAGAAGCCCTGCTGCTCCATGTTCACCCAGGCGAAGAAGCCGCCGAGGAAACCGGTCGTCTTGAATGCAGGCTCGGCAGTGCCGATGCCGAGTGGTGACTGGGCCGCGGCAAGGGTTGCGGAGAGCGCCGTGACGATGAGCGCCGCCGTGACCAGACGTCCGATCCTGCGGGGGTTCAGCATGTGATCTCTATCCTGGTTGCGAAGAGCTTCGACATGTCCGTGCCGGTCGGATCGCTCCAGAAGGCATCGGTCAGTGTATCCTTGTTCTCGGCGAGAACCTCGTCGGGATCCGGGCGGACGACCTTGTGTTCACAGGCGTTGATCTTGTCGCCGACGACGGTCAGGTCGTCATCCGTGGCGAAATCCATCGCCGTGTACATGGTCGGATCGTAGACGCCGAAGGAGAGCTTGCCCTTGAGTGGCATCGGCTCGGCCGGCTTGACGGCGAAGATCATCAAGAGCTGCCCGTCCTTGTAGTCGACGGTGATGTGCTCCGGCTTGTTGACCTTGATGGTTTTACCATTGTCGAGAATCGTCGTGTAGTAATTGTACTCCGAGAGCGATTCCAGCACGGTCTGGCCAACTTCCGCCAGTTCGTCCGGATCGAGCGTCGCGTTCGAGTTCTTGTCGAAATCGAGCACAACGCTCGACGAAAACAGCTCGTCGAAGCGCCAGACGTTGCGGAGTTCGCTGATTTCGGCCTTGTCGTCGGAGACTACCTCGAGCCGCGCTTCCGCGAAGATATGCGGATGGGCGAAGGCCAGCGATGGCGCAAGCAGGGTGGCAAGGCCGGCCATGACGAGGCGCTTGATTCTCATGAGGCGGCAATCCTTTCGGCGGGGCGATCTCCCGCGATTCGTTTCCGGGAATGTACCGGAAATGGGACGGAATTGGGACTTGGTCGACCTCGGCGCGGCTCGCTTCGGCTGTTCCCTGGTTATCAGCGCGGCTTTCGGAACCAGGCATGCAGGAAATCGACAAGGGTCCGGACCTTGGCCGGCAGATAGCGACGATGCGGATAGATCGCATAGATGCCGCGGTCGCGCGGCAGGAAATCGTCAAACATCGTCACGAGTTCTCCAGCCGCGATCTTCGGCCGGGCGATGAAATCGGGAATGACCGCGACGCCCATGCCGGAGACGGCAGCCCGGAGTGCTGCAAGCGGACTGTTGACTTCGATCGGGCCGCTGACGGGAACGGTGAAGGCCGAGCCGTCGGGCTCGACGAAGCGCCAGTTGGAATAGGAACGGCCATTGGTGTCGAGAATGCAGGGGATCTTGGATAGGTCGGTCGGGTGTTCGATCGGACCGGATTTCTCCAGGAACTCCGGCGCGGCGCAAATCAGGACCTGGAAGTCGTCGAGCTTGCGGGCGATCAGCGTCGAATCCTCCAGCCGGGTGATGCGGATGGCGACGTCGAAGCCTTCCTCGACGAGATCGACGAAGCGGTCGTCGGAGACGATCTCGAGCGAGAGCTCCGGGTGCTGTTTGCCGAAATCCACGAGCGACTGGCCGATTTCGGCATCGACGAAGGTGCGCGGCGCCGTGATCCGCAGCCGTCCTTTCAGGTCGGAATTGTTGGCGCGCACGAGATCGGCAAGGTTGTCGATCTCCTTCAGGATTTCCGAGGCTGTGCGATAATAGGTATGGCCGGCTTCGGTCAGCGAGAACTGCCGCGTGGTGCGGTTGAGCAGCAGCGCACCGAGCTCGTCTTCGAGTTCGCGCACATACTTCGACAGCAGCGCCTTCGACTTGCCGACGCGCCTGGCGGCGGCAGAGAACCCCTCGGCGTCCACGACGTCGATGAAGGCGCGGATGCGGGTGAGTGTGTCCATGGCATTCTTCTTTCGTGCTCTCGATCGCGCTCAGCCGATTCGCTGCGAACGCCTCTTTCCTTGCCGATGATGCCGACGGCAGATTGTCCGTCGCTTGCGCCTGTCGCACCGGTTTCGGCGGATGCCGGCGCATGCTGAAAATATTTCTGCTTTTTCAATCATTTACGGCAGTGATCGATGCGGCGTAGATCGTTCAATGTTTGTGAACACCGCCAGTTTTGCCTGCCTGCACAAAAATTCAACCGCCAGTGCGAAAAAACTCTTGATTACGACAGGCTTTTTTCTTACCTACGCCCTTGCCCAAAGTCGCACGTGCCTGTGGGTGTCCGCCGACCCTCGATTAGGTGAGGGTATCGGTAAGGTACCTGGAACTAACCCCTCCAGTCGCTATTCCGGCCAACCGGGAAATGCGAGGACATCTTGAAGCAACGACGGTGCGGGCCTTTCTGGTGTCTGCCGGCTTTCCAACAGCCGGGGTTACTGAAGAGGCACACCTTCATTGCCGGAAGTGCGGTTGGGTTATCCCCTCCAATCCATGGCAGACAAAGCCGAATTGAAGCCTAGGCGGGCTTTGATTCACCGTTCGCGCATCGAGCGCATGCATGGTTCCGGGGTCTCCACCGGCTGGTTCCAGAGCATGTGCGCGTATGCCCTTTGTCCTCCGCGAAAGCGGAGCATCTTGGATCAGGGGAATATGGCCATGACCACGGCACGCATCATCGACTTCATCAACACCCGACGACCCGACGGCCCGTGCCTCGTTGTCGACCTCGACGTCGTGCGCAACAATTTCAAGGCCTTCCGTCACGCGCTGCCCGACAGCTCGATCTACTATGCCGTCAAGGCCAACCCGGCGCCGGAAATCCTGCGCCTTCTCGCCGGTCTCGGCTCCTCCTTCGATTGCGCGTCCGTCGCTGAAATCGAAATGGCGCTCGATGCCGGTGCGACCCCGAGCCGCATTTCCTATGGCAACACCATCAAGAAGGAGCGCGACATTGCCCGCGCTCATGCGCTTGGGATCAACCTGTTTGCAGTCGACAGCCACGAGGAAGTCGAGAAGATCGCCCGTGCAGCCCCCGGTGCACGCGTGTTCTGCCGCGTGCTGACCGATGGCGAAGGTGCCGAATGGCCGCTGTCGCGCAAGTTCGGTTGCGTGCCGCAGATGGCTGTCGACGTGCTCGTCTACGCCCATCAGCACGGCCTTGTTTCCTACGGTGTCTCGTTCCATGTCGGCTCGCAGATGACGAAGCTCGACGCCTGGGATGCGGCTCTGTCGGATGCCAAGCGCGTCTTCGTGCAGCTTGCCAAGCGTGGCATCGAGCTGAAGATGGTCAACATGGGTGGTGGCTTCCCGACGAAGTACCTGAAGGACGTGCCCACGGCGGAAGCGTACGGCCAGGCAATCTTCGGCGCGCTGAAGAAGCACTTCGGCAACAACATTCCGGAGACCATCATCGAGCCCGGTCGCGGCATGGTCGGCAACGCCGGCGTGATCAAGGCCGAAGTGGTGCTCGTGTCGAAGAAGTCGGACAACGACGCCCATCGCTGGGTGTTTCTCGACATCGGCAAGTTCGGTGGTCTCGCCGAAACCATGGACGAGGCGATCCGCTACCCGATCCGCACGGCGCGCGACGCCGACGAGATGGAGCCTTGCGTGCTCGCCGGCCCGACCTGCGATTCGGCCGACGTGCTCTATGAGAAGAACATGTATCCGCTGCCGATCACGCTTTCGATCGGCGACGAGGTTCTGATCGAAGGCACCGGCGCCTACACGACGACCTACTCGGCCGTCGCCTTCAACGGCTTCGAGCCGCTGAAGGCCTATGTGATCTGATCCGGCCTGCTCCCGTCCTCGGACGGGAGCGCCATTTCACAATTTTCTTTCGGTCCGCCTGAAGCGGTTTTGATGACGGGAGGCCCCGATGGCCGCTGTTGTTGACGCCCTGCGCGCGTTCTTCGCGCCCACCACATTTGTAATCGATGCCGAAAATCCGGGTGACGTCGTTGCCCGCGAGAACCTGCTCGACCGTGCCATGGGGCCGGAGCGCCGCCGCAAGTCTTCAGAGAAGCTGCGCAGCGGTCGGCTGCCTGCCGAAGGCCTTGCCTTTGTCGCTCGCGATATCGATGGTCATGTCATCGGTACCGTCCGGCTCTGGAACGTCGAGGCCGGCGTCAGCCGCGAGGGTCACGCCGTGCCGGCGCTTTTGCTCGGTCCGCTCGCCGTTGACCCTGATCATGAGGGCAAGGGCATCGGTGCCATGCTGATGCGTGCTGCGATCGAAGAGGCCAAGAACCGCGGCCATGGCGCGATCCTGCTCGTCGGCGACGCCGCCTACTACGAGCGCTTCGGCTTCTTTGCCAGCCGTACCCAGCACCTCGTCATGCCCGGCCCGTTTGAACGCAACCGGTTCCTGGCGCTCGAGCTTCGGGACAACTGGCTTGAAGGTGCTGCCGGCCTGATCGTTGCCAGCGGTCGGAAGCTGGCGATGCCGCCGGTCCGGCGCGCCGCCTGAGACCCGTTTCCGCCTCCAACCCTGCGGAGGCGGATTTTTCGCTGCTCCCTCGCTGGTCCGATGCGATCGGTGAGGGGGCAGACGTCCCGTGGGTCCGGCTCCTCTCCCGATGATTTGCCGATCTTCCTTGACAACGCGTCGTCGCTGACCTGTCCTTGCGGACAAGGCCTCGTCGTACGTGCATGGAAATCTCCCGCATGGATCCGTTCATTTTCGGGGCAGCGACCCTGCTGCCCTTTCTACTGACATCCTTCATCATCGAACTGACGCCCGGGCCGAACATGGCCTACCTCGCCATGGTGGCCGCTTCGGAAGGGCGCCGGCCAGGTTTGGCGACCGTGGCGGGCGTGGCGCTCGGGCTGGCCTTGGTCGGCTTTGCCGCCTCCTTCGGGGTTGCCGAGTTCGTCGGCCAGTCGGACATGCTCTATGGAGCGCTTCGCTGGGCCGGGGTCGCCTTCCTGCTCTATCTTGCCTTTGAAGCCTGGAATGGCGATGGCGAGGAGGCCGGTCCGAGCGGCAAGCCCGCATCCTTCTATTTTCGACGTGGCCTGATCACCAATCTGCTCAATCCGAAGGCGGCGCTGTTCTTCGTCACCGTGCTGCCGACCTTCGTCGACGACTCACGGCCGCTGTTGCCACAGAACCTGACGCTTGCTGCGCTCTATGTGGGCGTCGCGACCGCGGTGCATGCCGCGATCGTGCTTCTGGCGGGCGCATTGCAGCCGGTCCTCAACTCGCCGTCACGCGAACGCCTGGTTCGGCGCGTGCTCGCACTCATGCTCGCGGCCGTGGCGATCTGGTTCGCCTGGTCGACGCGACGCTAGTTTGCCGGGAAAGGCGCCGACCAGGCGGCGTCCTCCTGCTTACGGGCGTCGTAGCAGACAAACGCAAGCTTGTTGCCGTCCGGGTCGCGCACATAGGCGGCGCAGAAGCCGTCTCCGTATTGAGGGCGGAAGCCGGGTTTTCCCTCTTCGCTGCCGCCGCGCTCCATTGCGGTTTCGAACAGGCGGTCGATGAGTTTGGCGCTTTCCACCAGGAAGGCCGTCATGGCGCCGTTGCCGACCAAGGCGGGACGCGTATCGAACGGGTAGCAGGCGAAGAAACGCGGTGCCTTGTCGTCGTCCTTTCGGTCCCACGAGGAAACCTGCTCGTCGCAATAGCAGCGTTCCTGGCCGATCAGCGTCATCAGCGGATCGTAGAAACGCTCTGCGCGTTTCAGGTCCGTCGTCCCGATCATCGTGTAGCCGATCATGTCCTGCGTCCTCGTGCTGATTGGCGGCTTCAAGCGAAGTACGGATGGTGCCTTCGGCGTCATTCGCCTTTCATACGGTGTTCCGGTTATCCCGCTTGTCCGCTCTCGAGATAGGCGTGACCGCGCTCGGACAGACGATAACCGACGGTCAGGCTTTCCGTGAGCCCGAGTTCCTTCAGCTTGCGGATGCGGGCCTTGAGCTTCAACTTTTCCATGCCGACGGCCGCGCTCAGCTCGGCAGCGGTCATTCCGTCTCGGGCAGCGATCAACCGCAGCACGGGGAGCGTCCAAGCCATGCCTGCGCTACGGTCGAAGCGCGCAAGCTTGCGCTCGATGTCTGAGCGCTCATCGTTGCCGAGGCTGACTGTTTGGCGCAGCGTGATGCGCGGATCGTCGCCCTCGCGATGAAAGGCGATGCGGTAGCAACGGCTGTCCGGTCGTGCAACGAGCTCCACCAGGAGAGCGCCGCGATCAGCATAGCCGGCCTGGCGGGCGTCGTCGTCGGTGATTGCATGTTCCTGGATTTCATCGACGGCATCGATGGCAAGCACACCGATTGCGGTGCGCAGCGTGCCACCGGTCTTGACGGTCGGCCTCGTCCAGCGGCGGAAGGCCACGGTCACGCTGCCATCGGCGATGCCGGAGAGAACGGCCTGCCGAAAGAGCATGTCAGGCGGTTGCGCGGCGGTACAACGCGAGCGAGCCGGCGAGCGCCAGCAACGCGCCGCCACAAAGCCGATCGAGCCAGACGGCTCCGGAGTGCTTGAGGAAGGCCGTCGCCTGCGCGCCGAGCAGCGCGTAACCGAACATCACCGCAAGATCGACCGAAGCAAAGACGAGCGCCAGGATGGCATATTGTGGCGCTTGCGGCGCGGCGGCGTCGATGAACTGCGGCAGGAAGGCAGTGAAGAACAGGTAGCCCTTGGGGTTGGTGACTGCGACGAGGAAGCTCTTGAAGAAGATGGATACAGAGGAAACGGGATGACCCGAGCCGCTTGCCTCGGTTGAGACCTGGATCGTCCCCTTCGACCGCAACAGCATGATGCCAAGGAAGGCGAGGTAAGCGGCGCCCAGCCATTTGACGACGGTGAACCAGAACTCGGACGCGGCGAGGAGCGCGCCGAGACCGAGGGCGACCGCGCCAATCAGCACGAAATCGGAGAGCATAGCACCGATCATGCCGGCCGTGGCGCGCTTCACGCCATAGCGCGAGCCGTTGGTGAGCGCGAGCAGAACCGTCGGGCCCGGTGTCGCGATGCCGATGAAGGCAACCAGCGCGAATGCGAGTATCGTCATGTCGGTCATGATGTTCTCCCCTTGCGTCTTCCGCGCCGTAGTCGTCCCACAGCTTTTGCGCGTGTGCAATCATCTTCTACGCCGGCAGGACCGCCGCCGTTGCGGGCCAAGTTTGACAGTGTAGCCTGGATCCCCTATGGGAACGGCAGGGTGAAGGTCCCTGCCGTCCGCGAGCGTCATGCTTTGGTGAAGTCCTTCTTCGAGACACGGTCAGCCGAAACGGCATGCGAACCGGTGGCAATGCGGGCACCCATCTCCAAGGAAGGCATGCCGCTGCAGGAGACCATCTCATGACGCGCGGATCAACCACGCTTCCCTCACTCGATGCCCTGAAAGATCAGGCAAAGCGCCTGCGCACCCGCCTCGCATCCGAAGGCGAAACCATCGGGCATTCCCGCTCGCTCGAACTGATCGCCGCGCAATACGGTTTTCGCGACTGGAACACGCTGCACGCCGCCGTCGGCAACCGACCGCCCTTCAATCCCTGGATGCTCGGGGCGAGGGTGAGGGGGCGTTATCTCGGCCAGGCTTTCGAAGGCGAGATCCTGTCGGTACAGGCGCTGACGGCGCAGCCGGGGCGCTATCGCCTGACGATGAAATTCGACGAGCCGGTCGACGTCGTCACCTTCGAGAGCTTCTCGGCCTTTCGCCAACGGGTGACTGCCACGGTGGACGAGACCGGGCGTACGATCGAGAAGACCTCGAACGGGCTTCCCCAACTCGAACTCGAATGGTGAGGCTGGCGCCGCCGAATACAGCCAGACGGGCAGCTCGCTTTCGCCTCACATGCCCGGCTCCGAACAACGTCCTCGAAGCAAGCGCCTTCGGGGACGTTTCTGCTTGAGGAGCAGACAACGACTTATCCGGTTGAGGCCGCTCCCGGTATCGTTTCTCATTTAGTTGCGAATGAGTTGCATTTGCACTATTGGTATAGATGCGAATCATTCGCAAGAAGTGCTGCCATGCGCTTCGTCAACAGACGTAAATCAGTTCGGCGGCGCAGGGTGGCCGATCGATCGAGGGGGCAAGATGGAAAAGCAGACAAGGCAGGACCTGCTCCGCCGACGCAGTCTCCTGATGGGCGGGCTGGCAGCGGCGGGCGGAACCGCGATCTGCACCAGCGTCGCGATGGGGCAGCAACCGGCAAACCATGCCGGCCATGGCGCGCAGGCGATCGCGGATGCTGCGGATCCGATGCCTTCCATGGGGCATGGCGCCATGATGACGGTCGGCGACGTCGACAGCGCAGCCAACGGCTTCGACCCGACGGATATGCTGACCGACTGGGATACGGGAACGGTGTCGACGCTCCCGGACGGTCGGACGCTGCGCACCTTCGAAATGACGGCCGAGGATCGCGAGATCGAGATTGCGCCCGGCATCAAGTTTCCCGCCTGGACCTATAACGGCCGTGTTCCGGGACCGGCACTGCGGGCCAAGGAGGGCGAGCGTCTGCGGATCGTCTTTCGCAACTACGCGTCTCATCCCCACTCGATCCATTTTCATGGCATTCACGCCGCGCGCATGGATGGCGTGCCGGGCGCCGGCATGGTCGATCCCGGTGACGAGTTCATCTACGAGTTCGACGCCAAACCGTTTGGCTGCCACCTCTATCACTGCCATGCGATGCCGCTGCGCCGGCACATCCACAAGGGCATGTACGGCGCCTTCGTCATCGACCCCGACCCGGAGCGCCACCCGGAGCATGCTGATGTCGCCCGCTCCCGGCTGCTCGGCACGCCCGAGAATACCGGCTGGCAGGAGTTGGTGATGGTGATGAACGCCTTCGACACCAATTTCGATGCGGAGAACGAGTTCTATGCGGTCAACACGGTCGCGCACGCCTTCATGAAGCGGCCAATCCGGATCGTGAAGGGCAAACCGGTGCGCATCTACCTGATCAACGTCATCGAGTTCGATCCGATCAACTCCTTCCATCTGCACGCCAATTTCTTCGACTACTATGATCAGGGAACGACGCTGACGCCGACATTGAAGACGGTCGACCTCATCACCCAGTGCCAGGCGCAGCGCGGCATTCTGGAGTTCACCTTCGCCGAGCATGAGCCCGGGCTCTACATGTTCCATCCGCACCAGACCGAGTTTACCGAACTCGGCTGGGTCGGCATGTTCGACGTTGTGGAGGCGCTGGCATGAACGAGATGCTTCCGCGGGCCGCGATCCGCGCGGCAAGGACCAATCTGGTATGGCTGGCGCTGCCGCTGCTGGCATTTGGTGTCGCCGTTGCCTGGATCCTGTCGACGGACCCGCTTTCGGGCTTTCGCAACGGTGCGCCGCCCGTCGAAAACCTGACCTTCGAGCGAACCGTGTTCGACGAAGGCGGTCTTCGCCTGCTGGTTCGTGCCGGCGGTTCGGAGCCGATGACCGTGGCGCAGGTTCAGGTGGATGACGCCTATTGGCAATTCACCCAGGACCCGCCGGGGCCGATCGCGCGCGGCAGGGCTGCGTGGCTGAAACTGCCTTTCCCATGGATGCTGGGCGAGGCGCATGCGGTGAAGGTGGTAACCAGCACCGGCGCCACATTTGCGCATGACATTGCCGTCGCCGTGCCGACGCCGCAGGCAACGACAGGCCAAATGCGACTGCAGGCGATGGTCGGCATCATCGTCGGTATCGTGCCGGTGGCCGTTGGCTTGATGTTCTATCCTGTACTGCGCGACGTCGGCCGGGAGGGCATGGCGTTTCTGCTGTCGCTGACGATCGGCCTTCTCGGCTTCCTGTTGGTAGACGCCGGCGCCGAGGCATTGGAGCTTGCCAGCGAGACGGCGGCGATTTTCCAGGGGCCGGTCATGGTGGTGCTGGCGGCCTTAAGCAGTTTCCTGCTCTTGATGGCAATCGGGCGGCGAAGTGGTGCGCCAGCCGGGGTGGCGCTATCCACCTACATCGCGCTCGGCATCGGCCTGCACAATCTCGGCGAGGGGCTGGCGATCGGTGCAGCCTTTGCGGCGGGCTCCGCCGGGCTCGGTACCTTCCTGGTGCTCGGCTTTGCGCTCCACAACGTCACCGAGGGCATCGGCATTGCCGCTCCGATCCTGAAAAAAAGGCCATCCTTGTGGACCTTCGTCGGGCTGACGCTGCTTGCCGGCGGTCCGGCTGTTATCGGCATGTGGCTCGGCAGTCTTGCAGCCTCGGCGCAGTGGTCCGCGTTGGCGCTCGCGGTCGGTGCAGGCGCGATCCTGCAGGTGATTGTCGAAGTCGGCGCTTACTTGAGGCGGCAAAGCGAACGCGGGCGCGACGTGTTCCTGACGCCGCCCGTCTTGGCCGGGCTCGCTGCCGGCGCCGCCTTCATGTACGTGACTGCCGCGCTCGTGAAGATCTGACGCGCGTTGCGATGGATCAGACGATCGTCTGGTCCATCTCGGCTGCTGGCACCTCGTCGACGCGATGGATGCGCACGACCGTTGCCGGCACGCCCGCGACCGTGGTGCGCGGCGGAACGGACTTCAAGACGACGCTGCCGGCCGCGACCTTGCTGAAGGCACCGACTTCGATGTTGCCGAGGATCTTGGCGCCAGCGCCGATCATCACGCCGCGACGGATCTTCGGGTGGCGGTCGCCTGTCTCCTTGCCGGTGCCGCCAAGCGTGACGTTCTGCAGGATCGAGACCTGGTCTTCGATGACCGAGGTCTCGCCGATGACGATGCCGGAGCCGTGGTCGAGCATCACGGCCTTGCCGATGCAGGCGGCCGGGTGAATGTCGGGCCCGAAGACGAGCGAGGCGAGGTTCGACAGCCAGCTGGCGACCTCTTTGCGGCCATCGAACCACAGCTGATGGGCAGCCCGATAGGTCTGCAGCGCCTGGAAGCCCTTGAGATTGACAAGTACGTGCAGGAAGCCCGGGCAGGCGGGGTCACGCTCCATCACCGCCTGCAGGTCTGCTTCGGTTGCAAGCAGGATCTGCGGGTTGGTGTTGAAGACAGCCGCAAGCAGAGATGCAAGCGACTGTTCGTCCGTGCGTGCGAGGGCTAGGGGTGCTGCAAGGACGCCTGCCACAAGCTCGGCATTTGACCCGGCATCGGTGACCAGCGTCAGGGCTGGCCCCATGACCGGCTCGCGTGTGGCGAGCGCCTGCGCTTCCGCGCGCACAAGCTCCCACACCTCACCGTCACCGAGCGGTGCGGCGAGTGAGCCTGCGTATTGTTGCGTCTCAATCAATGCGGTCATGGCTTGTCCGCTATCCGGCGATGTCGACGACGCCGCAGTCGCCCTCGGCCGAACCGAAGGCCAGCTGCTTGCCGTCCTTGTTCCAGGCCATGGCGGTGATGGCGCCCTTGCCCGGACGACGCAACAGCACTTCCTTGCTGTCGGCAAAGCGTGCGCCGAGGATCATGCCGTCCTGATAGCCGATCGCCACGATGTCTTCGGCCGGGTGACAGCAGACGGCGGTCACCATGATGTCTGCGCGGGTGCCGAGTTCGAGCGGCGCCTTGCCCATCGGCCCGTCCTTGCCCTGGAAGGGCCAGACGATTGCGGCCGGTGCGCCCGAGGAGGCGAGCCACTTGCCCTTGGCCGACCAGGAGAGCGACTTCACCTTGGCGGGATAACCGGTCATGCGCATATGGCGCGCCTCGGCGCCGGGCTTGGCGTCTAGCTTCCAGCCGTGCAGCGCGTTTTCCTGCATGGTGGTGACGAGAAAGCGGCCATCGGGCGAGAAGGTGACGCCGGTATGGGCGCCCTTCCATTCGAGATCAATCGGCTGGCCGGAGGTTCCAACCCAATGCATGGACACGCCATTGTAACGGGCCGCGGCGATGCGCAGGCCTTTCGGCGCAAAGGCGAGGCCCTCCACGGTGCGTTCCTCGGCAAACTCCTTCGTCGTGCCATCGGCAAGCCGCACGTGGGTGGTCTTGCCATAGGCGTAACCGACCGCACCTTGAGGTCCGGCGGCAACCTGGGCGATCCACTTGCGCGGCGCCTCGGCGACCAGCGACGTCGCGCCGTCGGCACCGGTGCGCATGATCTTGCCGTCTTCGCCGCCGGTCAGCAGCGTGTCGTTGGCTTCGTCGACGACGAGCGACAGCAGGCCCTCATGGACCTCCGTCGTCTTGTGACCGAGGTCGAGGCGGTGGATGGCACCGGTGGCTTCAGCGAAGAAGGGGACACCTTTGAGAAAGGCCACGCCGACGACATGACCTTCAAGATCGAGGGGAGCGACAGTCGGCATCAGTTCGGCTGCGCCTCGCATGCCTTGAACGTGCGCTCGAGCTTCTCGCGGTCGAGATCGCGGCCGATGAAGACGAGGCGGCTTTCGCGCTTCTCGCCATCTTTCCAGGCACGCTGGTGGTCGCCCTCGATGATCATGTGCACGCCCTGGACGACGTAACGCTCGGCGTCGCCGGCAAAGGCGATGATGCCCTTGAGGCGCAGGATGTTCGGGCCGTCCGTCTGGGTGATCTTCTGGATCCAGGGGAAGAAGCGGTCCGGGTTCATCTCGCCGCCGCGCAGCGAGATCGACTGCACCGTCACGTCATGGATCGGCGAGGGGGCGTGGTCGTGGTGGTGATGATGATGATGGTCGTGATCGTGGTCATGATCATGGTGGTGGTGGTCATGATCGTGATGGTGGTGATCGTGACCGCAATCCGGGCCGCAGACGTGATCATGGTCATGATCGTCCTGGTCGAGGAAATGCGGGTCGTTTTCGAGCGCCCTTTCCAGGTTGAAGGCGCCCTGGTCGAGGACCTTGGCGAGATCGATGTCGGAACGCTGCGTGCGATAGATGCGGGCCGACGGGTTGATGACGCGCACGGTCGCCTCGATGCGCTCCAGTTCCTCGGGCGTGACGAGGTCGGTCTTGTTGAGCAGCACGACGTCGGCGAAGGCGATCTGGTCTTCGGCCTCGCGGCTGTCCTTCAGGCGCAACGGCAGATGCTTGGCGTCGACCAGCGCCACCACGGCGTCGAGCTCGGTCTTGGCGCGCACGTCATCATCCATGAAGAAGGTCTGGGCGACCGGCACCGGATCGGCAAGACCTGTGGTCTCGACGATGATCGCATCGAAACGGCCGGGACGGCGCATCAGGCCTTCCACCACGCGGATCAGGTCGCCGCGCACGGTGCAGCAGACGCAGCCGTTGTTCATCTCGTAGATTTCCTCGTCGGATTCCACGATCAGGTCGTTGTCGATGCCGATCTCGCCGAACTCGTTGACGATGACAGCGTATTTGCGGCCATGGTTCTCGCTGAGAATGCGGTTCAACAGCGTCGTCTTGCCGGCGCCGAGATAACCGGTGAGCACGGTGACGGGGATCGGCTTCTGCGGGGATGTTTCGGTCATGGGAACCTCTGGGATTTCCGGATGCGGCGGGCAGGCATCCAAGTCGGCTTTCATATAGGAGATGCGGCGGCGATGCGCAAATGGCGCCGGCGATTTTGCCGGCCGCGAGACAGTGGTCGCCGGAGCACCCGATAACTCTCCTTTCATCAAAATCGGCGAGAGTGCGCGCCATATCCTAGGGGTGCACAGGTGAAGACGATTTCCATCAACGGCCGGTTCCTGACCCAGCCGCTCACCGGCGTTCAGCGCTTCGCCCGCGAGATGACCCGGGCACTCGACGCCCGCATCGCCTCCGGCCAAGTGCCGCATGCCCTGAAGGGCGTGCGCTGGCGGGTGCTCGCACCGGGCAAGGCGGCCGGCGATCTCGGTCTCAAGGCGATTTCGGTCGAGTCATTCGGCTCCGGGCCAGGCCACGTCTGGGAGCAGCGCGCGCTCTATTGGCGCGCACGGCGCGACACGCTCGTCGGCTTCGGCGGCAGCGGCCCGGTGCTGCACGGTGACCAGGTGGTTGTGATCCACGACGTCACCTTGTTTCGTCATCCAGCCTCGTTCGGCCGCGGCTACCGGCTGTTCCATGGGACGCTCGGCTACCTTCTGACACGGCGGGCGAAAATCGGCACGGTCTCGAACTTCTCGCGCCAGGAACTCGCCGATGTCTTCCGCGTGCCGGCGGCCGGTATCGACGTGATCTACAATGCGACGGATCATTTCGCAGCGCTTCGCCCGGACGAGGGGATCATCGAACGGCTGGGACTCGCCGACACGCCGTTCTTCCTGTTGGTCGGCACGCTGAAGCCCAACAAGAATGTCGACTTCGCGGTGCGCGCTTTCGAGGCGCTTGGCGCCCGCAACCACAAGCTCGTGGTCGTGGGCGGTACCGACCCGACGGTGTTTCGCGACATCGCGCCGACATCGAAGGGCAATCTGATTTTTCCGGGGCGCCTGACCGATGAAGAGATCGCCGGACTGCAGCGGCGGGCCGTCGCCTTCGTCTTTCCCAGCCTCTACGAGGGTTTCGGCATCCCGCCGCTTGAAGCGATGTCGCAAGGTTGTCCCGTGCTCGCCGCCGACATCCCGCCGGTCCGCGAGGCCTGCGGCGATGCGGTCCGCTACTTCGATCCCTTGAAGCCGGAGACCCTGGTCGAGGCGATGCGGACGATCTCCGCCGACGATGCTCTGCGCCGGCAGTTGAGGCGGGGCGGCTTCGACAACGCCAAGCGCTTTTCCTGGGACGGAAGCGCGGCCGTGCTGCTCAACATGCTGGCGGCGCAGCACGCCTGATCCATTCGGCGCGGCCTGGCTATCACAGGTCGAGAACCCGCATCGGGTCCAGTCGACCCCGGACAAAATCACCAAATGCCATGAGGTTGCCTTTGAGGCGGCCGCGCCGATCGACGAGGCCTTGCGGCTTGAGGCTGCCGAGGATGTTGGCGGCTATGTTGCCGCCCATGAGGCGAAGCGCCCATTTCAGTCCGACCGTGCCCTTGTTGCGCAGATAAAGCGGGTTGGCGACCTGCGAATAACCGAAGCGAAGACCCGAGGTACGGCCGCGCTTGTTGCCGAGATGGACACCGCGCAGCACAGGCGATTTCACGATCCGCCCGTGCGAGGCCAGACGGCGGCAGAAATCGACATCCTCCTGCCAGCCATAGAGCGGCAGGCGTTCGTCGAAACGGGTGCGCTCGGCGGCAATCGCCGATACGCGGAAGACCATGTTGCAGCCATAGGCGTTGAAGGCCGGCTGCGTGACATCGTGCGGCTCGGCGCCGGGATCCGCGTCGAGGATCGCCTTGGCATCGGCAATCGATATGCCCGGGCCGTGAATGCCATCGGCCAGAACCTGGCCGGTTGCCACGACGAGATCCGCCTCGCGCCGGAAGAGCCTTTCGACCTCGGCGAGAAAATCGCTGCGCGGCAGGAAGTCGTCGTCGAAAAAGACGATCAGGTCGGCGTTTGTCGCCTGGTCGAGGATGGCATTGCGCTGGGCGCTGGAGCCCTTGTTGCCCGCGACGATACGGGTCTCCAGGGGAAGCGCGCCGATTCCGGCTTCGTCGACGTCGTCCCCCGTGCTCGGGCAGATGAGGACGCCGTCGGGCAGCCGCGTCTGCCACGTCAGATGCAACAGGGTTTCGGATAGGACATCGCGGCGGCCCGCGGTCGCAATGCCGACGACGATGTTCATGGGGCGCCTCCGCTCGTTTCGGCGCGATCTAACCTGAAATTCGTGCAGTTTCTCTTAGCGCCTAGGCTGCGCCGGGTCTCGGCGACTGCATCATCAGCCGCAACCGGTTGAGCGCGAGCAGGCAGAGAAGACCTCCAACGACAATGCCGGTACCGATCGCGACGTAGCTGGTTTCACCGGAGAGGAAGAAAGCCAGCACGGCCGCGCCAAGTCCGGCGGCGGACAAGAGCACGGGCGGCCAGGAGAAGTCGAAAGCGAGCGAGGACATCAGGCGAAGGCCGACCAGGGCGGCGAGGACCGCGCCGATGGTGCTCCCCCAGGCCAGTGCCGCATCATCCGCCCCAGCCACGGCCAGGGCTGCCAATGCCCCAAGGCTTAAGAGCACGCAGTCGGCCACGGCGAGCAGCAGGATCAACGCAAGGCGCTGCCTCAAGTGCAGCGGCGTCGGCAACATGATCTGCGTCAGCGTGCGAACAAGCGAAAGCACGATGATGGCAGGTGCCGTGGCGAGGAAGCCTCGCTGCAGGTCCGGACTGATGACGAGCCAGGCGGCGGGCAGCAGGACGGCGAAGATGCCGGCCGCCATCATCAGGGCGAAGCTTGTCAGCAGCGCGTAGTATTGGCCGAGTTGGCGGGGAAGACTTGCGCGATCTTCAGCCCGGTCATGGGCGGCGACGATCTCCGGATACTGGATTGCCTGCAATGCGGAGACGATGAGCACGAACGGACGTTGCAGCAGGTCGAGCGCGAGCAGGGCGCCGGCGGCGCCCGTCGCGCCGAGTGCGGAGGTGAGGATCGCCTTCAGTACCAAGGGCGCGAACATGGCGGCGGTGGCGGCCCCGGCCGACACGCTGCCATAGACGAGATGCTTGCGGATACGGGCGCTGTCGAGCGCGACTGCAGGGCGCGTGACGGCGCGGCGCGAGAGCAGGAACGCAAGTAGGCCATAGGCAACGTAGCCAGCGAGAAGACCCGTGACCGTCGACAGGAAGCTTGGCGAGATGAGCGCACCGAGAAGCGTGCCCGCGGCGAGGATGGTGGCGCGAGATCCCTGCAGCACCGAGAAGGCGCGAAAATTCTGGCGGAATCGCAGCATCGTCAGATGCAGGTCGCTGCCCCCTTGCGCGATCGAGACCAGTCCGCCGACAAGCGCCACGACGGGTGGCACGCCGAAGAAGAGGGACACGCTCGCCGCGATCAGGCACAGGACGGCGCAGACAAGGGCTTCAGTCAGGATTACGCGTCGTTCCGCCGCTTCACTGTCCGCATCTGCTCCCGGGTAGAACCGCGTGCAGGCGAAGCGCACCCATTCGAAGGCGGCGATCGCGGCAAACTGGCAGATGGAGATGAACAACGAGTAGCTGGCGTAGTCGGCCGGCGCCAGCCAGTGGGCGACGATGATCAGCAGGCCGAAGGCGATGACGGCCTGGTAGAAATAGGCGCCGAGCGCGATGATCTTCGCCATGGGTGTGTCTGCCCTACGCCTTCACGTTCGCAAATCTGATACCGCAAAAGCGCAAACAAAGTGTTTGCCGGACAACGGAGTATGCCGAGGCCGACCAATGGCGCTTGCCGGGCGATGTCCGTATGGGCATGCCTGTCACCGTCAGGCGAGATCGGCCGGGTCGAAATCCCTGATATCGGCCAGTAGCTCAAGAAGGCCCTGGACGGCATGGGCGATTAGGATCTCGCCGCGTGCGGCGGTGGCGGCCGCGGCATTGCCGGCGACGCCTTCGTCATTCAGGTCGCGCATCTTCCAGCCAAAGGCGTGGGGGCCATAGGCGCGCAGGTGCTTGAAGCGTTCGACAAACTCGCCCTGGCGCGAGGGGAAACGTGCGGCCTTGGCCATGTCGACCCTGTTCGGATGGAGCGCCAGCATCACCGATGTCTCGATGTCGCCGCCGTGGATGTCGAGCGCCTTGTCCTCCGGCCTGATCCAGCCATCCGGTTGTCCGAAGCGGGTCCAGCTCGTGGCGACAGCCAGCATGCTGAAGCGCACGCGCGCCTCGGTGGCGACGATCGTCATCAACGGCGAGTTGCCGCCATGGGCGTTCAGCATGACGAACTTGCGGATGCCTTGCCTGTGAAGATCACCGGCAAGGCCGAGCCAGCGCTCGACCGCCTCGTCATAGGCGAGGGTCTGGCTGCCGGCGACATCCATGTGTTCGACGGAATAGCCGACCGGCTCCACCGGTAGGAATGTTGCCGGAAGGTCGGCGGGCAGGGCGGCGATCGTGCGCGAGACGATACCCTCGGCGATCAGCGTGTCGGTTTCGAAGGGCAGATGTGGACCGTGCTGTTCATGGGCGCCGAGCGGCAGCACGGCGATCCAGTCGCGGCGGGCACCGGGCGGAAGGTCGGTCGGATTGTCCTGCCATCGCGGCTCAGGCATCGACATTTCTCTTCGAACCTCCACGTCAATTGTCGTAAAATTGTTATTTGAGTCATACAGTTCGTAATCGCAAGCTGTATTGTTATAAGTGTTCGTTGTGGGGATTCGGCAGGAGGTCCAATGGGCAAGAAGAGCAAGGCCGAAAAGAAGGGCAAGAACGGCAAGAAGAAGGACGAGCTCCTGATTGAGCCGCACGATCTTGCCGCTATCCTTGTCCAGGCAGCGCGTTCCATGCGCACCGTGCTCTCCCGCAATCTGCTTGAAAGTGGTCTTTACGCCGGACAGGACGGCGTGATGCTGGCGCTGGCCGAAACCGACGGCATGACCGCGGGTGGGCTTGCCGCCAGGCTTGGGGTCAAGGCGCCGACCATGACCCGCACGATCGGGCGGATGGAGGCGCAAGGCTTCCTCGAGCGCCGTCCGGACGAGGACGATGCCCGACTCACCAAGGTCTATCTCACCGAGCCCGGCCGCAACCGTCTGCAGACCATCGCCGAGGCTGGACAGCACTCGGAAAAGCTCGCGACACGCGGCCTGACCGACAAGCAGGTGCGCACCCTGATGAAACTGCTGCGCGCCGTCGACAGCAACCTCCAGGCCGCCCGGGCCGCCGACTGAGCCTTGTTCGCCGCATATTGCCGTGGCGATTTAAACAGTTTAAAAGGGATTTAAATTTGTGGCACGCGCATGTCCGCTGGGATGTGCGACGGGTGCTGCAAGGGTTGCTGCAAAAACCTCACTCGGCTTGAATAGTGGGGCTGGCGCGGCCGGGGGCGAAACAGGGCTTACAGGGGGCATCGTGGCGCAAAAGGTCAAGCTTTCGACGATCGCGGAAACACTCGGTCTTTCGACGGCAACGGTATCCCTGGCTTTGCGCGACAGTCCATTGGTGGCGACCGTCACCCGTGACAAGATCAAGGAACAGGCGCGCGCGCTCGGCTACATCTACAACCGTCGCGCCGCTAGTCTCAGAACATCCCGTTCGGGCATCATCGGCGTCGTCGTGCACGACATCATGAACCCGTTCTACGGCGAAATCCTGAAAGCGATCGAGGCCGAGCTCGACCGCGACAAGCAGACCTTCATTCTCTCCAACCACTACGATTCCGTCGACAAGCAGCGCGATTTCATCGAAACGCTGCTGCAGCTCGGCGGCGATGGCGTGATCATGTCGCCGGCGATCGGCACGCCGCTGGAGGACATCCAGCTTGCCGAGGACAATGGCATGCCGGCGATCCTGATTGCCCGTTCGATCGAGGGCGTGGACGTTCCGATCTTCCGCGGCGATGACGCCTATGGCATCTCGCTTGCGACCAACCATCTGATCGGCCTCGGTCATCGCTGTATCGCCATGGTCGGCGGCACCGACCAGACGTCGACCGGGCGCGACCGCTATCAGGGCTATGTCAACGCGCTGCGCAAGGCCAATATCGAGGTCGATCCGGAGCTGCGTATTCCCGGCCCGCGCACGAAGCAGGGCGGCTTCGAGGCGGCGGTGCATCTGCTCTCCCTGCCGCAGAAACCGACGGCTGTCGTCTGCTGGAACGATCTGGTGGCGATCGGCATGATGAACGGCATTGCCCGCGCCGGTCTTGTCCCAGGCGTCGATATCTCGGTCACCGGTTACGACGATCTGGAAGAGGCCTCGATCGCAACGCCGGCGCTGACCACCGTCTGGAACGGCCAGGCCGATGTCGGCCGCAGTGCCGCCCGCGCGCTGCTCGACAAGCTCTCGGGCAGCCATGAGCCTGACGGCATTCACCTGATCAAGCCGGAAATGCGCATCCGCCAGTCGACCGGCCCGTTGCGCGTCATCGCCTGAGATCTCCCTCCCGACAGGAGCTGCCCATGTCTGTGAACCGCACGCGCGTCCTCGTGCCCGGAAAGATCAACCAACGGGTCATCGATCGGCTCGCGGAGCGGTTCGAGGTCGTCAGGATCGAAAACGCGGATCCGGCGCTGGTGACCACGCAGATGCAGGATGTAACGGCCATTGCCGTTTCCGGACGCGTGCCCGCCGCGCTGATGGATGCCCTGCCGCAGCTTGAGATCATCGCCAATTTCGGCGTCGGCTACGACGGCGTCGAGATCGCGCATGCAGCCGCCAAGGGCATCGCCGTCAGCAATACACCGGATGTCCTGACCGAAGAGGTGGCCGACACTGCGATTGGCCTGCTGCTGAACACGCTCCGCCAGCTGCCGCAGGCAGAGCAATGGCTGCGCCAGGGGCGCTGGAGCCGTGACGGCGCGTTCCCGTTGTCGCCGCTGTCGCTGCGCGGCCGAGGCGTCGGTCTTTATGGCCTCGGGCGCATCGGCCTTTCGATCGCCAGGCGGCTGGAAGCTTTCGGGGTATCGATCGCCTACCACACGCGCAGTCCGCGCGAAGGCCTTTCCTATGCCTACCATCCGACGCTCGTCGGCCTCGCGGCGGCTGTCGATACACTCATCGTCATCGTGCCCGGCACGGTGGCGACGCGGCGAACGGTGAATGCCGAGGTGCTTTCCGCACTCGGCAACAATGGCGTTCTGATCAATGTCGGTCGCGGTTCGACCGTCGACGAACGGGCGCTGATCCAGGCGCTTCAGAGCGGCGTGATCGCCGGGGCCGGTCTCGATGTGTTCGAGAACGAACCGCAGGTGCCGGACGCGCTGATGGCGCTGCCAAACGTGTCACTGTTGCCGCATGTGGCGTCGGCATCGGTGGTGACACGCAACGCCATGGCCGATCTCGTCGTCGACAATATCGAAACCTGGTTTGCGACCGGAAAAGCGCTGACGCCGGTGCCGGAGACTCCGTTCACGCGGCGCGCGCGATGACACCTGGCGCCGTTCCTTCGGGCGGCGATACGGAGGCGGAAAGGGTCAGGCCGCCAGGCGGCCGGCGGCGTAGGTTCTGACGGCATCGCCGAACGCCTTGAACAGGCTTGCCGAAGGCGTGTCGGTGCGTACCCAGTATTCCGGATGCCACTGCACGCCAACCGCGAAAGCCTTGGCGCCGATGACCGAGACCGCTTCGATGGTGCCGTCGTCGGCGACCGCTTCGACCGCCAGCCGCGGAGCGGCGGAGCCGATCGCTTGGCGGTGCAACGAATTAACGCGGATGCGGCCGGCGCCAAGCACTGGAGCGAGGCAGCTTCCCTCCTTGACGATGACGTCCTGACGGATGCCATAGGCTACGTCGAGTTCCTTCACGTCGGGTTTGCGGTGATCCCAGATCCCGGGCTGGTCCTGGATTTCGCTCGCCAGCGTGCCGCCGAGCGCGACGTTCAGTTCCTGGATGCCGCGACAGATGGCGAGCAGCGGCACGCCGCGCTCCAGCGCCCGACGGATGAGCGGCAGGCTGGTCGCGTCGCGGCCGGGATCGAAGGGGCCGTCGGTGTCCTTGGCCTCCCGGCCATAGAGCGACGGATGCACGTTGGAACGGGCTCCGCTTGCAAGCACGCCGTCGACGCGGTCGAGGATTTCGTCGATGTCGTTGCCGGTTTCGAGCGCCGGTACGAGGAAGGGCATGACGCCGGCGCCTTCGACGGCGGCGCGCACATATTGATGGGCAACGACATGCCAGACATTGCCGTCGAATTCGCGGAAATCGCAGGGGATGGCAACGACAGGTTTCGACATCATCAGGCTCCGTGACACGCTTGAGAAAAGCCTTGCCTTCAGATGCGGATGAAAGTCAACTGAGAAGGTGGTGAGCGTGATCGCTGCGCCGATCCAAAGTCGACTGGTAGCGAGCACGCTCTGAAAACGGCAGGAAATCGCAGGTAATTCTTTAGGTTCGAGTAACCATCCTTCACGTTAATTTGGGATCGGCCGCCAGCATCGCAGAATTGTCGAAGTTGCAGCCAGGCCCTTTTATTGCGCGGATACTATGTTTGGTTGCAGAAACCGAGTACTGTTCAGCGCGGTTCGCACTACTGAGTTGAACCCTTGGGTGTTGCCGGCCCGGCCCTGTGGTTTTTCTGGGATTCAGTACTTTTTTCGGGGCGTTAGACGAAATCATTCGTTAAGTCATCACCCCTAACAATCCGGTAAACCGGAGCTTGGTTCATGATGCGACTTGGACAGAGCGCTCTTCCGACTGACGTGTATCTGTCATCCGTGAGCTCGCTCTACGAACATCGCAAGACGTTGCTGATCGGCATGTTGTCGCATGTCGTGACGTTTCTGCTCGTCTATCTCAAGACCAGTGATCCGCTATATCTCGCCTGCTCCGGCGTGATCTTCGTGCTCTGGGCGCTGCGCAATGTCGATATGGCGCGGTTCGACCGGCAGGATTTCTCCAATGCCGACCGGGCGATGGTCCGCAAATGGGAGAACCGCTACATCGTCGGCGGTGTCAGCGTCACGCTCACCTGCGGCATCGCCTGCGGTTACGCCATTGCCGTCAGTCAGGATTCCTTTTCCGAGCTCGCCACCATATCGGTGACGCTGGCCTCGATGATCTCGCTCGTCGGGCGCAACTACGGCTCGGAGCGGGCCGTGCTTCTCCTGTCCTCGTCGGCATGCCTGCCGATCGTGATCGGCCTGATCACGCTGCAGGACGTGTTCATGCTGGCGCTCGCCTGCCTCATCCTGCCGTTCATTCTTTCCACCTGGATGATGGCCAACAATGTGCGCGCCTTTCTTTATGAGAACGTGTTGGCGGCGCGCGAGATCGCGACGATTGCCGGCCAATTCGACGCCGCGCTCAACAACATGACGCATGGCCTGTTCATGCTGGATGGCGATGGCCGTGTCGTGGTGGCCAATGAGCGTGCCAGCGAGTTGCTGGCGCTTGGCGACAGGACGGAGCTCAAGGATTGGCTGCTCGATGACGTGATAAGGCGCGGTGCGCGGCGCATGCGGCTCGATACCGACAAGACCAAGGCGATCTCGCGCCAGCTCGATCTCCTGCTCAAGGGAAAGCGCCCGCAGGTCTTGATCCCGGTCAGCGAAGAGCTGCATCTCGAGTTTTCGGCCAGCCGCCGCGACAATGGCGATATCGTGCTGATCTTCGAGGATGTGACGGCGCGTGTGCAGGCGGACAAGCAGATTCTGCACATGGTGCGCTTCGACAAGCTGACCGAACTGCCGAGCCGCGACTACTTCGGAGAGCTGGTTGTGGCCGCCGCAAGTGGCGACGAGAGGGAGGACCGGCTCGTCGGTCTGATGGTTCTCGACGTCACCGAATTCAAGCATGTCAACGACATGCGCGGCCACATCGTCGGCGACAAGCTGCTGCAGGCGATCGCCGGCCGGTTGAAGGCGCTCGCCTGCGATGATGCGATTGCGGCGCGCCTGATGGGCGACGAATTTGTCGTGTTCTTCCCGAACAGGGCCGACGTCACCGATCTGGAAGAACGGATGCGCGGGCTCCACACGGAACTGCGTGGCACCTATGTTGCCGGCGGCTTCACCTTCAACATGACCATGAGCGCGGGCTTCGTCATCGCGTCGAACGTGGATCTGAAACTCGAAGACCTGCAGATCAAGGCGGATCTTGCGCTATCGGAAACCAAGCTGCGCAACCGGGGCGGCTGCACCGCGTTCGAAGTCGAGATGGACGCCCGCTATGTCGACCGCCAGAAGCTGAAAGCCGATCTGCGCGAGGCGATCAACGCGCGCAGCCTGACGCTTTCCTACCAGCCGATGTTCGCGCCGAGCGGTGGCCGGGTCGAGTGCTGCGAAGCGCTGGCACGCTGGACGCATCCCGAGCGCGGGCCCGTGCCGCCGAACGTGTTCATTCAGCTCGCCGAGGAACTGGGGCTGGTCACGGAGATCACGCGTTTCGTGCTCGACCAGGCATGCCGGAATTGCATGGACTGGCCGAGCGATGTGTCCGTCTCGGTCAATCTGTCGGTGCTGGATCTGCGCAGCAGCGAAATCGTCACGATGGTCACGGACGCTCTGCAGGCAACCGGTCTCGACGCTTCGCGGCTGCATCTGGAGGTGACTGAAAGCTGCCTGATGGACGAGCCGCTCAAGGTGCAGGCGATCCTGCGCGAGCTGCGGGGCCTCGGCATCACCATTGCCATCGACGATTTCGGCACCGGCTATTCGAGCCTCAGCTACCTCGATGTCCTGCCGGTCGACATAATCAAGATCGATCGGTCCTTTGTGCGCAACATCCGTGAGGATTCGCGCCGCTTCAAGCTTCTGCGCGGTACGGCAAATCTTGCCCGCGCCCTCGGCCTGCGCATCGTCGTCGAAGGCGTCGAGACGACCGATCAGTTGCAGCTGATCAACGAGCACAATTGTGCCGATTTGATACAGGGCTTCGTGTTCGCTGCCCCCATGCCTGCTTCTGCTATTGCGACGCTTTGCAAGAATGGTGTGCCAAAACGAGGCGCAAAGCCCACCAGCAAGCGCATCGCCTGACGCCGCGACCCCAAATTCCGTTCCGTTTTGATGCTGCTCATTCGACAGCAAATCATTGATTAGTTGCGGCAAATGCATCCCAGCTTGGCGCGTATCGCTCTAAATCAACCGAATAAATTCACCGATTTTTAGGGTTAACAAAAAGTTAACGGTGAACTGTTCCGTTTTGCGGTTGCCGCCCCATCTTCCGTCAATAGGTTAACGATTTGTTAACCATGAGGTCTGGAATATGGGTGAGACGGTTCACCAGGCGGAGCCTGGGCGCTTTTCTGAAAAGCTGATGCAATTGCTCGATCGTGTCGAATATCGGCGGGTCGAGACCGGCGAGGACATGGAGGACATCGCGCGACTGCGCTACAAGGCCTACAAGTCCGTCAATCTTATGGAGTTGACGGGCTCAACGCTGATCGACGATCTCGACTTCGACAGCCACGCCTATGTCTTCGGCATCTATCTCGATGAGAGCCTCATCAGCACCGTTCGCGTACATCACGTCACACCGGAACATCGCGCCAGTACGTCGGGACTGATCTTCGGCTCCGAGATCGACGCGTTCCTCGATGCCGGCATGGTCCTGGTCGATCCGGGCCGATTGGCCGTCGACCCTGATGTCATCGGCGACGAGATGCGGGCGCTTCCCTACCTGACGCTCCGCCCGGTCGCCATGGCCTGCGAGTACTTTTCCGCCGACCGCTGCCTGACGGCCTGCCGGCCGCGCCATACCGCCTTCTACAAGCGCATTTTCGCCTCGGAGACCGTCGTCGCCAAGCGCGAGAACCTGGGGGTCTACAATGCCGATGGCGCCCTGCTCGTGGCACAGGTGCGGGGCCAGCGACCCTCGATCCTCGACCGCTACCCAATCTTCGATTCGGAGCCTTTCGAGCGCCGCATGATGTTTGCTGATCGCAGCGAGGTGCCGTTCGCACCGTTGACCATCCTGCCGACCGCGCGCATGGCGCAAACCGGTTATGGACGTTCCTATCGGACCTCCGTCTTCCGCTAGCCGTCTTCGGCGTCGACATCAGAAGGCGGGGCGCGCCCATTCGCGCCACCCTTGCAGTCGACCGCGGCATATCGCCCCATCAAGTACTGCCAAAGGACGGGTTTTCGTTGCGCCCGGCCCAAGCATTGTGTAAGGGCAGCTATAAGGGTTTTCGCGACTTTTCGCGGGAGCCATGCTTCGATTAGGAGCGGCGGCGACCAAGGGTCGCGCCGTGGCATTCAGGGAGAATTTGAACGATGGCTGAGCATCATTCTGGACCGGTCGATGTAGGCGCTCCGATGGATTATCCGGAGCACGAGAAGACCTACCTCATGTTCCTGAGCGCATCGAAGTACGGCACGCTGTTCTGCGTGGCGCTGCTGATTGCCATGGCTGCCGCATTCTTCACGACGATGGGCTTCTTCTCCTCGCTCGTGCTCTTCATACTGCTCAACGTCGCAGGCTTCTTCTTCCTGCGCTAATCAGCGTCATCGGACTGATTGCCGGGGGCCTGGCGCATCCTCGGCGACCGGGCGCGAGCCCGGACGAAGGTGCATGCCGTCGACTGGAGGCGTCGACGCTGCGTGCCAGAACCTAGAGATCTCCACGCCCCGGGCATTCACTGCAACGGGACGTGTTTCCTCACTGCGTGAGGGGGGAGTGGAAAGCAGATCCGCGATGCCGAGCCGGTTGCGGTTCGAATACCCAGGAACGGTCTGTTTCCAGAAGTATGTGCCTGGCACCCCAGTGCCTCGCATACGGGGGCGTGAGGCCCGATCGGTCGCACGCTTTGCAGTCGGAGAGAATGCCCGCATTCCGGCTTTGGCTCGATTGCGGCCAAGGAGGGGGATTTGTGAGCGAGATCGTCTTTGTCGCCAAGGAAACGGACCCGAACGAGGGTCGCGTTGCCGCATCACCGGATACAGTGAAGAAACTGAAAAGCCTCGGCTTCGACGTCGTTATCGAGGCGGGCGCCGGCTTTTTGTCGCGCATTCCGGACGCTGAGTTCGAAAAGGTCGGAGCCCGGATTGGGACGATCGCTGACGCCAAGGCGGCGGACGTCGTACTCAAGGTGCGCCGGCCGACGACTGCCGAAATCGCCGGTTACAAATCCGGTGCGATCGTTATCGCCATCATGGATCCCTATGGCAACGAGGCGGCAATCGCCGAGATGGCGAAGGCCGGTCTTACGGCCTTCGCGATGGAGCTGATGCCGCGCATCACCCGTGCGCAGTCGATGGACGTGCTGTCGAGCCAGGCGAATCTCGCCGGCTACCAGGCCGTGATCGACGCGGCCTGCGAATATGATCGGGCGTTGCCGATGATGATGACGGCGGCAGGTACCGTTCCTGCCGCCAAGGTCTTTGTCATGGGTGCCGGCGTTGCCGGTCTCCAGGCGATCGCGACCGCGCGCCGTCTCGGCGCGGTGGTATCGGCGACGGACGTTCGCCCGGCCGCCAAGGAACAGGTTGCCTCGCTCGGCGCCAAGTTCATCGCCGTCGAGGACGAGGAGTTCAAGGCGGCCGAAACGGCCGGCGGCTACGCCAAGGAAATGTCCAAGGACTATCAGGCGAAACAGGCGGCACTCGTCGCCGAGCATATCGCCAAGCAGGACATCGTCATCACAACGGCACTCATCCCCGGCCGTCCCGCGCCGCGGCTCGTTACCCGCGACATGCTGAAGAGCATGAAGCCCGGTTCGATAGCAGTCGATCTTGCTGTCGAGCGCGGCGGCAATGTCGAAGGGGCGGAGGCCGGCAAGGTTGCCGACGTCGAGGGCGTCAAGGTCATCGGCCATCTCAACGTTCCTGGCCGCATCGCGGCTTCGGCGTCCGGTCTTTACGCCAAGAACCTCGTCACCTTCCTGGAAACGATGGTTTCGAAGGAGACCAAGGCGCTCGCCCTCAACATGGAGGACGAACTCGTCAAGGCGACGGCGCTCACCCATGGCGGTGAGGTCGTGCATCCGAACTTCGGCGCCAGCAAGGGGGACAAGTGATGGCGAATGAACTTCTCGACAAGGCGCTCGCCGATCTCGACCGGGCAGTGGAAGCGGTCCGCACTGCGGCTGAATACGTGCCGGACGCGGCCGGCGCTGTCGCCCATGGCGCCACCGGCGGTGCGATCGATCCCTTCGTCTTCCGCCTGGCGATCTTCGTGCTGGCGATCTTCGTCGGCTACTACGTGGTCTGGTCGGTGACGCCGGCGCTGCACACACCGCTGATGGCGGTCACCAACGCGATCTCCTCGGTCATTGTCGTCGGCGCACTGCTTGCCGTCGGCATCTCGGCCTCTGGTCTTGCGACGGGCTTCGGCTTCATCGCGCTGGTGCTTGCCTCCGTGAACATCTTCGGCGGCTTCCTCGTCACCCAGCGCATGCTCGCCATGTACAAGAAAAAAGACAAGTGAGGCCGGCCCGATGAACGCGAACTTCGCAGCCTTCCTCTATCTCGTCTCCGGCGTCCTGTTCATCATGGCGTTGCGCGGCCTCTCGCACCCGACCACCAGCCGCAAGGGCAATACCTACGGCATGGTCGGCATGGGCATTGCCATCGTCACGACGCTGCTGCTTGCCAAGCCGAGCTTCGGCGGCTTGATGCTGATCGTGCTCGGCCTTGCCATCGGTGGCGGCGTCGGTGCCGTCATTGCCCGCCGGATCGCCATGACCTCGATGCCGCAGCTGGTCGCCGCCTTCCACTCGCTGGTCGGTCTTGCCGCCGTCATGGTGGCGGCTGCCGCCATGTATGCCCCCGAGAGCTTCGGCATCGGCACTCTCGGCGACATCCACGCGCAGGCGCTGGTCGAAATGTCGCTCGGCGTCGCCATCGGCGCCATCACCTTTACCGGCTCGGTCATCGCCTTCCTGAAGCTCGACGGACGTATGTCGGGCAAGCCGATCATGCTTTCGGGCCGCCACGCCATCAATGCCGGTCTTGCCGCGGCGCTCGTCGTACTGGTGATCATGTTGGTCCTGACGCAGAGCACTACGGTGTTCTGGCTGATCGTCGTGCTGTCGCTGGCGCTCGGCGTGCTGATCATCATTCCGATCGGCGGCGCCGACATGCCGGTGGTCGTCTCGATGCTCAACTCCTATTCGGGCTGGGCGGCGGCCGGCATCGGCTTCACGCTCGGCAACCTGGCGCTGATCATCACCGGGGCGCTCGTCGGCTCCTCCGGCGCGATCCTCTCCTACATCATGTGCAAGGGCATGAACCGCTCGTTCATCTCCGTCATCCTCGGCGGCTTCGGCGGCGAGACGGCGGCGGCCGGCAGCGACGACGGTGTCCAGCGCACGGTCAAGCAGGGGTCGGCCGATGATGCGGCCTTCCTGATGGCGAACGCCTCCAAGGTGATCATCGTTCCCGGTTACGGCATGGCGGTTGCCCAGGCGCAGCATGCGCTGCGCGAAATGGGCGACCAGCTGAAGGCCGCCGGTGTCGAGGTCAAGTACGCGATCCATCCGGTGGCGGGCCGCATGCCCGGCCACATGAACGTGCTGCTTGCGGAGGCGAACGTGCCCTATGACGAAGTGTTCGAACTCGAGGACATCAACTCCGAGTTCGCGCAGGCCGATGTCGCCTACGTCATCGGCGCCAACGACGTCACCAACCCGGCAGCGCGCGACGACAAGTCCTCGCCGATTTACGGCATGCCGATCCTCGACGTCGACAAGGCCAAGACCTGCCTCTTCGTCAAGCGCTCGCTCGGCTCGGGCTATGCCGGCATCGACAACACGCTGTTCTACAAGGACGGCACGATGATGCTGCTCGGCGATGCCAAGAAGGTGACGGAAGACATCGTCAAGGCGCTGCACGCGTAAGCGCTGCTTGCATCGATGGACAATGAAACGCCCGCCTTTCGGCGGGCGTTTTGCGTTGGAAGGCATTTCGGTACGCTACGCATTCCGGAAGCAAGCGCATGTTTCTGCGCTGCAGATCTAACCGGCAGGCACCAGCGTCAGTTCGTCGATGCCGACCGCAAGGTTCAGTCCTTCCTGGACCTGAACATTGACCGGCTGCAGCATGAAGGCCTTGTCGGTGCCGCCGCCGATCACCTTGGCGCCGCCACCAACAGCGACGCTCGCATCAGCCCCGACACCATAATATTCGCCGGCAAGCGCGAATTCGCTGACTGGCGTTCCGGTCTTGGCAAGGACGTCCCAGACCATGGTGCTCTTGCCCGTCTTGCCGATGTCGATGCCGATCTTGCGGATCGTGCCGGCATAGACGGCCTTCGGTCCGCCGTTGGCTGGCGTGAAGGTGCACATCAGGTTCTTGGTCGAGGTCACGATCATGCCGGTGCCGCCCTCCGAGCCACAGACGAGGCGGCCGAGCGAGACATAGTTCTGCGCGGCTGCCGGACTGCTGGCAAGCGCGGCCAGGGTCAGCGCAGTGGCGAGGCTTCGTTTGATCATGGCTTGGTCTCCGTTGCTATTGCCTCAGGCAAACGGACGATGGCCAGGAATGTTCCCCGCAGCGGTTTCGGTGGGTCACGCGCTGCACAAACGAAAACGCCCGCGAAGCGGTCGCGGGCGTTTCGAAAAACACGAAGAGGAAGGCTTAGGACGCCTTGACCCGGGCAAGACCGGCGCGCGCCGGTTCATATTTCGGGTCGAGCTGCAATGCGTGCGAATAGGACTTCGACGCCTTGGCCTTGTCGCCCTTGCGCTCGTAGATCAGCGCCTGGTTGGCCCACGACTCGGCAACCTTGCCGTTGAGGTTGATCGCGGTGTTGAAGTCGGAGAAGGCGTTGTCGTCGTCCCCTTGAGCGACATAGGAAATGCCGCGACCATTATAGGGTTCCGGCGAGCTCGGCGACAGCGAGATCGCGGTCGAGAAGTCTTCGATCGCCTGGCCGTGCTGGTTGCGTGCCTGATAGATCAGGCCGCGATTGTGGTAGGCGCGGGGATCGGTCGTGTCGAGCTGGATCGCCTTGTTGAAATCGTTGAAGGCGGAATCGAGCTGGCCGGCCTGCCGGTAGAGATTGCCGCGGCCGATATAGGCGACGTCGTAGCTGCCGTTGAGCTGCAGCGCCATGTTGTAATCGGCAAGTGCCGCCTGGGTGTTGCCCATGTTGCGGTGAACGAGCGCCCGGTTGGCATAGGCCTGGTAGAAGCGAGGGTTCAGCTGGATCGCCTGGTCGAAATCGGCAATGGCGCGGCGGTATTCGCCGGCGCGACCGTAAGCCGAGCCGCGGACGTTGTAGCCTTCCGGATCGCTCGGATTGGAGGCGATGACGCTCGACAGCGAGGCGATGTTTTCCTGCGAGCCCTGCTCGCGCTCGACCTTGTTGGTCATCGACTCCGGGCCGTCGGTGGTGCAACCGGCAATCAGAAGGGCCGAACCAAGGAGCAGCATGGCGGCAAGCCGCGGCTTGCGCTGGTGGCGGCGAGACGCCTCATGGACAGTAAAACCGGAGACGTCCGCAGTCATGGCAGCAAGTGTCAAAGGTTGATCCCTCAAATCGACAAGGTCTCGAAAGCCGTCGGCTTCCGTTCCTACAGCGCCGCGTGTCTTTCATGACGCGCCAAGGTCGCTGTAACACGTTGAGTTTCTGCATAATTCTGCCCCTAAATCGAATCTGATCTAAGGAATTATGCAGTAGAGCCGCTAAAACTCCCCGCGGGCTCCGCAGCCGGGCTTCATCGGGCCTCGGCAAACCGTCCGGTCAAACGCTCCGGCCAGCCATCCGTCAACCGGCAGCGTCGATCACGCTAGCCCGGCGGCGGAAAAGATGTCCATACCAAAAAAAGGCGGTGGCGATATTTCGCCCCCGCCACGACTTGCATCAGATAACGTCGAAAAAACGACAAATCAGCGGGCCAGGAGGCCTTCGCGCTGTGCACGCTTGCGTGCCAGCTTGCGGACGCGGCGAACGGCTTCAGCCTTTTCGCGGGCGCGCTTCTGGGACGGCTTTTCATAGTAGTCGCGCATCTTCATTTCGCGGAAAATGCCTTCGCGCTGCATCTTCTTCTTGAGAGCGCGGAGCGCCTGATCGACATTGTTATCGCGGACAAGTACCTGCACGTGAAATCCCGTTCCTTTGGTTCGAGTTGTTTGTGACTCCGTCAGGTGCCGGAGGCAAAAGAATGACATTCGCTAAGCTGGAAGCTTTACGATTAGACGAGCGGATACCAGATCGTCACGTAAAAGTCCAGCGACGACATAAGGAAGCGCTGAAAAATCCTGGGATGCGGGGGCGGCGCCTGTTGCGGCACCGCAAGCAACCGATCCGCGACCATGTCGCAACTGCGC